>JANOXU010000011.1:0-42433 GCA_031418595.1 Burkholderiales bacterium
AGGGCGCCCGGGGCCAGAAGACCGGCGCCGGCTTTTACAAGAAGGTGGGCAAGGACATCCTGCGCCTGGACCCGGCCAAGCAGGACTATGTTCCTGCGGGTGGCAAGGCCGACGAGATCGTCGGCCGCATGCTGAAGAAGCCGCCGGCCGAACGCCTGAAGCTGCTGCGCGAAAGCAAGAACCCGCAAGCGCAGTTCCTGTGGGCCATCCTGCGCGACAGCTTTCACTACGCCGCCGTGCACTTGGCGACCATCGCCGAGAGCGCGCGCGACGTCGACTTCGCCATGCGCTGGGGCTTCGGCATGAAGCAGGGGCCGTTCGAGCTGTGGCAGGAAGCCGGCTGGGCTCAGGTCGCGCAGTGGATCCAGGAAGACATCGACACCGGCAAGGCGCTGAGTTCGGTGCCGCTGCCCAAGTGGGTGTTCGAAGGCGCGGTGGCCAAGGCCGGCGGCGTGCACACGCCCGAAGGTTCGTGGAGCGCCAGCCAGGGCAAGTACCTGCCGCGCTCCAACTTGCCGGTGTACGCGCGCCAGCGTTTCCCAGAGGCGCTGCTGGGCGAAGGCGCGAAGGCTGCGCTGGAAACTGGCACCGAAGAATTCCGCAACAGCGATGTGCGCGTGTGGTCGCCCGATGGCCAGGTGCTGGTGGCCAGCATCACCTGCAAGATGCACCTCATCGGCCCCGCGGTGGGCGAAGGGCTGATGAAGGCGCTGGAGATTGCTGAAGCCAGCTACAAGGGCCTGGTGGTCTGGTCGCCCGATGACGTGTTCAGCGCCGGCGCCAACCTCGAAGCCATGATGCCGATCTTCATGAAGGCCGGCCCGCAGGGCATTGCCGCTGAAGAGAAAAAGCTGCAAGACGCCATGCTGCGCCTGCGCTATGCCAGCGTGCCCACCGTGGCCGCGGTGCGCGGCCTGGCGCTGGGCGGGGGCTGCGAGCTGGCCGTGCACTGCGCCCGCCGCGTGGCTCACCTGGAAAGTTACATCGGGCTGGTCGAAGTGGGCGTGGGCCTGATCCCCGGCGGCGGCGGCCTGGCCTACATCGCCCGCCGCGCCGCCGAGAACGCCGCGGCCGCGCCCGGCTCTGATCTGCTCGGTTTCTTGAAAGACGGCTTCGTCGCCGCCGCCATGGCCACGGTGGGCACCAGCGCCATCGACAGCCGCCGCCTGGGCTATTTGTTGTGGAGCGACATCATCGTGCCGCACCGCGACGAACTGCTGCACGTGGCCATCGCGCAAGTCAAAGCCATGGCCGATTCAGGCTGGCGCGCGCCCATGAAGGGCTTGTTCCCGGTGGCTGGCCGCAACGCCAAGGCCACGTTCATGGCGCAACTGGTGGCCATGCGCGACGGCGGCCAGGTCAGCGCGCATGACTATCACATTGCCAGCCTGATTGCCGACGTGGTGACGGGCGGCGATGTTGATGCCGGCACCTTGGTGAGCGAGGAGTATTTGATGGCGC
Organism: Burkholderiales bacterium; assembly: GCA_031418595.1. GTDB lineage: Bacteria > Pseudomonadota > Gammaproteobacteria > Burkholderiales > Burkholderiaceae_C > Rubrivivax. The sequence goes on from JANOXU010000011.1 coordinate 1,462, forward strand.
TGGAGCGCAAACACTTCGCTTCGCTGCTGGCCCACCCCAAGAGTCAAGAGCGAATGATGGGCCTGCTGCAAACCGGTAAGCCTGTTCGAAATTGAGCGAGGAAAACAACATGAGCAAGCAAGTTCAAGAAGCCTACATCGTCGCCGCCACGCGCACCCCCATCGGCCGTTCGCACCGCGGTGCGTTTCGCAACACACGGTCAGATGATTTGCTGGTGGCCGCCATCCTGGGCGCGCTGAAGCAGGTGCCCACGCTGGACCCGAAGGCGATTGAAGACGCCATCATCGGCTGCGCCATGCCCGAAGGCGAGCAGGGCCTGAACATGGCCCGCGTGGCGGTGCTGCTGGCCGGGCTGCCCAACGGCGTGGGCGGCGTCACGGTGAACCGCTTTTGCGCCTCGGGCTTGACGGCGATTCAAATGGCGGCCGACCGCATTCGCGTCGGCGAGGCCGACGTGATGATCGCCGGCGGCGCTGAAAGCATGAGCCTGGTGCCGATGAGCGGCAACAAGCCATCGTTCAACCCGGCGGTGTTTGCGGCGGATGCGAACGTGGGCATCGCCTACGGCATGGGCCTGACGGCCGAGAAAGTGGCGCAGCAATGGAACATCAGCCGCCAGGCACAAGATGAATTCGCCGTGGCCTCGCATCAGAAGGCCATTGCGGCGCAGCAGGCCGGTGAGTTCAGCGACGAGATCACAACGTTCGACGTGACCGAGCGCACGCCCAACCTGGAAACCGGTGAGGTGAGCAGCAAGATCCGCAACATCAAGCTCGACGAAGGCCCGCGCGCCGACACCTCGATTGAAGCGCTGGCCAAGCTGCGGCCCGCGTTTGCCGCACCCAAAGACCCCGCCGGCAAGGCCACCGGCCTGGGCAGCGTGACCGCGGGCAACAGCTCGCAAACGAGCGACGGCGCGGGTTGCCTCATCCTGGCCAGCGGCGCCGCAGTCAAGGCGCACGGCCTCACGCCCCTGGCCCGCTTCGTCAGCTTCGCCTCGCGCGGCGTGCCGCCCGAGATCATGGGCATCGGCCCCATCGAGGCCATTCCTGCGGCGCTGCGCTACGCCGGGTTAACGCAAGACATGATTGACTGGATTGAACTCAACGAGGCCTTCGCAGCGCAATCGCTGGCCGTGATCAACACGCTCAAGCTCGATGCCGGCAAGGTCAACCCGATGGGCGGCGCCATTGCCCTGGGCCACCCGCTGGGCGCCACGGGCGCGATTCGCGCGGCCACGGTGATCCACGCCCTGCGCCGCAAGAACCTGAAGTACGGCATGGTCACCATGTGCGTGGGCACGGGGCAGGGCGCGGCCGGCATCTTCGAGCGCGTCTAATTTCAGCAAGCGAGCAAATCATGAGCATCAAGACGGCCACCATCAACGGCGTTGCAACGATCGAGATCGCCCGCCCGGAGAAGAAGAACGCGCTCACCAGCGCCATGTACCAGGCCATGGCCGACGCGCTGCGCGCGGCCAATGCTGATGCTGCGGTGCGCGCCGTGTTGATCACCGGCCAGCCCGGCATCTTCACCTCGGGCAACGACCTTGAAGACTTCATGCAGCGCGCACCCGGCCAGGGCGGCAGCAACGTGGGCGACTCGCCGGTGTTCCAGTTCATGCACGCCTTGATCGACTTCGAAAAGCCGGTCATTGCCGCGGTGACGGGTGCGGCCATCGGTGTGGGCACCACGATGCTGTTGCATTGCGACTTGGTCTACATCAGCGACGAAGCGCGCCTGGTGATGCCCTTTACCAGCCTGGGCCTGGTGCCCGAATTTGCATCGAGCCTGTTGCTGCCGCAAATCGTGGGCCGGGCGCGGGCGGCTGAGAAGTTGCTGCTCGGCGACCCCTTCACCGGCGCCGACGCCGTGGAGTGCGGCCTGGCCAACGCCGTGTTGCCCGCAGGCGAGGTGTTGAACCATGCGCGCCGCGTGGCCGAGCGCTTCAACGGCCTGCCGCCCGGCGCCGTGCGCAACGCCAAGCGGCTGCTGCGCGCGCCGCAGCGCGAGGCCGTGTTGCACGCCATGCGCGCGGAAGGCGAGGTCTTTGCCCAGGCGCTGCAAAGCCCCGAAGCCAAGGAAGCCTTCCAGGCCTTCTTCCAAAAGCGCCGGCCTGACTTTTCGCAATTCCATTAACACCTGTTTGAACGGGAACACACCATGTTTCAAAGCCTGAAGGGCAAGACCCTGTTCATCACCGGCGCCTCGCGCGGCATCGGCCTGGCCATTGCCAAGCGCGCGGCGCAAGACGGCGCCAACCTGGTGTTGATCGCCAAGACGACAGAAGCCAACCCCAGGTTGCCGGGCACCATTTACAGCGCGGCGGCTGAGGTGGAAGCCGCCGGCGGACAGGCGCTGGCCGTGCCTTGCGACATCCGCGACGAAGCCGCCGTGGCCGCTGCCGTGGCCGCCGGCGTGCAGCGCTTTGGCGGCATCGACATCCTCATCAACAACGCCAGCGCCATTTCGCTCACGCCCACATTGGCCACGCCGATGAAGCGGTTTGACTTGATGTTCGGCGTGAATGTGCGTGGCACCTTTTGCTGCACCCAGGCCTGTTTGCCAGCGTTGATCAAAAGCGCGCAAGCCGGGCGCAACCCGCAGGTGCTGACCATGAGCCCGCCACTGTCGATGCGCGAGCACTGGTTCAAGCACCATGTGGCGTACTCCATGGCCAAGTACGGCATGAGCGAATGCACGCTGGGCCATGCCGGTGAGTTCAAGCCGCACGGCATTGGCGTGAACAGCCTGTGGCCGCGCACGGCGATTGCCACCGCGGCGTTGCAGATGATCCCGGGCGTCGACCTGAACAAATGCCGCAAGCCTGAGATCTTGGCCGACGCGGCGTACATCATCCTCACCAGTGATGCGCGCGCCAGCACGGGCAACTTCTTCATCGACGATGACGTGCTGCGCGCCGCCGGCGTGAGCGACCTCGACCAGTACGCCGTGGTGCCGGGCACGCAAGACCTGATCGCCGACTTCTTCGTCGATTGACGGCCGCGCCCGCCGCGCCGGGCCCTTGACCCACCCCCTGAATGGGGCTGGTTTGTTACGCATTTCGGCGCCTGGCCCGCCCCCCGCGCAACCTAGAGTTCTTGATAGGACTGACAGCCGGTTGCTGTACGGGGGTGGTTTGGCCAATTCGATTTTTGGGCCGTTGCGCGAACGCATTGCGGCGCGCCTGCAAGCCGCGCGCAAAGGCGTGGGCCGGGCAGGTGCGCCAGCCCACGCGCGCGCCGACGCGGCGCGCAGCAGCCTGCCGCCCAACTCCGGCCCGGCCGGTGCGCCCAGCGTGGCGCCTTCAACCTGGGGTTCTTCAGTGGCGCCCAGTTCGGTCTTCAACCCCACTTCTCCGGCGGCGTTCGTCATGCTGGCGCCGCGCGACGCCCGGCCGCTGCAGGGCAACCTGAGCGCGCCGGCCGTGGCCGCCAGCCCGGCACTCAAGCTCATCGTCTGTGGCTTCAGCAGCGGCGAGCGCAGCTTGCTCAGCGGCGTGGTCAAGCTGTCGCAGCGCCGCACGCCGCGGCTGGAATTGCTCGACGGCACCAGCGTGGCCGAGGCCGACGTGTTGTTGGTCGATGCGCGCGACGCTCAGGCCCTGCTGTGGGCGCAACAAGAACCCGAATTGCGCAGCAAGGCCGTGCTGTGGGTCGATGGCGGGCCCAACTTGAGCGGCCACACCCAACTGCGCCGGCCGGTGCAATGGTCGATCCTGCCTATGCTGCTGGCGCGCGCGCTCGAACATGGCCCCACGCCGGATCTTGCTGCGCAGCCCGTGCCAGTGCCCGTGGCCAGCCCCGATGCGCCACCCGACATGGCGCAGGTGCTGGTGGTTGACGACAGCCTGGCCGGGCGCACCTATCTGCGCGCGCTGCTCGAGGCCCGTGGTCTGCATGTCAGCGAGGCCGACAGCGTGGCCGCGGCGCACGACTCGGTGGCGCAGACGGCTTTTGCCTGTGTCTTCATGGACGTGTTGATGCCTGGCACTGACGGCTACGAAGGCTGCAAGCAGCTCAAGGCGCGACAGCGCGGCGCAGCGCCCTTGGCGGTGGTGATGCTGACCAGCAGGTCATCGCCGTTCGACCGCATTCGCGGCAAGCTGGCCGGCTGCGACGCTTACATCACCAAGCCGGTGGACGCGCACCAACTCGACCAGGCCCTGACCCGCCTGCTGCCCCTGCGCCGCAACGCGCCTGCCCATTCCCCGCCGCACTGAAGGAGACACCATGGCGCGCACCATCCTCGTCGTCGACGACAACCTGGCCGACCGGTCTCGTCTTGAAAAGATCCTGATGGACGCCGGCTACCAGGTCAGCACGGCCAGCAACGGCGCTGAGGCGCTCGAGTCAGCCAGGCGCGGCCACCCTGACGTGGTGTTGATGGACGTGAACATGCCGGTGATGGACGGCTTTGCCGCCACCCGCGCACTGCGTGGCGACACCGCCACCAAGGCCATTGCGGTGGTGTTGGTCACGGCCAAGGATCAAAGGGCCGACAAGGCCTGGGGCAAGATGCTTGGCGCGGCCGGCTACATCACCAAGCCCTACACCGATGCTCAGGTGCTGGACCAGTTGCGCATCCTGTGAGCGCCGTCTGGTGAAGCAAACCTTTTCATCCACAGGCGCAGTGCCAAGGCGCCATGTCTGACGCTGGCATGCTGCCCGCAGCAACGATGCTCGCACCCAGCGAAGCGCTCTTGCGCGGCTTTGAGCTGGCGCCCGAGACGGCCGCTGCGCAGGCCGCGGCCGAACTGCATCTGCGCCAGGGCTTCACCGTAGGCAGCGTGAACCTGATGCTGGGTTACGAGCACGGCAGCGAGCTGACCGAGTTGCCCACCGTGCACCGCTTGCCGCACGCGCCGGCATGGTTGCTGGGCATGGTGAACCTGCATGGTGCGTTGCTGCCGGTGTTTGATTTGGCGCGCCTGTTCAACGTGGCGCATGCCGAGGGCGAGCGCCGCATGTTGCTCGTGCTGGGGCATGGCGGCGACGCGGCCGGCGTGGTCATCGACGGCTTGCCGCGTCGCCTGCGCTTTGACGCTGGCAACCTGGCCGGACCCGATGTCGTGCCGGCCGTGCTTTCAGCGCTGGTCGACCGTGCAGCGTTGATTGATGGCCGGGTCTGGTTTGATCTGGACGTGACGGCCTTGCTCAGTGCGCTTGAAAACACACTCAGTGCGCCCCAGTGAGCAAGCCTGGGGCATTTCAGGCGCCAGGATGAATTCTCCAGTTGCGAGGTAAACACGATGACGAAGCTTGAAGGCCGCCCGCTTGGGCTGAACAGGGGCTTTCTGACCCACATGAAGCTGTGGCAGAAGTTCGCGCTGTTGGGGGCGTTCGCGCTGGCGGCGGTGTTGTTGCCCACCTATGCGTTCTACAACGACAGCCAAGGCAAGAAAGACTTCACGGCTGAAGAACTCGGGGGCATTGAGCCAGCGCGGCTGACCGGTGAGCTGTTGCAGCAAGTCCAGCAACACCGAAGCCTGGCAGCGCTGGTGCTGAGCGCCAATGAAGGGCAATCGCAACTTCGCAGCGCCAAGCAAGCTGAAGTCGAGCGCACGATGGCGGCATTGGACGCGGCCATCGCTCGCTTGCCCGGCGCTGCCCAGGACAAGGCGCTTGCCGCCGAGTGGGTGAGTCTGAAGCAGGCCTGGTCGCACAGCGCTGCCGAAGTGGCCACGCGCAGCGGGGACGCCCGGCGCAACTTTGACAGCCACGGTGCTGTGGCAGCGCGCATCGAGCGCTTTCTCGAAACACTGGGTGACCACACCAAGCTCACGCTGGACCCGTTTGACCACACCTACTTTCTTGTTCAGGCAACCCTGATCCACTTGCCCGTGTTGACCGAAAGACTGGGCCAGTTGCACGCCCTGGGCGCCGCCCGGTTGGCTGACGCCGCCCGGCTGCGCGGCGGCGCGAGCGCGGCAGACTCCGGCATCACCTTGGGCGACCGCCAGAAGATCGACAGCCTGATCGAGGAAACCCATCACGTCAGCGCCGCACTTGCGCGGTTCGTTGAGAAGGCCATTGCGGCCAAGCCGACGCTGAAACCACAGATCGAAGCCGATTTGCGCGCTGCACGCGAAGGGGCGCAGCAACTGGCGCAACTGGCGCGCACGGAAGTCGGCGAGGCCAAACCTCTGCGCCACGACAGCATGGCCTACAGCAAGGCCTTCAGCGACGGCATTGACGCGCAGTTCAAGTTCGCCACCAGGCTCAGCCAGGTGTTGGAGCAAGAGCTGCAGGACGTGTTGGCCCGCGAAACCCGCGACCAGCGCAACAGCTTGCTGGCCATCTTCGGCCTGTTCGCGCTGAGTGCCGCGCTGGCGGTGCTGACGGTGCGAAACATCACTGGTTCGGTGAATGCGCTCGGTGAGTCGGTGCAGCACATTCGGCAGGGTTCTTACGCTGAGTTGCAGGCCATCGCATCAACCGATGAACTGGGCGCGCTGAGCCGCGCCTTCGTTGAAATGGGCCACACGCAAGACGAGCTGCAGCGCCAGCAGGTGGCGGCGCGCGTGAGTTCAGAGGCCGACGCCCAACGCGCTGAGGGCGAGAACGAGCGCTTGAACAACTCGGTGATTTCGATTCTTGAAGCGGTGAACCAGCTCGCGCAGCGTGACCTCACGGCGCGCGCGCCCGTCACGCAAGACATCATCGGCACGGTGTCGGACTCGATCAACGCGCTGACCGACGAGACCTCCAAGGTGCTGCACGGCGTGACGCAGATCGCCGGCCAGGTGGAAGCCGTGTCGGGCAAGCTCAAGGCCCAGGCCGAACAAGTGTCGCGCGCCGCCGCTGACGAACGTGTCAGCCTGAACGAGATGGCCGCGTCGTTGGGCGAGTCCGACAAAGCCATGACCCAGGTGGCCAGCAGCGCCGAGCAAAGCAACCGCTCGGCCGAGCAAGCCACCCAGGCCACCGACACCGCGCTGGAAACGGTGAACGACACGGTCAAGGGCATGGAAGCCATCCGCGAGACGATTGCTGAAACCGAAAAGCGCATCAAACGACTGGGCGAACGCTCACAAGAAATCACCGGCATCGTTAACCTGATCAACACCATTGCCGAACGCACTCACGTGCTGGCGCTGAATGCGTCCATGCAAGCGGCGGTGGCCGGCGAAGCGGGGCGCGGCTTCGCGGTGGTGGCTGAAGAAGTGCAGCGCCTGGCGGAAAGCTCGCGCAACGCCACGCAGCAGATCGGCACGCTGGTGAGCAACATCCAGCTTGAGACCAACGAAACCATCAGCACCGTGAACCGCACCATCGGCCAGGTGGTGCAGGGGTCTGAGCAGGCGCAAAAGGCCGGCGCGCAGATGCGCCGCACGCAGCAGATCACCGGCCAACTGGTGGCCCAGGTGCAGCGCATCGCGGTCAGCTCCGAGCAGCAGCGGCTGGTGTCGGCACAGTTGCTCAAGGCGGTGCACAGCATCAGCCAGGGCACCGAGCGCACGGCCGCACAGATCAAGGTGCAGAACCAGGACACCGACGCGCTGGTGCTCAGCGCGCGCCAATTGGTCGACTCGGTGGGCGTGTTCAAGCTGCCGCGCATGGCATAAATGAAACGCTAATAACGGTCGGCTGCAATGAAACTCAAAGACCTGGTGCAGGCCCTGGCCGGCGAAATCGAGGCCGCCGGTCCCGAGCTTGAAGACTGCCTGGCGGCGTTGGCCGAGCGGGACCTGGAAGACCCGCTGTTCCTGGATGCGCTGGACGCCTACAGCAGCCAGGCCCAGCGCATTGGCGAGGCCGCCGAGATGGCCGGCTTTCCCGGGCTGGCTGCGGTGTGCACGCAGGTGGCGGAAAACACCTTGCTGCTGGCCAGCCAGGCGCCAGCCGAACGCGCGCCGAGCGTGGAGTTTCTCTTCGCCTGGCCCATGCTGGTGGTGCACTACTTGCGCCACTTTGGCGACCCCTCGGCCTGTGCCGGCCTGGTCGACCACCTGGTGCGCGCGCCCAGCCCACTGGACGAAGCGCAGGCCCTGGAACTGGCCGACATGCTGGGCGCCATGCAAGGCCAAATGAACGACCCCGCGGCAGGCGGCGACGCTGCGCGGCCGCGCGTGGCCACGCCGCAAGACGTGGCGCTGGACATGCCTGGCGACGTGGACAACAGGCTGCTCGAGGGCTTCTTCACCGAAGCCCCGGGCCAGGCGCGCAGCCTGGTGGAGCTGGCGCGCAAGCTGGCCGGTGGCCAGTCTGGTGGCGACGACCTGCCCGCGGCCAAGCGTGTGGCGCACACGCTCAAGGGCTCGGGCGCCATCATTGGTCTGCGCGGCTTGACGGTGCTGGGCCACAGCCTGGAAGACATCCTCGAACACTTTGAACACGCTGGCGGCCGCGTGGCCCCGTGCGCCGCGTCGGCGCTGCTTGACGCCGCCTATTGCCTGGAGCAGATGGTCGACCATGTGCTGGGCAACGACGAGTACCCGAGCCAGGCACAAGCCGTGCTGCAGGCGGTGCTCGACCTGGCCAACCGCATTGACCGCGGCGAAGACATTGACCCGCCACCGCCTGTGCTCAGCGACGTGATCCAGCCGCCCACAGCGCCGGCCTGGGCGGCATTGCCGGTGCTCGATGACGTGCTGGCGGCCGTGCCCGCCGAGCCCGCGGCCGAGCAAGAGCAGGCGCACGTGGCGTGGGGCTTGGCGCAGGCGCCGCTGGCCGAGCCTGAGCCTGTGTTTGAAGCTGAAGCTGAAGCTGAAGCTGTAGCTGTAGATGTAGCTGTAGATGTAGCTGAAGTTGAAGTTGAAGTTGAAGTTGAGCCTGAGTCTGAGCCTGAGCCTGAGCCTGAGCCTGAGCCTGGATCTGAACCGGAACCTGATGCTGAACCTGATGGCGCAGCACAGCCGCAGCCGCAGCCGGCGTTGCCGCACGCTGCTGCGCGCACGGCCGCTTCGGCCAGCGTCAGCGCCGTTGCGGTGCCCGCCCTGTCTGACGGCCGGCCCGCTGCCATCGAGCCCGCAGCCGGGCCTGCGCTGCCCCCAGCCGTGCATGGCGGTGATGACCCCGTTGCGGCCGCGCTGCCGCCGCCGCCCGTGCTGCTGCTGCCGCTGCCGGCGCCGCGCCTGGCCGTTGGGCCCATCGTGCCGCCGGTGGTCTTGAATGCGCAACGCGCCACGCCCGCAGCGCAACAGGCCCCAGCCGCACCCGGTGCGGCGCTGCGTGTGGCCGTTGAACAAATCGACCAGATGTTTCGCGCCAGCGGTGAGATCTCGGTGCACACCGCGGCAATGGAAGCGCGCATGAAGGCGCTCAGTGACGCCGCGCGGCAATTGCTGGCGCAAAACCTGCGCGTGCAAAAGCGACTCTTTGAACTGGAAACCGTGATCGACGTGCGCAGCCTGAGCGCGCTGCGCGCACGAGGCCGCGGGCTGGCCGCCGCACCGCTTGGCGCGACGCCGTTCGACCCGCTGGAAATGGACCAATACAGCGAACTGCACAGCACCGCGCATGCACTGATGGAAGAGGCCGCTGATGCGCGCGCTCTGGCCAACAAGCTGGAAGAAGAAATTGCCCGCACCGCCAGCGTGCAGGCGGTGCAGCAGCACCTGGCCAAGACCTTGCAACACCTGGTGATGGGCACGCGCCTGGCGCCGGTGGAAGGCCTGGCCTCACGCCTGCACCGCAACGTGCGCAACACCTGCCAGGCCACCGGCAAGCAGGCCGAGCTGGTGCTGGGTGGTGGCGACACGCTGATCGACGGCGATGTGCTCAGCCGCCTGGCCGAACCCTTGCTGCACATGCTGCGCAACGCGGTCGACCATGGCCTGGAAACACCGGCCGAACGGCTGGCCGCGGGCAAGCCCGAGGCCGGCCGCATCGAGCTGAGTTTTTCGCGCCAGGGCCAGCAGGTGGTGCTGCGCTGCCAAGATGACGGGCGCGGCCTGGATCACGCTGCGATTCGCCGCCGCGCCATTGAACGCGGCCTGCTCACGCCCGAGCAAACGCCGAGCGACGATGAGCTGGCGCGGCTGATATTGGTGTCGGGTTTTTCCACGCGCCAGGTGATCAACGAGCTTTCGGGCCGCGGCGTGGGCATGGACGTGGTGCGCGAATGGGCCACAGCCATGAACGGCTCGATCCGCGTCAGCTCGCGCCCAGGGCAGGGCTGCTTGGTCGAGCTGCGCTTCGCGGCTTCGCTGTCGAGCATGCATGTGCTCATCGTTGAAGCCGCTGGACAACGTTTCGCATTACCTTCCGTGCAAATCGAACGCGCGGTGCCGCGCGGTGTGGGGCATTTCGAATGGGTGGCCGACAAACTCGTTTACCGCCTGCCCGGCAGCGGTGCCGGCGGCGATCAGGGCTCGGTGCAGCCCGCCGTGCGCCTGACCGAACTGGCCGGCCTGGGTGCGGCCGGCGACGCCCCGCTGGCCGAGCTGGACGCGGTGCTGGTGCGGTTGGACGAGCGCATCACCGCCGTGGCGGTGGAGCGGCTGCTCGATGCGCGCGAAGTGCTGATCAAAAGCCCCGGCCGCCACGCACGCCATGTGGCGGGCGTGGCGGGCTTGTCGATCCTGGGGGACGCCAGCGTGGCGGTGAACCTGGATCTGCCGCAACTGTTGGCGCGCGCGCCGCGCCGCCAGGCCGCGGCCGCCCAACCACCCACGGTGGCCAGGGTGGCGCCACGCAACCGGCCCGGCGTGTTGATCGTCGAGGACGCGCTGTCGGTGCGCAACGCCCTGCAGCAAGTGGCACAGGACAACGGCTACGTGGTGGCCACGGCGCGCGACGGCCTGGAAGCCGTCAGCGCGCTGGTCAGCTTCAAACCCGACCTGGTGCTCACCGACCTGGAAATGCCGAACATGAACGGCATTGAACTCACGGCCCATATCCGCGGCCAGGCCGCTTATCAACACCTGCCGGTGCTGATGATCACCTCGCGCTCGCAAGACAAGCACCGTCGCGCGGCGCAGGCGGCAGGGGTCGATGCCTACATCACCAAGCCTTACAACGACGCCCAATTGCTGCATGCCATGGCCAGCGCGTTGGCCGCCACCCGCGCAGGGCACGCGCCTTGAACGCGACGGTGGCTGGTGTGCAGCGCGGCAACCTGGTGTTGCTCAAGGCCGGCGCGCTGAACCTGCTGCTGCCGCAGCGCGAGGTGGGCGCCGCCGAGCACCTGGCGCACACACCGCGTGCCACGGCGCAGCCCGGCTGGTTTGAACTGGATCAAGACGGTGCCGCACCGCGCCACGTGGCTGCGCTGTCGGCACAACTGGGTTTGCTGCTGCAATGGCCGGCGCAACGCTTTGTGTTGACGGCGCTGCCCGGGCGGCCCGGCGCATGGCTGGCTTGGAGCGATATGCGTGTGCTGATCAACGCCGAGCTGCGCACGCAGGCCTTACCGGCGGTCATGTTGAGTGCGCAATCGCCGCTGCGTGAAGTGGTTGAGCTGGGTGACGAGGTGGCCTTCGTGTGCAGCGGCGCCACCTTGCTGGCGCGCTGCATGGCGAGCGCGCACGCCGCATGAACGCGCCGCTTGCCTTGCACCCGCATGCGGTGGCCCGTCGCGCACCGGCGCGGCTGCTGGCCGTGGGCCCGCACGGCCTGGCCGCCTTGCCGGCGCACACGGTGGTGGAACTGGTGGAGCACTTGGTGTTGTTGCCAGTGCCGGGCGCGCCGCCGTATTGCGACGGCCTGGCGCGCTGGCAAGGCCAATGGTTGCCGGTGGTGGATTTGCAGCGCTTCATTCACGGCGCCGGTGCTGGCAACGCCGCGGCCGCGCGCTATCACCTCATCGTGGCCTATCAAATGGCGCCCGGTGCAGCACTGCAGCATGGCGTGCTCGGCCTGCACGCCGCACCGCGCGAAACGCTGGCCAGTGACGAGGCTTACTGCGCATTGCCCACAAACAGCGCGCGCTGGCCGGCGATTGCCATTTCATGCTTTGCGCATGAAGGCCAGGCGGTGCCGGTGATCGACACGGCGCGGCTGTTCGGGCAGATGCACGGCTGAGCGGCAGGCGGCCGCGGGGCCGTTCACTCGTGCGGCACGGGCCGCGGCTTGCCTTGGGCGTCAATGGCCACGTAGGTGACATTGGCCTCGGTCACCTTCACGAACTCCAGCGCCGCCGGGTTGCGTTCAGCAAACACTTCCACGTGCACCGTGATGGAGGTGCGCCCGATGCGCGCCACGCGGGCATAAAAACTCACCAGGTCGCCCACCGACACCGGCTGCTTGAAGATGAACTGGTTCACCGCCACCGTGGCAATACGGCCCTTGGCAATGCGCGCGGGCAGCACGGCACCGGCCAGATCCACCTGGGCCATCAACCAGCCGCCGAAGATGTCGCCATTGCCGTTCACATCGGCCGGCAGCGGCATCACCCGCAGCACCAGTTCCGAGCCATCGGGCAAACTCAGGGGCGCGGTCATCACGCTCTTGGGCGTAGAACGTGTGGCTTCGGTCATTGCTGTCTCACTTTAGTCTGCGTCCATTCTTCCATGCCCCCTCACGCCCATGCCCAGCGTTCACCGGCCCTGCCGGCCGACGCCCTGACGCCCCAGCCCGCGCGCTCTGACTGGGCCACGCTGCGCAAGCTGCTGCCCTACCTGTGGCGCTACCGCTGGCGCGTGGGCTTTGCGCTGGCCTTCATGGTCGGTGCCAAGGCGGCCAATGTGAGCGTGCCGCTGCTGCTCAAGCACCTGGTGGACGCGCTGGCGCTCAAGCCGGGCGATGCGCGCGCGCTGCTGGTGGTGCCGGTGGGCTTGCTGCTGGCCTATGCGGGCTTGCGCTTCACCACCTCGCTGTTCACCGAGCTGCGCGAGCTGATCTTCGCCAAGGCCACCGAGGGCACGGCGCGCAGCATCAGCCTGCAGGTGTTTCGCCACCTGCACGCCTTGAGCCTGCGCTTCCACCTGGAACGCCAGACCGGCGGCATGACGCGCGACATCGAACGCGGCACGCGCGCGGTGCATTCGCTGATCTCGTATTCGCTGTACAGCATCGTGCCCACCTTGCTCGAAGTGACCATGGTGCTGGGCCTGCTGGCGTGGAAGTTCGACGCCGGCTTTGCGCTGATCACGCTGGGTGCCCTGGTGCTGTACATCGGCTTCACGGTGGCCGTGACCGAATGGCGCACCAAGTTCCGGCGCCAGATGAACGAGTTGGACTCCACCGCGCATTCGCGCGCCATCGACTCGCTGCTCAACTACGAAACGGTGAAGTACTTCAACAACGAAGACTTCGAGGCCCGACGCTATGACGAAAGCCTGGAAAAACTGCGCCGCGCCGCACTGAAGAGCCAGACCACGCTGTCGATGTTGAACGCCGGCCAGCAGGCCATCATCGCCACCGCCCTGGTGGCCATGCTGTGGCGCGCCACCGAAGGCGTGGTGGCCGGCAGCATGACGCTGGGCGACCTGGTGATGATCAACGCCTTCATGATCCAGCTCTACATCCCGCTCAATTTTCTGGGCGTGATCTACCGCGAGATCAAGCAAAGCCTGACCGACCTGGACAAGATGTTCACCCTGCTCGAACGCGACCGCGAGATCGCCGATGCGCCCGGCGCGTTACCGTTAGAGGTAAGCCAAGGCGTGGTGCGCTTCGAAGGCGTGAGCTTCGCCTACGACCCGCAGCGCGTGATCTTGCAAGACCTGAGCTTTGAGATCCCGGCGGGCAAGACGGTGGCGGTGGTGGGTGCCTCGGGCGCCGGCAAGTCGACCCTGGCGCGCCTGATGTACCGCTTCTACGATGTGAGCAGCGGGCGCATCACGATCGATGGCCAGGATATTCGAAACGTTAACCAGGCCAGCCTGCGCGCGGCCATCGGCATCGTGCCGCAGGACACCGTGCTGTTCAATGACACGGTCGAATACAACATCGCCTACGGCCAGGCCGGCGCCAGCCGTGCGCAGGTGGAAGCGGCGGCCAAGGCAGCGCACATCCACGACTTCATCGCCCGCGCGCCTTTGGGTTACGACACCATGGTGGGCGAACGCGGCTTGAAACTTTCGGGCGGCGAAAAACAGCGCGTGGCGATCGCCCGCACGCTGCTGAAGAACCCACCGCTGTTGATCTTCGACGAAGCCACCTCGGCGCTCGATTCGGCCAACGAGCGCGCCATCCAGGCCGAGCTGCGCAGCGCCGCTCAGGGCAAGACGGCGCTGGTGATCGCGCACCGCCTGAGCACGGTGGTCGAGGCGCACGAGATCGTGGTGCTCGACGCTGGCCGCGTGGCCGAACGCGGCGCGCATGCCGAGCTGCTGCAGCGCAATGGCCGCTATGCGCAGATGTGGCGCTTGCAGCAAAGCGGGCAGGGCGGGCAGTGAAACGAAGAAGCCCGCCGAGTGGGCAGTTGACCTTGCCAAGCCGTTCCGGTCAGAGCGCATTTCCCAATCGCCTAGACTTTTGGACAGATACAGGAAAGGCGAACCGGGGTTCCGGTCAGAGCGCATTTCCCAATCGCCTAGACTACTGCCCCCGGTGAGTGTGAACGAACTCGCGTTCCGGTCAGAGCGCATTTCCCAATCGCCTAGACTGTGGCGAGCTGGGCGCGCAGGGCCGGGATGGTTCCGGTCAGAGCGCATTTCCCAATCGCCTAGACTTGCGCCGCGAAACGCGCGAGCCAGGCCCCAGTTCCGGTCAGAGCGCATTTCCCAATCGCCTAGACTACAACGGCATTGCCGGGGGCGGGATCACAGGTTCCGGTCAGAGCGCATTTCCCAATCGCCTAGACTTCTAACTTTGCGCTGAATAGGCCGCGTTCGGTTCCGGTCAGAGCGCATTTCCCAATCGCCTAGACTGCCGAGCGCGTGGTGCGGTGCTGGACTACCGTTCCGGTCAGAGCGCATTTCCCAATCGCCTAGACTCGCCGACAACGATCACACCGGCGATGATGGAGTTCCGGTCAGAGCGCATTTCCCAATCGCCTAGACTAACGCCCGCGCAAACGAACGCACGAGCGCTGTTCCGGTCAGAGCGCATTTCCCAATCGCCTAGACTCAGTGTGGTGTAGGTTCACTTCGACACCGCGTTCCGGTCAGAGCGCATTTCCCAATCGCCTAGACTCGCACCGCAATCCTCGAAGACCTGGCCGCCGTTCCGGTCAGAGCGCATTTCCCAATCGCCTAGACTATGGAAGAACTGACACCGACC
This sequence comes from Burkholderiales bacterium, assembly GCA_031418595.1. Lineage (GTDB taxonomy): Bacteria > Pseudomonadota > Gammaproteobacteria > Burkholderiales > Burkholderiaceae_C > Rubrivivax. Next base: position 16,572 of record JANOXU010000011.1, read on the forward strand.
GACGACCAGGTTCCGGTCAGAGCGCATTTCCCAATCGCCTAGACTTGCGCCGCCTGCGGGGGCTCGGTGATGCCCGTTCCGGTCAGAGCGCATTTCCCAATCGCCTAGACTTTTGGTTCAGCGCATCGCTAGCGAGGTGCGGTTCCGGTCAGAGCGCATTTCCCAATCGCCTAGACTGAAGCAACGATGACGCCACCGACTGACGCAGTTCCGGTCAGAGCGCATTTCCCAATCGCCTAGACTAAACTCGACATGCTGAAGCAGGCTGCTGCAGTTCCGGTCAGAGCGCATTTCCCAATCGCCTAGACTTTCGCGCGCCATCGCATCCATGTCGGCATAGTTCCGGTCAGAGCGCATTTCCCAATCGCCTAGACTCGTTTTGCGTCAACCCCTTGATTCGTCAAGGGGTTTCTCGCTTTTGGCGTCAGCATTTCTGTCTCGAAATCAGAACAAGTCGAATTGGTCGGGTGCTTTTTGCGCGGGCTGTCTGGCCTTGCCATGGAATGCAATGATCCGTTCGTACTGCCTGTCGGTGAATTGGACGATGTTGACTTTCCCGCCCTCCGGCAGCGCAGCCTCGACTCTTTTGCAGTAGGTCTCGACTTGGCCAGAGCCTGCGCAAAAGCGCATATAGACGCTGAATTGGCTCATCTCGAACCCCATGTCCAGCAGCCTGTTTCTGAATTCGGTTGCGGACCGGCGCTCGGCCTTTTCGACCACCGGCAAGTCGAACATCACCACCATCCACATGAGTCTGTAGCCCGACAGCATGAGCGCATTAAAGCCAAGGGCGCAGGCTCGCTGACCAGCTTCAACGGCGCAGCGCTGCAATGAAATCGGCGCCCGAGATCTCAGCTTGCCTAAGCACGCCCGCCAGCGTTCCGGTCTTAACCTCTGAATGCATGGGAACGATACAGCCCCTGCTCTCGCGGCGCATCATGACGTGGCTGCCACTTTGCCTGACCTGCGTGAACCCCAGGCGTTCAAGTGCGCGCACGACCTCGGCGCCTGATACACGCGGCAGCTTAGGCATGCACGGGCTCGGGCAAGCTGAACATGGTTACCACAGGGTGGCCCGCGGCCGGCAACGCGAATTCAGTCAGGTACAGGGCGGTGGCTTCGCGCAAGTTGGCCACCGCCTCCTCGATCGACTCGCCCTGCGTGGTGGTGCCGGTTTCCGGGTTCAGCGCAATGAACCCGCCCTCTTCGGCGGGCGTGAGAACGGCGGTCAACTGCATGGCTTCGCTCCTGTTCGTAGGCCTGAAATTGTCACGCCAAGTTGGGCTCCATGCATGGCCCGTTCACGGGGTCATTCGTCGCCCAGCGCCGCGGCCAGGGAAAGCGGCAGGCCCGGCAATGGCAAATCAAGTTTGTCGCGCTCACCCAGGTAAACCTGGGCCAGTGAGGTGGCCAGGCGCTGCGCACACACCAGCACGGGCGTGGCGCCGGCCGAGGTTTGCATGTCGTCATACAGCGTGCGCACCAGTTCGCGCTTGGTCTGTGGCGTCACCTGGTCTTCGCCCTGCCGCTTCAACTGCCAGATTTTCAGGTCGATCACTGGGCGAAAGGGCTCCATCAGGTCGTCGACCAGGCGCATGGCATTGCCGTCGTTGCTGTGATGCAGGCCGATGCTGGGGTGCAGCCCAGCGGCGATGATCGCGCGCGCCGTGGCGGCGCGCATGACGGTGTAGCCGTACTTGAGCAGGGCGTTGATGCCACCGCCGTCCTGATCACGCCTGAAGCCTTCTCCGAAGAGCAGCCCCCAGTAGCGCCGGGCGCCTTGTGCTTCCACATTGGCGGGGTCGCCACTGCGAACCTTGGCCACCAACGCGGTCAGGGGCGCGGTGGGTGATCCGCTGGCTTCAAGCGCGGCGGCCTGTTGCTCCAGTTTTGACTTCACCACGGCGGCCCACAGCCGCTTGTGTGTGGGCTGGCTGGCCGCCAATTGCGCCTCGATGCGCCGCGCCTGTTCGAAGTTGCCCTCTATGGGCAGGAGCATGCCCACGGCGTTGTGGTTGGCTGCGCACAGCACGAACGGCGCTCCGCGCTGGGCCAACGCCACGAGCAGGTTGTTGGTGTAGCTCAGGCCATGGGCGTTGGCGATAACCACGGCAATGTCGTCCAGCGGCACCTGCCCCAACTCCTTGCGCTCACCCTCGGTGTCTTGCACGACCATGAAGCCGCGGTTCACCGACAAATGGCGCCGGTCATCGGCCACTTCGACGATGCGGCCGATCATGCTGGCTAGCCCCTGAAGCCGGGGTCGTTGACTTCGCCGATGGGGGAGACGGTGACTTTGCGGCCCTTGGCTGTTCGCAGCGATCCGGCCTGTTTGTAGGTGTAGCGCCAGTTGCCTTCGGCTTCGCGGTTGCGTGCGTCGACATTCGCTTCATGATGATCCGCAAGGGTGAGGCGACCCGCGGAGTTGATCGACGCCACCCGCATGGTTCTAACCAGGTTGTCGACTTCCAAGCGTATGTAGTCGTCAATGATCAGTCGCATGACTAACGGCTTGTCGGAGCTACTTCTCGCTCGGGCATGTAGTCGCGCCAGGCCCTCTCGGCGCACCACTTGGTAGGCATCGAAGGTCGATACGACCTCGCCTTCCCAGCCGCCCTTTGCGTTACGGATGATTTCCAGGCAGTAGTTGCTGTTGCCGTCGTAGCCCTTGTAAGGGCGTGGGCTGCCATCGGGCAGGGTGCCATGGCGTTGGGCATTTGCCGTACTTGCAATCTCGATCACCTTGAGGTTCTTCTCAAGGTAGCTGCGCCGGCCGTCCTCGGTCTTGTGAAACCCCACCCTCCCGTCGCCCAACAAGCCGTAGGCCGTGTCGTTGTGCATGGCTCCCTCATGGCCATGGTCGGGCTTGTGGCTGACCCAGATGTTGGCCACCGCGCGCTGCACCTGCACACGGTAGCTCGGCCAGGGGTCAGGCATGTCGGCAACCAGCCGGTTGAGCTGCTGCACCCGGGCGCTGGCACTGGCTTGCGCGAAACGTTGTAGCAGGCCCTGGTCGGTGATGGCGATGACGCAGGCGTCCACGGCATGGTGGCGGTGGTCGTTGCGGTTCTTTTCACCCTGCAGGCCCAGCACGTGGTTCAGGCCGAATTTGCCGCGCAGCATGGCCGTCATGCGCCCGGGTATGACGCGCGTGGCCCCAGGGCAAACCAGGCTGAGGTATTCCCTTGCAACACGGCTGAGATAGCGTGTGTCGTTCAGCGCGCGCGCCAGGAAGCCGGCATCGTCTTTCAACCATTGCTTGTAGCCGTCGGGGCCAAAGCGGTAACGCTTGTGCCGCGACATCAATTCGGCACGGGCCAGGATGTCGGCATACGCGAACCCTGGCACGACCTGTTCGCCAAAAGCCTGCCATGGCGTACGGTTGCCCTTGACACGGTTGGCGGCGCGCATCGAAACGGTCTTGTTGTTCAGGCTGTCATCGAGGGTCTTCGAGAACGGCAGGATGTGCTCAATCTCAACTTCGTCGCCCAGCAGCATCTGCACACTGATCTGCACGCCGCTGTAGGGGCAGCGACGGTTGGCGGGATCGCCGCTGAGTTCTTCCCAAAGAATCAGCTTTTGCAGATCAGCGACCTTGATTCGATCTTCGCTCACTTGAAGCACGTCCGCAGCCTGGGTGCGCAAACGATCATTTCGCCTCTTGTTCAGGGCTTGCTGCTTGTTGTCGTCTTCACGTTGCTGTTTGCTTTGCTTCAGCTCGCGCGCCAGTTCAACAATGACTTCACTCGGGTGGCCACAGCGCTTGATCAAGGCGTTGACGACCCGGCGCACCTGGTTCAGCCCGATGTGCACCGTAGGGTTGGCAATGCGGCCGTAGCGCTTTTCATCGCTGTCGGCGGGGTCGTTGCTGCCAAAGCCAACATGGCGTTGCAAGGCCTGGCCGTAGTAGGGCAGTTCATCGAGAATTTCGCCGCTTGATGAAGCACTGAGCTGGCTGTGATGCGCAAAGCCGGCAGCCACTACAGCGTCGCTATAAGTCGTGACACTGGCGCGCAGGCTAGGCAGGATGCGATTCAATGCAGCCCGGCTCAGGCTGCCAAAACCTGCGGGCAAGCCGGTGTTGGCAATGGCCTCGGCATGCGGCTCGTCGACCCCGGTAGTGGCCTGCAACCACTGCACCAGGCCGGCCTCGCTCTCTTCGGTGAGCACGCGCAAGACGATCTCGTCTTGCAACGCATCACTGAAACCGAACCAGGCTGCACCGAAGTGCGCGGGCTTGCTCAGGATGGCGCTGGTGACGTTGCCCTTGAGTTCATCGCGCTTGGCGTCTTCTATGCTGAACGTGGCCGCACCGCCCGTGCGCAGCAAGGCCTTGATCTGCACGAAGCTGCGCTTTCCATGCTGCTCCAGCGCATCCACCAGGGCGTCGCGCTGTTCCAGCGTGAGCGGGGCATCGGGCTGGCCACGCCGCAGGATGCGCAGGTGGTTAACCTCCTGGTAGATGCGAAAACGTTGCGTGCTGGGCAATGCGAATGGGGCACGCTCTTCGTCGGGCAGCAAGGTACAGCGGCCGGGTTTGACGGGTTTGAGCGGGCGCTGGTGGAGCAGTGCATCCTTCAACTCGAAGCGCGCTGCCTCGTTGTATTGAACGGGGTCGAGTTGCGATTGCTTCGCCCACAAGGCATCGAACTCCGCTTCGATCATGGCCCGGTCGATGTACAAGTCATAGCTCTTGTCGATGCGGGTCTTGCCATCGTCGCGGATGGTGCGGGTTTGCCGGTAGCGCGCGCGGACTGTCTGCCCGGCCAAGTCGCGCTTGTTCAGCCACTCGCCCACGGTGCGGCATTGCTCGGCAGCTAAGGTGTCGCGCAGGGTCTTGATGGCGGTTTTCAGTGCGCCGCTGTCGTTGTCTTTGGCGTCGGTTTTGCGGTTGCTCTTGAAGCCGCGCCGTTGGTTGATGTGAAAGAGCGCGCGAGCGAATTCCGCAGGCGGCAGGGCTTCGTCAAGGCCTTTGGCGCGCAGGCGATACGGATTGAGGTCTTGAGCGGCCTTGCGCAGCGCGGCCTCTTCGGAGAAGAAACCATGTGCGATCAGCAACCGCGTCAGACGAGACTTGCGCTTGAGTAGGCGGTCGCGTCTGCGCCGCATGGCACGCGCGTGGCGCCGCGTCACGGCCAGCGACGCGCCATCCTTCGGGTTGCGGCCATCCGAGAAGATGCGAACGCCGGCCTTGACCACGGCGCAGGGCGCATCGGCTTCATTCAGCCGCAACATGGCCCAACCGAGCGATGTTGAACCCAGATCAAGTGCCAACCGATAACGCAAGCGCGCCATGGTGTCCTCCCCGGACTGGTTGTTATGCATCGTGACCGTGCTAGAGTCTATTTGCTTACGCGATTGGGAAATGCGCTCTGGACGCTAACAAGCTGAAAGATGCACCAAATGGAGGGCCGCTACATGCGGCCCTCACCTTTTGTGCTGCATTAAATGGGGCAATGAAAAAACCCGCCGAAGGGCGGGTTTGTGGCCAGGCCGGCGTGCAGCTTCAACGCTGGCGCGAGCGCGCCTTCCAGGCCAGCGCGCTCAGGCCCAGCAGCATCAAGGCGTAAGTCGAAGGTTCCGGAATCACCGGCACCGGCGGTGGGGGCGGCGGTGGTGGCGTGCCATCGCGCGGCAGCGACACGTTGGTGGCGGTCACGGCGCCGAAGGTGACGTTGTCGAACAAGGTCTGGTCAGACAGGCCTTTGAAGACCACCGACTTGGCCGCGCCGGCAAAGCTGACCGAGCCCGTGCCCCAGGTGCAGAAGAAGTCATTCGCACCGCAGGTGGCGGTGGCTGAAAGCAGGGCCGAACCGAGTTCGCTGCCGGCGCCGTTAACGTCTGAAAACACTGTCACGCTGGCGTTGGCGGCGCTGGTGGCATAGCGGAAAGCGAAGCCGGTGGTGAAGCCATCAGCGAAGTTCAACGTGGCGGTGTTGCCGCTCAAGAACACCAGCGCGGCCACGCCCGACGGCGTGTTGCTGAAAGCGCCCTGGCCATGAAAGTCGGGCAGGATGCGTTGGATGGCCATGGCGCCGGGGTTGAAGCTGACGTTGTAGTCAGGCCCCACGTTGCCGGAGCCTGATGCGCCGCCGTTGTAGTACTCCAGGATGTCGGCGTTGAGGAAGTCGCCGCTGGCGTCAGCCTTGAGGATGTTTTCGAACCCCAGGCCGACCACGAGGAAGGCAGATTCGGCGGCAGCGGGCAGCGTGATGGCCAGGGCCGCCGCGGTGAGTAGGGGCTTGATGAAATGCATGTCTTTCCTTGGTTATGTGTGGGCGCGTGCAACGCTGCCCACTTATGAATGTTGCTAAGGAGAAATGTAGCCACCTCCCCCTTGGGGCACGAGCAGCATCCCCCCTTTGATTAGGGGGAGGATCGACCCCCTGTTGCGCGATTCGTGCTACTCGGGGACACACCTCATTACATCTGGCCCGTAACAGCGGCGTCGCGGCGGGCGGATGCGTGTTCACCGGTGCTGCACGCAGCGCACATGAGGCTGCGCACGGGGCGAAAAAGCGCGATGCGAGAATTCAAACGATGAGCGCGCAACTGACCCTCACCCGCCCCGACGACTGGCACCTGCACCTGCGCGATGGCGCGGCCCTGGCAGCCGTGGTGCCACACACCGCACGGCAGTTCGCCCGGGCCATCGTCATGCCCAACCTGAAGCCGCCCATCACCACGGCGGCGACGGCACTGGCCTACAAGCAACGCATCTTGGCGGCCGTGCCCGCGGGCATGGTCTTCGAGCCCTTGATGACGCTGTACCTGACCGACCAGCTTGCGCCCGATGAAATCAAACGCGCCAAAGCCGCTGGCGTGGTGGCGCTGAAGCTGTACCCGGCCGGCGCCACCACCAACAGCGACGCCGGTGTGACCGATGTTCGCAAGACCCACGCCACGCTCGAAGCGATGCAGCGCCACGGCCTGCTGCTGCTGGTGCATGGCGAGGTCACCGACCCGTCGGTGGATGTGTTCGACCGCGAGGCGCGCTTCATCGAGCAGGTGTTGCAGCCGCTGCGGCGCGACTTCCCGGCGTTGAAGATCGTGTTCGAACACATCACCACGCGCGACGCCGCGCAATACGTGGCGCAAGAGGGTGCCTTCACCGCGGCCACCGTCACCGCGCACCACCTGCTGTTCAACCGCAATGCGCTGTTCAGCGGCGGCCTGCGCCCGCACTTGTATTGCTTGCCGGTGCTCAAGCGTGAAGAGCACCGTTTGGCGCTGGTGGCGGCGGCCACCTCGGGTTCGCCGAAGTTCTTTCTCGGCACCGACAGCGCGCCGCATGCCGCGCACCTGAAGGAACATGCCGCGGCCTGCGCGGGTTGCTACACGGCGCTGGCGGCGATCGAGTTGTATGCACAAGCGTTTGACGCTGCGGGTGCACTGCACCGCCTGGAAGGTTTTGCCAGCCACCATGGGCCTGACTTTTATGGCCTGCCGCGCAACGCCGGGCACATCACCCTGAAGCGCGAGCCCTGGGTGTTGCCTGAAACATTGATCTACGGCGATGCGCAATTGAAGCCGCTGTGCGCCGGCGAAACCCTGAACTGGAAACTCGATGCTTGAAAAGCAGCCGCGCATCGCCTTGCTCATCGACGCCGACAACTCGCCCTGCGCCAAGATCGACGTCATCCTGGCGGAATTGTCCAAGCTCGGCGTGGCCAACATCCGCCGCGCCTACGGCAACTGGACCAAGCCGGGCCTGAAGGGGTGGGCCGGCGTGCTGCACGACTACGCCATCCGCCCGGTGCAGCAGTTCGACTACAGCAAGGGCAAAAACGCCACCGACATGGTGATGGTTATTGAAGCCATGGAGCTGCTCTACACCGATGCGCCCGACGCCTACGGCATCGTGTCATCAGACAGCGACTTCACCCCCATGGTGATGCACTTGCGAGCCAAGGGTGCGGCGGTCTACGGCTTCGGCGCGCAGCGCACGCCCATGCCCTTCGTCAACGCCTGCTCGCGCTTCCTGTACCTTGAACACCTGGGCCAGCCGGTGGTCGACGACGCCCCCGCAGCCAAGCCAGCGCGGCGCACGCGCAAGCCCAAGGCGCAGCCCGGTGCGCCGGCCGCGGCGGTGGCCGAAGCGGTTGAAGGCGAGACCGCCGCGCCAGGCAGCGCTGCGGCCCGGCTGGACAGCGCCGCCCTCAAGCGCGATGCCAGGCTGGTGGGCCTGCTGCGCACCGCGGTCGACTCCGCCGTGGGCGAGGACGGCTGGGCGCAGCTTGGTGCGGTGGCGCAGCAGATCGGCAACCAGACTTCGTTCGACGCCCGCAACTACGGCTACCGCAAGCTGATCGACCTGATCGACGCCACCCAGTTGTTCGACCTCGACCGCCGCGGCACGCAATTCGTGCTGCGCGACAAGCGCCTGGCCAAGAGCTACTCAGACGGCAGGAAGCCCTCGATCGACAGGTAGCGCTCGCCGGTGTCGTAGTTGAAGCCCAGCACGCGCGCGCCGGCGCCCAGTTCGGGCAGTTTTTGCGCGATAGCGGCCAGCGTGGCGCCGCTGGAAATGCCCACCAGCAAGCCTTCTTCGCGGGCGCAGCGGCGCGCCATTTCGCGCGCGGGTTCAGCCTCGACCTGGATCACGCCGTCGAGCAGCTCGGTGCGCAAATTGGTGGGGATGAAGCCCGCGCCGATGCCCTGAATGGGGTGCGGCGAAGGCGCGCCGCCGCTGATCACGGGCGAAGCACTGGGCTCCACCGCAAACACCTTCAGCTTGGGCCAGCGCGCCTTGAGCACCTGGGCGCAGCCGCTCAAGTGGCCGCCGGTGCCCACGCCGGTGATGAGCGCGTCGAGCCCTTCGGGAAAGTCACGCGCAATCTCTTCGGCCGTGGTGCGCGCATGCACCGCGATGTTGGCCGGGTTGTCGAACTGCTGCGGCATCCAGCCACCGGGTGTTTGCGCCAGCAGCTCTTGCGCACGCGCGATGCAGCCCTTCATGCCTTTTTCGCGCGGCGTCAACTCGAAGCGCGCGCCGTAGGCCAGCATCAGGCGGCGGCGCTCGATGCTCATGCTGTCGGGCATCACCAGCACCAGCGCATAGCCCTTCACCGCGGCCACCATGGCCAGGCCAATGCCGGTGTTGCCCGACGTGGGCTCGATGATCGTGCCGCCGGGCTTGAGTGCGCCGCGCGCTTCAGCGTCTTCCACCATGGCCAGCGCGATGCGGTCCTTGATCGAGCCGCCGGGGTTGGCGCGCTCGGACTTGATCCACACCTGCGCCTGCGCGCCGAACAGTTTGTTGATGCGGATGTGCGGGGTGTTGCCGATGCTTTGCAGCACGTCGTCGAACTTCATGATCTGCCTCCAGGCGGGGGGAATGGCCAGCCGCGATAATCGCACGGTGAAGCAAGCCAGACCGCCGCTGGTGCAATGGCCGAAAGGCCGCACTGGAGGAAGGTCCGGACTGCACAGGGCAGCGCAGGAGTTAACGACTCTCCACCGCGAGGTGAGGATCAGAGCAACAGAGACGAGTCGGTGTGGGCCGTCCGTGTTGGGTGTTCTGTGCAAGGTGGCGGCGCAAGCCGACACCCCGGGTGGCGCAAGCCGCCCGGCCCCGGCGCAGCCGGGGGTTGCGCGGCCACCCGGTACGGGCCAACGGCCCGTACCGGGTGAAACGGGCAATCTCTGCGCGCAGCAACACCAAATAGGCACACGCCTGAGCGGCACGGCAGCGACCGCGCTCAACAGACCCTCGGCCCGGGGGCATGTGTGCGGGTAGGTGGCACCGAGCCGCGCAGTGATGCGCGGCCCAGATGAATGGCGGTCATGCCAGCCGGGCTGCGAGGCCCGGCGGGTACACAGAATCCGGCCTATCGGCTCGCTTCACACTAACTTCTAATTGCGTGCGCGCACAGCTTGACCATGCCCATTGAAGACAAGCCGCAGTGGCGCCGGCCGCAGTGGCTGCTGGCCGCGCTGCTGGCCGCGCTGTCGATGCTGGCGCCGTTCGCCGTCGACGCCTACTTGCCGGCGTTTGGTGGCATGGCGCGCGATCTCAACGCCAGCCCGGTGCAGTTGCAGCAAACGCTGTCGGTGTACCTGCTGTGCTACGCCGGCATGAACCTGTTTCACGGCGCGTTGGCCGATAGCTTCGGCCGCCGCCGTGTGGTGCTCGCCGGCATGACGCTGTTCTGCCTGGCCTCGGTGGCCTGTGCGCTGGCCAGCAGCATCGGCGAGCTGATCTTTTTTCGCGGCGTGCAGGGCCTGGCCGGCGGGGTGGGCACGGTGGTGGCGCGCGCCATCATCCGCGACCTGTTTGCGCCCGTGCCGGCACAACGCCTGATGGCCCAGGTCAGCCTGTTCTTCGGCCTGGCCCCGGCGCTGGCGCCGTTGATCGGCGGCTTGCTGTTCATCAGCGCCGGCTGGGCGGCCGTGTTCTGGTTCCTCGCTGGCTTGAGTGCCCTGTTGGCCATGCTGGTCTGGCGCGTGTTGCCTGAAACCTTGCCCGCGGCACAGCGCCAACTATTCGGTGTCAAACACTTGCTGCGTGGCTACCTGCAGCTCGGCCGCGACCGCCGCTTCATCGGCCTGGCGCTGGCCAGCGGCGTGCCCTTCAATGCCTTGTTCATCTATGTGCTCAGCGCGCCGGTCTGGTTGGGCGAGGTGCTGGGCCTGGCGCCGCAGATGTACTTCGTGTTCTTCATCACCAGCATTGCCGGCATGACCAGCGGCGCCTGGTTGTCGGGGCAGCTGGCCGGGCGCGTGGCACCGGCGCGGCAGGTGGCGTGGGGCTTTGCCACCATGGCCGTGGCCAGCGCCCTTAACCTGGTGCTGAATGCGACGCTGGTGCCGCAGGCCTGGTGGGCGATGCCGGTGGTGGCGTTGCTCTCGCTGGGTTGGGCGCTGCTCACGCCGGTGGTCACGCTGCTGGCATTGGACCGTGCGCCAGACCGGCGCGGCATGGCCTCGTCGGTGCAATCCTTCATGGCCGGTTGCGCCAGCGCTGTGGTGGCCGGTGCGGTGGCACCCTGGGTCATGCACTCCGGCCTGGGCATGGCTTGCGCATCGGGCGCGCTCATGTTGGGTGGGCTGGCCTGCTGGTCTTGGGCCAGCACGGGGCTCAAGCCGCCCTGAAGGCGCGCCGATATCCGGGGCAGGAGACGTCTGCCATGCCACATTGCCCCCACCTGCACCCCCGCCTGCACCTCCACCTGACCCAGCGCGTGCTGCCGCGCATCACCCTGGTCACCCTGGCCTGCCTGGCGCTGGCGGCTCCGGCCGCCGAGCATGCCCCGGCAGCGGTGGCCCACGCGGCGGCACCTGCGGCCAAGCCCGCGCCGGCCGTGGTTGCAGCCAGTGCAGCCGGGGCCAAACCGGCGCCCACCAAAGGCCATGCGAGCGACCCGCTGGACACTCTGCGTGAGCGTCTGGCCGTCAAGCTGGGCGCGACGAAAGCGCCCGAAAGCAAGAGCCCCTACGTGGTGCGCGTGGCCGCCAGGGCCAGCGCGCACGATGCGCCTGCGCCTGCGCATGCGCCAGTCAGCCGCCTTGCCGGCGCGCCGAGCCTGCAACACATCGTTGACGAACACCGCCAGGCCAAGGCCGGCGGCGGCACCGACGCCCATTCACAAGGCCCGCACTGGGCCTACAGCGGCGAGGGTGGTCCGCTGGCCTGGGGCAAGCTGAAGGCTGAATTCACCAAGTGTTCGACCGGAACGCGGCAAAGCCCGATCGACATTCGCGGCGGCATCCTGGTCGACCTGGACCCCGTGCAGTTCGACTACAAGCCCACCGGTTTTTCGGTGCTCGACAACGGCCACACCGTGCAGGTGAACCTGCCGCCGGGCAACGCCATTCAGGTGCAGGGGCGGCGCTACGAGTTGGTGCAGTTCCACTTCCACCGCCCGTCTGAAGAGCGCATCAACGGGCGCCAGTTCGACATGGTGGCGCACCTGGTGCACAAGGACCTGGACGGCCGCCTGGCCGTGGTGGCGGTGCTGCTCGACCGCGGCAGCGCGCACAGTGCCGTGCAGCAGGTGTGGAACAACCTGCCGCTCGAAAAAGGCGAGGAAAACGCCGCCCAGACACCGCTGGACTTGAACCAATTGCTGCCGCAAGACCGGCGCTACTTCACCTACATGGGTTCGCTCACCACGCCGCCATGCAGCGAAGGCGTGCTGTGGCTGGTGATGCAGCAGCCGGTGGCGATCTCGCCGCAGCAGATCGACATCTTCGCCCGCCTGTACCCGATGAATGCGCGGCCGATTCAACAAGCGTCGGGGCGGCTGATCAAACAGTCGAATTGATCAGGGGGCTGTTGACCCAACACCTGTGTTTATAACCACCCCCTGAGTGAGTGGTTAACACCAGAGATGAGCGGACTTCGCCGCTCATCTCAATCGTTGCATGCGCCGGAGAACGAACCCAACACTTTCAATAGCGCTCGCAAGTCATTAATTTTGCTTAACTTTTTCCTGATATGAACTATCAGTTCTAAGTTGTTGATTCCATTGAATAAATTTCGCTGACACGTTGACCCCCGGGTTTGTCCCCTGTTACAGTTCCGTAGCGGTGGAAATTAGTGGGGAAAAGTGTCAGCTACAGTGTTCCAGGGGACGTCTGCCCTCTTGCTCGACAGCAAGGGTCGCATCTCGATGCCCGTGCGCCAACGCGAGCTGTTGTTGGCGGCCTGTGAAGGCAAGCTCACGCTGACCCGCCACCCGCACGGCTATCTGCTGGTCTTTCCGCGCCCGGCATTCGAGGTCTTTCGCGCCAGCCTGCTGGCCATGAGCCTGGACGCCGCCGGCTGGCGCCGCATCTTCCTGGGCAGCGCGGTCGATGTGGAACTCGACGGCGCCTCGCGCGTGCTGATCCCGCCCGAGCTGCGCGAAGTCGCGGGCCTGGACAAGGAATTGCTGTTGGTGGGCAGCGGTCATCTGCTCGAATTGTGGGACAGGCAGCGCTTTGCGGCGCAAGAGGCCACCTTGGTGTCAGCGGGCATGCCGGCCGAGATCAAGGCCCTGGTTCTTTGATGCTCGCGCCGCCATGCGAACACATTCCCGTCCTGCTCCAGGAAGCCGTGCAAGCGGTGCTGGGGCCGGCCGATGGCGTCTATGTCGATGGCACCTTCGGCCGCGGCGGCCACGCGTGTGCGCTGCTGGCGCAACTGGGGCCGCGCGCGCGCCTGATCGCGTTCGACAAAGACCCGCAGGCAGTGGCATCGGCTGCCGCCATTCAGGACCCGCGTCTGGCCATCGTGCATGGCAGCTTCGCCGACATGGCCGCGCCACTGCAGGCGCGCGGCATCACGCATGTGGATGGCGTGCTGCTCGACCTGGGCGTGAGTTCGCCGCAGCTCGACGAGCCGGCGCGCGGCTTCAGCTTCCGCTTCGATGCGCCGCTGGACATGCGCATGGACACGACCCGCGGTGAAACCGCGGCCGACTACTTGGCCCGCGTTGAAGAGCGCGAGCTGGCACAGGTGATACGCAGCCATGGCGAAGAACGGTTTGCTGGCCAGATTGCAAAGGCGCTTGTGGCTCGCCGACAGGGCGGGCGCCCAGTTCGAACCACCACCGAATTGGCCGAAGTCGTGGCTGGTGCGGTCAAAACCCGCGAGCCGGGCCAGAACCCTGCGACGCGCACATTTCAGGCTCTTCGGATTCACCTCAACGCCGAGCTTGAAGATCTCGAACAAGGCCTGAAGGCCGCGTTGGACCTGCTTGCCCCGCAAGGACGCTTGGCCGTGATCAGCTTTCATTCGCTCGAAGACCGCATCGTCAAGACCTTCATCGCCCGCGAGAGCCGCGCTGTGTTCGACCGCCGCGCGCCGTTCGCCGCACCCGCGCCGCTCAAGTTGCAAGCCGTGGCCCGCATCCGCGCCGGCGAAACCGAACTGCGCGCCAACCCGCGCGCGCGCTCGGCCGTGCTGCGCGTGGCGCAGCGCCTGGAGCCAAGTGCATGAATCGGCTCAATCTCGTCTTGCTGCTGGCCCTGGTGGCCAGTGCGCTGTACCTGGTGCGCACCGCCTATGAAGGCCGGAGGCTGTATTCGCAACTCGACAATGCGCGCACCGAGCAAGCCATGCTCGACGCTGAAGACAAGCGGCTCGATGCCGAGCGCCAGGCCCAGGCCACCCACCTGCGGGTGGAACGCATGGCGCGCGAGAAGCTGCACATGCGCACCGCCTCGCCGGCCGTGACGTTTTATGCCACAGACACCGTGGCCGCGGGAGCCGGGCGATGAAAGCAGCGGGCCGCAAGCTGTTCAACGCGCCCCTGCCGCGCAAGCTCAACTACGCCACCAGCCCGCTGCTGGCGTCAAAGACGCCGCCCTGGCGCTCGCGCTTGCTTGTGTTCTTGCTCGGCGTGGGTTCGTGCGTGCTGGTGGGCCGCGCGGCCTACATCCAGGTCTATGGCAGCGAGTTCTATCAAGAGCAGGGTGAAAAACGCTATGCCCACACCCTGGTGGTGCCGGCCAGCCGCGGGCGCATCACAGACCGCGCGGGTGCGTTGTTGGCCACCAGCGTGCCGTCGCCCTCAATCTGGGTCAACCCCAAGGAATTCAGCGCCGACGTGGCGCAACGCCAGGCCCTGCTGCGCCTGGTGGAATTGAGGCCCGATGAACTGGAGCAGCGCCTGGCCAGCAGCAACTACTTCGCCTGGCTCAAGCGCCAGGCCGATGAAAGCCTGTGGCAACAGGTGCAGGCGCTGAAGGTGAAGGGCGTGTACGCTATGCATGACTACCGCCGCAAGTACCCCGAGGGCGAAGCCGCGGCGCACGTGGTGGGCTTCACCAACATCGAAGACCAGGGCCTTGAAGGCATCGAGCTGGCGCACCAGGCCGTGCTGCAGGGCCACAACGGCAGCCGCCGCGTGATCAAGGACCGGCCGGGCCGGGTGATCGACGAACTGGGCGAGCAGATCGACCCGGTTAACGGTTCAGACGTGCAGCTTTCTCTGGACGCAAAAGTGCAGTTCTTCGCCTACCAACGCCTGCGCGACGCGGTGCTGGAGCATGGCGCCAAGGCCGGCAGCGTGGTGGTGCTCGACGTGCAAAGCGGCGAGGTGCTGGCCCTGGCCAACTACCCCAGCTACACGCCGGGAGCGCGGGTGGGTAGCAAGGACGACAAGCTGCGCAACCGCGCGCTGACCGACATCTTCGAGCCCGGCTCGACCATGAAGCCCTTCATCGCCGCGCTGGCCATCGAGAGCGGCCGCGTCACGCCCAGCACCGTGATTCAAACGGCGCCGGGCAGCATCAACATCACCGGCAGCACCATCCGCGACGCCCACCCGCACGGCGCGCTCACCGTGGCCGAGGTGATTCAAAAATCGAGCAACGTCGGCACGGTGAAACTGGCCATGCAGATGGAGCGGCGCGAAATGTGGGAAATGTTCACTCAGGTGGGCATTGGCCAGAAGCCGCAGCTCGGCTTTCCCGGCGCCGAGCGCGGCAAGCTGCGCCCGTACAAGACCTGGCGCCCGGTGGAGCAAGCCACCATGAGCTATGGCTACGGGCTGAGCGTGTCGCTGTTTCAGCTCGCCCGCGCGTACACCGTGTTTGCACACGACGGTGAACTGGTGGCCAACTCCATGACCAAGACCGCGCAGCCGCCGGCCGGCCAGCGCGTCATGTCCGCCGCCACCGCCAAGGCCGTGCGCGAGATGCTGCACTTGGCTGCCGCGCCCGGCGGCACCGCGCCCAAGGCGCGGGCCATCGGTTACTCGGTGGGCGGCAAGACGGGCACGGCGCACAAGCAGATCGGCAAGGTCTATGCCAGCAACAAGTACCGCGCCTGGTTCGTGGGCATGGCGCCAATTAACCAGCCGCGCATCGTGGTGGCGGTGATGGTCGATGAACCAAGCAAGGGCATTTACTACGGCGGCGACGTGGCCGCGCCGGTGTTCAGCCAAGTGGTGCAGCAAACGCTGCGCACCTTGAACGTGGCGCCTGATCTGGATGTGAAGCCGCAGATCGTGGCCGCGCGCCAGCCCCCGGCCGTGCCGGAAAGCTTCTGATGGCGCTTCAGACACTGCAAAACCTTGACGCCGCCGTGCGCTGGCTGCACGCACGCGGCGCCCAGCGCCTGTGCAGCGACAGCCGCCAGGTGCAGCCGGGCAGCGCCTTCATCGCCTGGCCCGGCCTGGCCAGCGATGGCCGGCGTTTCGTGCCCCAGGCGCTGGCGTCTGGTGCGGTGGCCTGTTTGGTCGACGCCGCTGGCGCACAAACGTTTGACTTCACTGGCCAGCCGGTGGCTGCGCTGGCCGGCCTGAAGCCGCTGGCCGGCCCGCTGGCCGCGGCCTTCCTGGGCGAGCCCAGCCGGCGGCTGCAGGTCATCGCCATCACCGGCACCAACGGCAAAACCTCGAGCAGTTGGTGGCTGGCGCAGGCGCTGCAACAGCTTGACCGGCCCTGCGCCGTGGCCGGCACCCTGGGCCTGGGCGTGCCGCCGAACTTGCAAGCCACCGGCCTGACCACGCCCGACCCGGTGCTGTTGCAACAAGCCCTGCGTGACTTTGCTGATGCCGGCCTGGCCGCGGTGGCGCTGGAGGCGTCGTCCATCGGCCTGGCCGAGCAGCGCCTGGCCGGCACGCACATCGCGGTGGCGCTGTTCACCAACTTCACCCGCGACCACCTCGACTATCACGCCAGCATGGCCGAATACTGGCAAGCCAAGCGCGCGCTGTTCGATTGGCCGGGCCTGCAGGCCAGCGTGGTGAACATTGATGATGCGCAGGGCCGAATGCTGGCTGAAGAACTGGCGCCGCGCGGCGCTGCGCTGTGGGCCTGCTCGTCGCAAGCTGCCGCGCGCTTGCGCGCACAAGACATCGAACTCGGTGCGCAGGGACTGGCCTTCAGCGTGCGCGAAGGCGGCAGCATCCAGCGCGTGCAAAGCCAACTCGTCGGCGCCTACAACATAGACAACCTGCTCGGTGTCATCGGCGTGCTGCGTGCGCTGGGCGTGACGCTGGCCGACGCCGCTGCGGCATGCGCCAGCTTGCAGCCCGTGCCCGGGCGCTTGCAGCGCGTGGGGTCAGGCACAGGCCAGCCCGAATTGTTGGTGGACTATGCCCACACACCCGACGCGCTGGAAAAAGCCCTGGCCGCGCTGCGCCCGTTGGCGCGCGCGCGCGGCGGCAAGCTGTGGTGCGTGTTCGGCTGCGGCGGCAACCGCGACGCCACCAAGCGCCCCTTGATGGGCGCCATCGCCGCGCGCGGCGCCGACCAGGTGGTGCTGACCAGCGACAACCCGCGCAACGAAGACCCGCAGGTGATCCTGGCGCAAATTCGTGCCGGCGTGGGTTGTTTCGAGCCCGTGGCCGTGCTGGCAGACCGCCGCGCGGCGATCGAACTGGCGGTCATACAAGCGGCTGCACAGGACGTGATCCTGGTGGCCGGAAAAGGCCACGAGGACTATCAAGAAGTGCGCGGCCAGCGCCTGCCCTTCAGCGATGTGCAAGCGGCCGCGCAAGCGCTGGCGACGCGCCAAGGAAGCGCGCCATGATGACCCTGGCGCAAGCCCACGCGCTGCTGCCGGGCTCCACGTTGGTCGGCGACGGCACGGTGCAGATCGCGCGCGTACACAGCGACAGCCGCAGCCTGTGCGCGGGCGACCTGTTCGTGGCGCTGAAGGGCGAGCGTTTCGATGCGCACGAGTTCCTGCCCCAGGCCCGCGCTGCCGGCGCCGTGGCGGCGTTGGCTGAAACCGGCTTGGCTGAATCCGGCCTGCCCGGCTTGTTGGTGAACGACACGCTGGCCGCGCTGCAAACCCTGGCCGGCGCCTGGCGCGCGCGCTTTCATTTGCCGCTCATCGCCGTGGCCGGCAGCAACGGCAAGACCACGGTCACGCAGATGATCGCCAGCATCTTGCGCCACTGGCTGGGCGAAGCGGCCTTCGCCACCGCGGGCAATTTCAACAACCACATCGGTTTGCCGCTCACGCTGCTGCGCTTGCGCCAGGACGATGCCATTTGGCACCGCGCCGGCGTGGTCGAGCTTGGCATGAACCACCCCGGTGAAATCGCCTACCTCGCGGCCTTGGCCGCACCCAGCGTGGCGCTGGTCAACAACGCGCAGCGCGAGCACCAGGAATTCATGGCCACGGTCGAAGCGGCGGCGCGCGAGAACGGCGCCGTGCTCAGCGCCTTGCCCGGCTCGGGCGTGGCCGTGTTTCCGGCGGGCGATGAATTCACGCCGCTGTGGCGCGAACTCAGTGGCGCGCGCCGCGTGCTCACGTTCGCGCTGGCTGCGCCGGGTGACGTGAGCGGCGCCGCGATGCGCGATGCCGATGTGAGTGGCGCCGCGCAGTGGGTGGCCAACCGCTGGCAAGTGCAGCTCACCACGCCGGCCGGCCACGCCACGCTGCGCCTGAACGTGGCCGGCTTGCACAACGTGAAGAACGCGCTGGCCGCCGCCGCGGCGGCGCTGGCGGCGGGCGCGCCGCTGGCCGCGGTGGTGCACGGCTTGCGCGCCTTTGAGCCGGTGAAGGGCCGCTCGCAGCTCAAAAACATTCGCTTGCAGGGCACAGCGGCCACGCTGGTGGACGACAGCTACAACGCCAACCCTGATTCGGTGCTTGCCGCCATCGAGGTGCTGGCCGCCATGCCCGCGCCGCGCTGGCTGGTGCTGGGCAGCATGGGCGAAGTGGGCACGCAAGGCCCGCAGTTCCACGCTGAAGTGGGTGCCCGCGCCCAGGAGCGTGGCATTGAACATTTCTGGGCCGTGGGCAGTGAGTGCGAAAGTGCCGCCGCGGCTTACGGCACCGGTGCACGCTGCCTGGCGGATGCCGCCGCCGCGGTGGCCGCGCTGGCGCAAGCGCCGCAAGCTGCTTCGGTGCTGGTCAAAGGCTCGCGTTTCATGCACATGGAGCAAGTGGTTAACGCCTTGCATTCGGGGAGCGCCCATGCTGTATAGCCTGACGCAGTGGCTGCAAGCCAGCTACCCCGAGCAGCTTGGTTTCCTGCGCGTCTTTCAATACATCACCTTTCGCGCGGTGATGGCGGCCATGACGTCGTTGCTCATCGGCCTGGCGTTCGGCCCGTGGGTCATCCGGGCCCTGAGCGCGCTGAAGATCGGCCAGCCGGTGCGCGAATACGCCATGCAAAGCCACCTGGCCAAGAGCGGCACGCCCACCATGGGCGGCGTGCTGGTGCTCATCGGCATGGGCGTGTCCACGCTGCTGTGGTTTGACTGGAGCAACCGCTTCGTCTGGATCGTCATGATCGTCACCTTCGGCTTCGGCGCCATCGGCTGGGCCGACGACTGGCGCAAGGTGGTGCAGAAGAACCCCGAAGGCATGCCCTCGGGGGAGAAGTTTTTGTGGCAGTCGCTGATCGGCATCGTGGCCGCGCTGTACCTGGCGTTCAGCGTCTCGGAAACGTCAAACATCCGCGTGGTGGAACTCTTCTTGCGTTGGGTGCAAAGCGGCTTCTCCAACGACCTACCGCCCAAGGCCGACCTGATGGTGCCGTTCTTCAAAACGGTGAGCTACCCGCTGGGCGTGTTCGGCTTCATCACGCTCACCTACTTTGTCATCGTGGGTTGCAGCAACGCCGTCAACTTAACCGATGGCTTGGACGGCCTGGCCATCATGCCGGTGGTGATGGTGGGCACCGCGCTGGGCGTGTTCGCCTACGTGGTGGGCAACTCGGTGTACTCGAAGTACCTGCTGTTCCCCTACATCCCCGGCGCCGGCGAACTGCTGATCTTCTGCGCCGCCATGGCCGGCGCGGGGCTGGCCTTCCTGTGGTTCAACGCCCACCCGGCGCAGGTCTTCATGGGTGACGTGGGTGCGCTGGCCCTGGGCGGCGCGCTGGGCACGGTGGCCGTCATCACGCGCCAGGAAATCGTGCTCGGCATCATGGGCGGCATCTTCGTGGCCGAAGCCTTGTCGGTGATGCTGCAAGTGAGCTGGTTCAAATGGACCAAGCGCAGAACCGGCAAGGGCCGGCGCATCTTCAAGATGGCGCCGCTGCACCACCACTTCGAGAAATCCGGCTGGACCGAGACACAGGTGGTGGTGCGCTTCTGGATCATCACCATGCTGCTGTGCCTGGTGGGCATGGCGAGCCTCAAACTGAGATGAGGCACCTTCAAGACCTCAAGGTGCTGGTGCTCGGCCTGGGCGAGTCGGGCCTGGCCATGGCGTTGTGGTGCGCGCGCCATGGCGCGCAGGTGCGCGTGTGGGATTCGCGCGCGCAGCCGCCCCATGCGCAGGCGCTGCTAGACGCCGCGCCGCAAGCCGGCCTGTTCAGCGCTGCGCTGGATGCCGCCGCGTTGGGTGATGCCGCGCTGGTGCTCAAGAGCCCGGGCTTGGCGCCGCACGATGAACGCATTGCCCCGCTGCTGGCCGCGGCGCGCGAACGTGGCGTGCCGGTGCAGGGCGAACTCGATTTGTTCAACCGCGCCTTGGCTGATCTGACGGCCGAGCGTGCTTACGCGCCACAGGTACTGGCCATCACCGGCACCAACGGCAAGACCACCACCACCGCCATGACGGCGCTGCTGGTGCAGCGTGCCGGGCGCAGCGTGGCCCTGGCCGGCAACATCGGGCCGACGCTGCTCGACACGCTTTGGCAGCATCTGCAAGGCGAATTGCCGCAGGTCTGGGTGCTGGAACTTTCAAGCTTCCAGTTGCACGACGTGGTTGATTTCGAACCCAGTGCCGCCACGGTGCTGAACATCAGCCAGGACCACCTCGACTGGCATGGCGACATGGCGGCCTACACGGCCGCCAAGGCGCGCGTCTTCGGCAGCCAGGGGTTGATGATTCTTAACCGCGACGATGAGGCGACGCTGGCCCTGCGCCCGCCGCCGCAGGCCGTGGCCGGCGCGAAGGCCAAGCCGGGCAAGGCGGTGAAGACCACGCAGCGCGCCGCCGTCACCTTTGGCCTGAATGCACCCACGCAGGCCGGCGACTTTGGCCTGGTGGTTGAAAACGGCATGGCCTGGCTGGTGCGGGCGCAGATCGTCGATGAGACCCGCAAACGTGGCGCCGCCGATGCGCAAGAGCTATACCTGCAACACCTGATGCCGGCCGACGCCTTGCGCGTGCGCGGGCGCCACAACGCGGCCAATGCCCTGGCCGCGCTGGCCCTGGCCACGGCCATCGGCTGCCCGCTGGCGCCGATGCTGCACGGCCTGCGTGAATACCGCGGTGAGCCGCACCGGGTGGAACACATCGGCAGCGTGGCCGGCATCGAAGCCTTTGACGACAGCAAGGGCACCAACGTCGGCGCCACCGTGGCCGCGCTCGACGGCCTGGGCGCCGACAAGGCGCCGGCCAAGCTGGTGCTCATATTGGGTGGCGACGGCAAGGGCCAGGACTTCACGCCGCTGCTGGCGCCGCTGGCCCGCCACGCGCGCGCCATCGCCTTGATCGGCCGCGACGCCGGCCTGATCGAAGCGGCGCTGGCCGGCGCTAACTTGCCCATGCAGCGGCACGAGTCGTTGGAGCAGGCCACCGCCTGGTGCTTCGAGCAAGCGCAGCCGGGCGATGCGGTATTGCTCAGCCCGGCTTGCGCCAGCCTGGACATGTTTCGCAACTATGGCCACCGGGCTGAAGTCTTCGTCGCCGCGGTGCAGGCCCTGGCGCATGAACGCGGGGAGCTGGCGGCATGACGGCCATGGGTGCACGCATGGTGGCCGTGTACACGCGCTTGTTCGCGCCGCGCGAGCAAGCACTGCCAGTGCGCAACGCCTTGCCGCGCGGCCGCAGTGCACAAGCGCGCAGCGCCGGATTCGACCAGGCCTTGGTGGCCGTGGTGGTGGCCTTGCTCGCGCTGGGCCTGGTGATGGTCTATTCGGCATCAGTCGCCTTGCCCGACAGCCCACGCTTCAACCGCTTCGCGCCGGCGCACTTTCTCAACCGCCATGCGCTGTCCATGGCCATCGGCCTGTGCGCGGCGCTGGTGGTGGTGCAGATTCCCGTCAGCGTCTGGGAACGCTTTGCGCCCTGGGTTTTCGTGGCCGCGCTGCTGCTGTTGGTGCTGGTGCTGATCCCGCAAATTGCGCCGCGCATCAACGGCGCGCGGCGCTGGCTGCCGCTGGGCGTGATGAACTTCCAGCCCAGTGAACTGGCCAAGCTGGGCATGGCCATGTACGCCGCCAGCTACATGGTGCGCAAGATGGATGTGAAGGAAAAGTTCTGGCAGGCCGTGTGGCCGATGGCGGTGTCCCTGGGCGTGATCGGCCTGCTGCTGCTGGCCGAGCCGGACATGGGTGCCTTCATGGTGATCGCCGCCATCGCGCTGGGCATCTTGTTCCTGGGTGGCGTGAACGGGCGCATGTTCGCGCTGGTCGTGGGCGTGTTGATCGGCGCCTTCGTCTTGATGATTGCGCTCAGCCCCTGGCGCGCGCAGCGCATCTTTGCGTACCTCGACCCCTGGAACCCGCTGTACGCGCAGGGCAAGGCGTATCAGTTGACTCATTCGTTAATCGCCTTCGGCCGCGGCCAGCTCTTCGGCCAGGGCCTGGGCGACAGCGTGGAAAAGCTGCACTACCTGCCCGAGGCGCACACCGACTTCCTGCTCGCCGTGATCGGCGAAGAACTCGGCTTCGTTGGCGTGCTGGCGGTGGTGATCGCGTTTTTCTGGTTGACGCGGCGCATCTTCCTCATCGGCCGCCAGGCCATTGCGTTGGACCGCGTCTTCGCCGGCCTGATGGTGCAGGGTCTGGGCCTGTGGATCGGTGGCCAGTCGTTCATCAACATGGGGGTGAACCTGGGCGTGCTGCCTACCAAGGGTTTGACGCTGCCGCTGTTGAGCTACGGCGGCTCGGCGATCTTGATGAACCTGATTGCGGTGGCGATCGTGGTGCGGGTGGACAAAGAAAATCGACAGCTCATGCGCGGGGGGCGACCGTGATGCCCCACCTCGTGGTCATGGCCGCCGGCACCGGCGGCCACATCATCCCCGGCCTGGCGGTGGCGCGTGAAATGCAAGCGCGCGGCTGGAGCGTGAGCTGGCTGGGCACGCTGCTGGGCATGGAAAACAAGCTCGTTCCGCCCAGCGGCTTGTTGCTGGATCGGGTGGACTTTTCCGGCATGCGCGGCAAGGGCTGGCGCCACACGTTGGGCGGCGCCTTCAAGCTCGTGGCCGCCTTCTTCAAGAGCCTGGCCGTGCTGCGCCAGCGCCAAGCTGACGCCGTGCTCGGCATGGGCGGCTACGTTTGCCTGCCCGGCGCTTTGGCCGGCGCGCTGCTGCGCAAGCCGCTGCTGCTGGTGAATGCCGACGCCGGTCTGCTGCTGAGCAACCGTGTCTTGCTGCGCCTGGCCGGGCGCGTGGCGTTTGGCTTTGATGGCGCGGCGGCGCGCAGCACGCCGCGCGGCGTGGTCACCGGCAACCCGGTGCGGCGTGAAATTGAGAACCTGCCCGCGCCGGCTGAACGCTATGCCGGCCGCAGCGGCCCGCTGCGGCTGCTGGTGGTGGGCGGCAGCCTGGGCGCCAAGGTGTTGAACGACACGCTGCCCGCGGCCGTTGCGCTGTTGCCGGCTAACGTTCGGCCTGAGCTGATTCATCAAACCGGCGCCGCGCAGGTGGACGCCGTTCGCGCCGCCTATGCCGCCTTGGGTGTGCGAGCCGAGGTCTTGCCCTTCATCGAACGCATGGACGAGCAACTCGCGCGCTGCGACCTGATCATCTGCCGCGCCGGCGCCGTGACGGTGAGCGAACTCTGCGCCGCCGGCGTGGCCAGCGTGCTGGTGCCGCTGATCGTTTCCACCACCGCGCACCAGCGCGACAACGCCGAAAGCCTGGCGCATGCGGGCGCGGCCATTCACTTGCCGCAGGCGCAGCTTTCAGCGCCGGCGTTGGCCGAACTGTTGCAAGGCCTGACGCGCGAGAGGCTGCTGGGCCTGGCCGAACACGCGCGCGCGCTGGCACGGCCGCAAGCCGCGGCGCGCGTGGCCGATGAGATTGAAGCGCTGGTCTCTGCAAAGGTGCAGGCATGAAACACGCCGTCAAGCACATCCACTTCGTCGTGACACTGGGATGGCCGACGAAGCCCTACGGCGCACCACATGAGGGCGGTGCATGAAACACGCCGTCAAGCACATCCATTTCGTCGGCGTCGGCGGCGCGGGCATGAGCGGCATCGCCGAGATCCTGCACAACCTGGGCTTCGTGGTCTCGGGCTCAGACCAGTCCGACAGCGCCACGTCTCGACGCTTAGCCGGCCTGGGCATTCGCGTTTTCGTGGGGCATGACGCGGCGCACATGGCCGGCGCGCAGGCCGTGGTCACCTCCACAGCGGTGAAGGGCGATAACCCCGAGGTCATGGCCGCGCGCAGCGCGCGCATCCCGGTGGTGCCGCGCGCGGTGATGCTGGCCGAGTTGATGCGCCTGAAGCAGGGCATCGCCATCGCCGGCACGCATGGCAAGACGACGACCACCTCGCTGGTCACCAGCGTGCTGGCGCAGGCCGGCGTAGACCCCACGTTCGTGATCGGCGGCAAGCTGAATTCGGCCGGGGCGAATTCGCGCTTGGGGTCGGGTGCGTACATCGTGGTTGAGGCCGACGAGAGCGACGCCTCGTTCCTGAACTTGACCCCCGTGCTCAGCGTGGTGACCAACATCGACGCCGACCACATGGAAACTTACGGCCACGACTTCGCGCGCCTGAAGGCCGCGTTCGTGGAGTTCCTGCACCGCATGCCCTTCTATGGCACAGCGGTGCTGTGTGGCGACGATGCCGGCGTGCGCAGCATCATCCCCATGATCTCGCGCCCGGTCATGACATACGGCCTGGGCGAAGGCATGCAGCTGCGCGCGGTGGACGTGCTGGCCTTGCCCGGCGGCCAGATGCGCTTCACCGTGCAGCGGCGCAACGGCACGGTGATGCCCGACTTGCCCATCACCCTGAACCTGCCCGGCGAGCACAACGTTCGAAATGCACTGGCCGCCATTGCCGTGGCCACCGAGCTGGAGCTGCCCGATGAACCCATCGCCCAGGCCTTGGCTGAATTCAGCGGCGTGGGCCGGCGCTTCCAGCGCTGGGGCGAGTTGAACGCCGCCGGCGGCGGGCGCTTCACGCTGATCGACGACTACGGCCACCACCCGGTTGAAATGGCCGCGGTGCTGGCCGCGGCGCGCGGCGCCTTTGCCGGCCGGCGCATCGTGCTGGCTTTTCAGCCGCACCGCTACACGCGCACGCGCGACTGTTTTGAAGACTTCGTCAAGGTCATGGGCACGGCGGATGCGGTGCTGGTGACCGAGGTGTATGCCGCCGGTGAGGCGGCCATCGTGGCTGCCGACGGCCGTGCCCTGGCGCGCGCGCTGCGCGTGGCCGGCAAGGTGGACCCGGTGTTCGTGGACGACGTGGCGGCGCTGCCGGCTGAAGTGGCCGCTTATGCGCGCGACGGCGATGTGGTGATTGCCATGGGCGCGGGCACGATCGGCAACGTGCCGGCGCGGGTGGTGGAACTTTGCGGGGAGGCAGGATGAGCCACGCGCGGCCGCCATCGGCCACAGGCCGCTGGCCTTCGGCAGGCGACAGCCAGTCCGCAGGGACTGGCTGTGTCCGGCCTCAGCCCGAAGTGGCTCGCACCACAGTGCGCAGCACGGAGGTTTCGCAATGAGTGCTTCATTTGGCAAGGTGGCGGTGCTCATGGGCGGCAGCTCGGCCGAGCGCGAGGTCTCGCTCATGTCGGGCAACGGCGTGCTCAAGGCCTTGCGCGACAGCGGTGTGGACGCCCATGCCTTCGACCCCGCCCAACGCGGCCTGCATGAATTGCGCAGCGACGGTTTTGCCCGCATCTTCATCGCCCTGCACGGCCGCCACGGTGAAGACGGCACGGTGCAAGGCGCGCTCGAATTGCTGGGCCTGCCCTACACCGGCTCGGGCGTGATGGCGTCGGCCATCGCCATCGACAAGGTCATGACCAAGCGGCTGTGGAGCAGCGT
>JANOXU010000012.1:0-24813 GCA_031418595.1 Burkholderiales bacterium
CTTGCCCTTTTCAAACAGGATGATGGCCATGCGCTTGCCGATGTTTTCGCGCGTCACGTCCCTGAAGATGCGCGAGCCTTTGGCGTCGAGCGTGAGGTTGACCACCGGCTCCTGGCTCTGGCCGTCGAAGCCCGGCTGCGCGTCGGTGAGGTTGTCGCCGGTGAGGATGACCTGGCGCTGCACGATGATCGGCGCGCCGTTGCGTTCAACGAAACGCTCGCTGCCAAACGGCACCGGCCCGGCGCCGCGCTCGGCGTCGCGGCCCTCGGTGGTTTCATTGAGCAGGCGAATCTCTAACGTTGCGGTGCGGCCGATGATCTGCTCGGCCCGCGCCGAGTCTTGCACGCCGGGCAACTGCACCACCACGCGGTCCAGCCCCTGTTGCTGGATCACCGGTTCGGCCACGCCGAGTTCATTCACCCGGTTGTTCAGCGTGGTGATGTTTTGCTTGATGGCTTGTTCTTGCACCCGCGTGGCCACCTCGGGCTTCAAGCTGCCGGCCAGTTTGAATTCACTGCCCTCGGCGCTTTCAGCCCAGGCCAGATCAGGAACCTGGTCGTTCAGCACGGCCAGCGCCGCGGTCAGGGTTTCGCGGTCACGAAAGCGCAGGTTCACGTTGTTGCCGTCGCGGCTGATGCCGCCGTGGCGGATGTTCTTGTCGCGCAGCAAGGTGCGGATGTCGCCAGTCAAGGCCTCGGCGCGCTTGGTGAGCGCGGCCTTCATGTCCACCTGCATCAGGAAGTGCACGCCGCCGCGCAGGTCGAGCCCCAGGTACATGGGGAAGGCATGCAGTGCGGCCAGCCAGCCCGGTGTGCGCGGCAGCAGGTTCAGCGCCACGATGTAGCCGGGGTCGGTGGGGTCTGAGTTGAGGGCCTTGAACAGCGCGTCCTTGGCCTTGAGCTGCACGTCTGTGTCCGCCAAACGCGCCTTGATCGAATTGCCTTCGAACTGAACGAAGTCGGCCGTGATGCCGGCCGCGGTGAGGGTTTGCTGCACCTTGGGCACCATGGCCGCGTCGACCTTCAGCGTGGCCTTGGCGCTGGAGACTTGCACGGCGGGTGCCTCGCCATAGAAATTGGGCGCGGTGTAGATCAGGCCGACAGCCAGTGCCACGGCCAGCATCAGGTACTTCCACCAGGGATAGCGGTTCATCGGGGGTTTCCTTCCACGCCGCACGGCCCGGCCGGGCGCGGCCAGGCAGGGCTAACCGTGCAATGCACAGGCGGCGGGTATTATTTGACGGTGCCCTTGGGCAGAACTTGAACCACGGCGGCGCGCTGCACTTGCAGCTCAACGCCCGTGGCCACTTCGAGGTGAATGTAGTTTTCGTTGAGCTTGGCCACTTTGCCGAGAATGCCCCCAGAAACCACCACTTCATCGCCCTTGGCCAGGGCTTCGATCAGCGCCTTGTGCTCCTTCTGCTTCTTCATCTGCGGGCGGATCATGATGAAGTACAGCACCACGAACATCAGCAGCAGCGGCAGCATGCTCATCAGGCTGGATTCAACGCCCCCGGCAGCGGCGGCCGGGGCGGTTTGGGCAAAGGCTTGGGATATGAACACGGCTATCGTCCTTGAAGGCGGCTGAGCCAAGGTGGCCCAACGCAACCCGCGGATTTTAGAGGGCAGCCCAGGAGCGCCACTTGGGGGCTAGCCCGAGGCCTCAAGGAAATGTGGCTTTGCCACATTCCTTGATCCCCGCGGGGGACGGCCGGCCCTTGCCGGCCCTGGGGCAATGCTCAGAGCCGCTCGACGATCGTCACATTGGCCATGCCACCGCCTTCGCACATGGTCTGCAAACCATAGCGCTTGCCTTGCCCGCGCAGGGCATGCACCAGGGTGGCCATGAGCTTGGTGCCCGAGGCACCCAGTGGGTGGCCCAGCGCAATGGCGCCGCCGTTCACGTTGAGCCGCGCCGCGTCCGCCCCCAGCGCCTGCACCCAGGCCAGCGGCACCGAGGCAAAGGCTTCGTTCACTTCGTACAGGTCAATGTCGTCGAGCTTCATGCCGGCCTTCTTCAGCGCCCGCTCGGTGGCCGGAATGGGCGCTTCGAGCATGATCACCGGGTCGTGCCCCATCACGCTCATGTGGTGGATGCGCGCCAGCGGCGCCACGCCCAGCGCCTTCAGGCCGCGTTCATTCACCACCATCACGCCCGAGGCGCCGTCGCAAATCTGGCTGGCGTTGGCCGCGGTGATCACGCCGCCTTCTTGCAGCAGCTTCACCGACGCAATGCCGGCCAGCGTGGCGTTGGCGCGCACGCCTTCATCGGCAACGTGCATTTCGCTAGGCGACTCGCCCACCGCGGCGCCAGCCGTGCTGGCCGCTTCGGCCACCTTCACCGCCACCGGCACGATTTCGGCCTTGAAGCGCCCGCCGGCCATGGCCGCGGCGCCGCGCTGGTGGCTTTGCAGCGCATAGGCGTCGAGCTGGTCTTTGCTGAGCCCGTACTTCTTGGCCAGCATTTCGGCGCCCAGGAACTGGCTGAAATCAGGCCCCGGGTAGCGGCCACGGATGGCCGGGCTCATGTAGTGGCCCAGGCCGGCTTCGCGGTAGGCCTTGGGCACGATGTGCATGGGCACGCGGCTCATGCTTTCCACCCCGGCAGCGATCACGCAGTCCATCGTGCCCGACATCACCGCCTGCGCCGCGAAGTGCAGCGCCTGCTGCGACGAGCCGCACTGGCGGTCGATGCTCGTTCCCGGTACCGACTGCGGCAGCCTGGAGGCCAGCACCGCGTTGCGCCCGATGCAGGTGCTTTGCTCGCCGGCCTGCATGACGCAGCCCATGATCACGTCTTCCACCAGCGCCGGGTCGATGCCGGTGCGGTCGATCAGCGCGTCCAGCACCTGCGCGGCCAGGTCAACCGGGTGCCAGCCCGAAAGCCGGCCACCACGCTTGCCGCCGGCGGTGCGCACGGCGGCCACGATGAATGCTTCTGCCATGATGGGTCTTCCTTGCGGTTGCTGTGACTGTGGAGTGGACTTTAACCAAGCACCGCACGCTGCCCCCCGGGCGACACTGGCGTCCCCGTGCGGCGGCCTAACATTGCGCCCATCGCTTTGTTCAACACAACAGGAGTCAGCATGAAGTTGAGTTCAGCCATTTCCGCCGTCGTCACCGGCGGCGCCTCGGGCCTGGGTGCGGCCACCGCGCGCCGCCTGGCTGCGGCCGGCGTGAAGGTCGCGATCTTCGATTTCAACGAGGAGCAGGGCCAGGCCCTGGCCAGTGAAATCGGCGGTGTGTTCTGCAAGGTCGATGTCACGAATGAAGAGATGGTCGACGCCGGCTTCGCCAAGGCGCGCGCGGCCATCGGCCAGGAACGCATCCTCATCAACTGCGCCGGCACGGGCAACGCCATCAAGACCGCCAGCCGCGACAAGACCAGCGGCGAGATCAAGTCTTTCCCCACCGCCAACTTCGACCGCATCATCCAGATCAACCTGGTGGGCACCTTCCGCTGCCTGGCCAAGAGCGCGGCCGGCATGATGACCCTGCCGCTGCTGGAGGAAGGCGAACGCGGCGCCATCGTCAACACAGCTTCGGTGGCGGCGCAAGACGGCCAGATCGGCCAGGCTTCTTACTCCGCCTCCAAGGCCGCCATCGTGGGCATGACGCTGCCCATCGCGCGCGACTTGATGGGCGAGGGCATTCGCATCAACACCATCTTGCCCGGCATCTTCAAGACGCCGCTGCTGGCCGGCCTGCCCGACAACGTGAAGAACGCGCTGGCCGCTTCGGTGCCCTTCCCCAAGCGCCTGGGTGAACCCGACGAATACGCCGCACTGGCTGAGTTCATGGTCACCTGCGGCTACATGAATGGTGAATCAGTGCGGCTCGATGGCGCCATTCGCATGGCGCCGCGCTGAACATGAGCACCGACGTGCCGGCCCGCGAACGGCTTGTGAAACCGGTCTTCGAGTACCCGTTTGCACAGCCGCCCGAACCCGGGCAAACACTCGAAGTCGCGCCCGGCGTGCAGTGGATCCGCATGCCCATGCCGGGCCCGCTGAGCCACATCAACATCTGGTCGGTGGCTGATGACGGCGGCTTCGCGCAGTTCGACACCGGCTTGCGCACCGACGAAACCACCACCGCCTGGCGCACGCTTTTCGCCGGCGCACCGCCCGGCGCGCGCATGACCCGCGTGCTCATCACCCACATGCACCCCGACCATGTTGGCATGGCGGGGTGGTTAACGCGCAAGTTCAACTGCCGCATGTGGATGACGCGCCAGGAATACCTGTACTGCCGCGTGCTGATGAGCGACACCGGCCGCGAAGCGCCCGAGGTGGCGGTGGATTTCTTTCGCCGTGCCGGCTGGGGCGAGGCCGCGCTGGAAGACTATCGCGCACGCTTCGGCAACTTCGGCAAACGCATCCACGCCTTGCCCGACAACTTCAGCCGCGTGGTCGATGGGCAGCGCATTGCCATCGGTGAACATGAATGGCGCGTGGTGGTGGGCACCGGCCACTCGCCCGAGCATGCCTGCTACCACTGCCCGGATTTGAAGCTGTTCATTTCCGGCGACCAGGTGCTGCCGCGCATCTCGTCTAACGTTTCAGTTTACCCAACTGAACCTGACAACGACCCGATGAGTGATTGGCTCGACTCGCTGGCCAAGATCAAGTCTGAAGTGCCCGACGACGTGCTGGTGCTGCCCGCGCACAACGAGCCCTTCCGCGGCCTGCATGCGCGGCTGGATTACCTGGCCACTTCACAGCAGCGCGCGCTCGACCGCCTGCTGCAACGCCTGAGCGAACCCAAGCGCGCGGTGGATGTGTTTGCCACGCTGTTCGCGCGTGAAATATCGGTCAGCGACAGCATGCTGCTCAACCTGGCCACCGGCGAAGCCGTGGCCTGCCTGAACCACCTGGTGCAGCGTGGGCTGGCCAAGCGTGAGCTGGATGCGAACGGGGTGTTGTGGTACCAGCAAAGTTAAGGGCTCTTGCGCCATGAGCAAGACCGCCAGCACCTTGCGCAGCGCGCGCTGGTTTGCGCCCGACGACTTCCGCAGCTTCGGCCACCGTTCGCGCGTCATGCAAATGGGTTATGCGCCGGCCGATTGGGTGGGCAAGCCGATCATCGCCATCGTCAACACCTGGAGCGACGCCAACCAGTGCCACACCCACTTCAAGCAGCGGGTTGAAGACGTGAAGCGCGGCGTGCTGCAGGCCGGCGGCTTTCCGCTGGAGCTGCCGGCCATCTCTTTGAGCGAAAGCCTGGTCAAGCCCACCACCATGCTGTATCGCAACTTCCTGGCGATGGAAACCGAAGAGCTGTTGCGCAGCCACCCGGTGGATGGCGCCGTGCTCATGGGCGGCTGCGACAAGACCACGCCCGGCCTGGTGATGGGCGCCCTGAGCATGGGCCTGCCCTTCATCTACCTGCCTGCCGGGCCCATGCTGCGCGGCAACTGGAAGGGCCAGGTGCTGGGCTCGGGCAGTGACGCCTTCAAATACTGGGACGAACGCCGCGCCGGCCGTTTGAGCGACCAAGCCTGGCAAGAGATGGAAGCCGGCATCGCGCGCAGCCACGGCACCTGCATGACCATGGGCACCGCCGCCACCATGATGGGCATTGCCGAGGCCTGTGGCTTCACGCTGCCCGGCGCCAGCAGCATTCCCGCGGCCGATGCCAACCACCCGCGCATGAGCGCCGAATGCGGCCGCCGTATCGTGAGCATGGTGTGGGAAGACCTCACGCCCGCGAAGATGCTCACGCGCGCGAGCTTCTTGAACGGCATTGCCTGCGCCATGGCCATGGGTTGCAGCACCAACGCCATCATCCATTTGATCGCCATGAGCCGTCGCGCCGGGCATGCCGTCACGCTCGATGACTTTGATGCTGCCAGCCGCCGCGTGCCGGTCATCGCCAACATCCGGCCCAGCGGCGACAAGTACCTGATGGAAGACTTCTTCTATGCCGGCGGCTTGCCGGCGTTGTTGGAGCGCATGCGCGGCCACCTGGATGTGCAGGCCCGCACGGTGAACGGCCGCACGCTGGGCGAGAACATCGCCGGCGCCGAGGTTTACCACGCCGACGTGATTCGCCCGCTTGAAGACCCCATCTACGCCGAAGGCGCGCTGGCCGTGCTGCGCGGCAACCTGGCGCCCGACGGCGTGGTCATCAAGCCCAGCGCCTGCGCGCCGTACCTGCTGCAACACACCGGCCGTGCGCTGGTGTTCGACGACGACCCGGCCTTGAAGGCGGCGGTGGATGATTTAACGCTAGACGTGACTGGCAACGACATTCTCGTGCTGCGCAACGCCGGCCCGCAGGGCGCCGGCATGCCCGAATGGGGCATGCTGCCCATCCCCACCAAGCTGCTCAAGCAAGGCGTGAAAGACATGCTGCGCCTGAGCGATGCGCGCATGAGCGGCACCAGCTACGGCGGCTGTTTGCTGCACTGTTCACCCGAGGCCTTTGTGGGCGGGCCGCTGGCGCTGGTGAAAACCGGCGACACGATCACGGTAGATGTGCCCGCGCGGCGCATCCACCTGAACGTGAGCGACGACGAACTCGCCGTGCGCCGCGCCGCCTGGGTGGCACCGCCGCCGCGCTACGCGCGCGGCTACGGCTGGCTGTTCGGCCGCCACATCCTGCAAGCCAACGAAGGCTGCGACTTCGATTTTCTTGAAACCAGCTTTGGCGCACCCGTGCCTGAGCCGGTGATTTACTAAACCGCTCGTTCAAGGGGAGCCACCATGCGCCAACGCCGCCAGTTTCTACAAACCACCGCGGCCCTGGCCACGGCCGGCCTGGGGCTGCCAGCCTGGGCGGCCTGGCCCAGCCAGCCCTTGAAGATCGTCGTGCCTTTTCCGCCGGGCGGCACGTCTGACGTGATCGCGCGGCTGATCAGTAAACCGCTGGGCGACCTGCTCAACACAAACGTTATTGTTGAAAACAAGACCGGCGCCAACGGCGCCATCGGCGCGGCGGCCGTGGCCACCGCGACGGATGACCACACCATGCTGCTGTCAGACATGAGTTCCCTGGCCATCAATGCGGTCATGTCCAAAGACATGGCCTATAGACCTGAGCAACTGCGCGGCGCCACCCTGCTGGCCTATTCGCCGCACATCCTGGCGGCCACGCCCAGCCTGCCGTTCAACACCGTGGCCGAGATGGTGGCGTACTCCAAAACCAAGCCCATCAATGCGGCCTCGTCGGGCATCGGCTCGGCCAACCACCTGGGCATCGTCGAGATCGCGCTGGCCACGGGCCTGAAGTGGCAGCATGTGCCGTTTCGCGGCGGTGCGCAGTCTATTGCCGACGTGGCCGCGGGCAACACACAGATCGTGCTCAACGGCATGCTGGCCACGTTGCCGCTGGTGCAGGCCGGGCGGCTGAAGCTGATCGGCATTTCCAAACGCAGCC
Source organism: Burkholderiales bacterium (assembly GCA_031418595.1). Classification (GTDB taxonomy): domain Bacteria; phylum Pseudomonadota; class Gammaproteobacteria; order Burkholderiales; family Burkholderiaceae_C; genus Rubrivivax. Next base: position 7,380 of record JANOXU010000012.1, read on the forward strand.
GCATGGCGTTGCTGGCCGATGCCCCCACCATCGCCGAGCAAGGGGTGAAGGGGTTCGAATCGGGCACCTACCAGGGCGTTGCCATTCCCGCCACCATGCCCAAGGCCGTGGCCGAGCGCCTGGCCGTGGCATTGATTCAGGTGATTCGCGCGCCCGAGTTGCGTGCACGCCTGGCCGCAGCGGGCGCCGAGGTGATGACGTCCACGCCCAAGGAAACCAGCGACTTCCTGGCGGCTGAAGCCAAACGTTGGGCCAGCGTGATCCAGCGCGCGGGGGCGCAGCTTGAGGGGAATGCTTGAAGGGTTTGATGCTAACCAAGCCATGGCCGAGCCTGAAGCGCTGCTTCTTGCGCAGCGCATAGCGCCGCTGCTCGAAGGCCTGGCGTGGGCGATTGGGAGCAGCGTGCTGCTGCACCACCTGGGCATCGAGCCGGCGCCGAACGACCTGGACATCGTCGTCACCGAGGCGCACTTCACCGCATGCATCACTCGCTTGCAGCGCGTGACCGGCGCCGGCCACCGCCCCTCGGGCAAAGGCCTGTGCTCAACGTACTTTCAGCGCTTCGACGCCGGCCCCGGCGCTGCCGTGGATGTGATGGCCGGTATCGCGGCGCGCACCGCCACGGGCCTGGTGCGCTGGCACTTCGACGCCAGCAGGGTGCGCCACGAAGATGGCCTGCCATGGATGCTGGCCGAAGACTGGTTGGTGCTGTACCGCCTGTTCGATCGCCCGGCACGGGTCGCGCAAGTAGCGTCATACCTTGCTTCGACTCATTGTCAACGTTAACCATCCAGAGATCATCATGTCAGCACTCAAACCCGCCACCCGCGACCAACTCCTGCGCGTCAGCACCGCCACCCTGTGCACCGCGCTGTTCAAGCGCGGCCTGCGCAGCCAGTTCATCCAGAACGTGCAGCCGCTCAACCCCGGCCTGCCCAACATGGTGGGGCCGGCCTACACGCTGCGCACCATGCCGGCGCGCGAGGACCTGAACACGATCAACGTCTTTCAAGACCGCGCGCACCCACAGCGCAAGGCGGTGGAGGAATGCCCGCCCGGTGCGGTGTTGGTGATCGACAGCCGCAAGGACGCGCGTGCCGCCAGCGCCGGCGGCATCCTGGTCAGCCGCTTGATGAAGCGTGGCGTGGCCGGCGTGGTCACCGATGGCGGTTTTCGTGATTCGCCCGAGATCGCCAAGCTGCCCTTCCCGGCCTACCACCAGCGGCCCAGCGCACCCACCAACCTCACCCTCCACCAGGCCATCGCCATCAACGAACCCATCGGCTGCGGCGACGCGCCGGTGTTCCCGGGCGATGTGGTGGTGGGCGACGCCGAAGGCGTGGTCGTGATCCCCGCCCACCTGGCCGACGAGGTGGCGGCCGAAGCCACGGAGATGACGGCGTTCGAAGATTTCGTGCAAGAGAAGGTCATGGAAGGCCGCAGCATCCTGGGCCTGTACCCGCCCACCGAAGAGCAAAGCCGAGCCGACTTTGCGGCTTGGCGCGCCGCCCACGGCCGTTGATTCAAGCAGCCGCCGCGCCCTGCCCACAATGGCGCGGCAACACAACGCAAGGAGCATGCAATGGCCCTCTATGTCGATGGTTTCGTCGTCCCCGTCCCCAAGGCCAAGCTGGCCGACTACCAGCGCATGGCGCGCAAGGCCGGTAAGGTCTGGATCGAGCATGGCGCGTTGTCGGTCAACGAAAACGTGGCTGACGATGTCAAGCCCGGCAAGCGCACCTCGTTCCCGCAGGCGGTGAAACTCAAAGAAGACGAGGTGGTGGTCTTCTCATGGATCACCTACAAGTCGCGCCGCGACCGCGACCGCATCAACAAGGCAGTGATGGCTGACAAGCGCCTGGAGTCGATGATGGACCCGAAGGCCATGCCGTTCGACGGCAAGCGCATGTTCTGGGGCGGCTTCAAGTCGATCGTGGCGCTTTGATTCGAGCACCGGCCGGGCGCGCGGGCAGACGAGCCGCCGCGCCGGCGGCCGGCGTCAGTTGTCGTACTGCTTGGGCAGCAGGATGCGAAACGTCGTGCCTTCGCCGATGGTTGAATCGACTTCCAGCGTCGCATCCAGCAAGGCGCAAAGGCGCTTGACGATCGACAGACCGATGCCCTCGCCTTCCTGGTGGCCAGACGCGCGGCTGGCGTTGTCCTGCGGCGTCGCCGCGGCGTCGTGCGGCGTGGGCTTGACGTGCGACACGTCGCCGCGCTTGTCATCTGCCGCGACAACCTTGGCCTGGTCGCTTGCGGCCTCCAGTGCACCTGCCAACGGTGCGCTGTGCTGCGCCTGCAGGCCCGGCCCGGTGTCGCTGACTTGAATGAACCAACGGGCGGCGTCGTTCTCGACGCTGCCGCCCCAACTGACGAAGACGCCGCCGTGGTGGGTGTACTTGATGGCGTTGAGCACCAGGTTTTGCACGATGCGGCTGACCTTGACGGCGTCACCATCCACGACCAATGCCAGCGGCCCGTCGAACGTGAGCCACAGTTGCCGGTCGTTGGCCGCGGCTTGCGCGCCTTCGGCCAACTCACGCAGCAAGCGCGAGGCGTCCATCGCGGCGACCACCCGTTGCTCCTGCCCGCCCTGCAGCCGCGCCAGGCTGGTCACGTCTTCGAGCAAGCGGTGCAGCGCACGCACGTTTCGGTCGAGCGAACCCAGGAACTTGTCGCGCGCATCCAGCGTGGCTTTGGTCGATGTCAGGCCTGCGGTGGCGATGGCGACAACGCCCAGGTTGCCTCTCAGGTCGTGCGCGGCCTGCTGCCACAACGCCGCGCGTTGGGCCTCCAGTTCGCGCAAGGTCTCCAGCGCCCGCTCGAGGTCGGCAACATGGCCGGCGGCCTCGAGCTGCTGCAGCTCGAAGTACTGTGAGGTGCTCGACCCGATGACCACGCTGTACAACTCGGCCCAAATCGAGCGTGCCTGAGCCATGACGCCCTGCGGCAACTCGGGGTGCACGGCGGCACACTGATCCAGTTCGGCCACCACGCATTCGTTCAGGCGCCCAAGTTCGCGCGACACCTCGCTCAAGTCGAAGCCTTGTTGCCAGCGGTGCAGGCCGTGCGCCGAGGCATCGCCCCTTTGCTCGGCCACGGCCGTGGCGCGCGCTTGACCATCGCGCGCGGCCAACCTGCGCTCGAAGTCATGCAAAAGTGCCGGCAGATGATCGTTGAGCTGGGCCCGAGGCAGTGACGTTCCGGTGGTCAGCTTGGGGTCGGCCGTGACCTTTCGACGCCAGGCATCCATGATGGCATCGCGCCGCCCGGCAAGGTATGGCGCCAGCGCGGCGAGTGGGTCGGGACGGTAAGGCATCAGGATGACCCCTGAGGATTGTTGAATTTCAGTATAGGGAACGTTCGCGGCCGCGCGGCACCAGTGGCAGCTTCAGGCCGCATCAGGCCGCCCTGGCCGCTTAAGCCGCTCATCAACCGTCCAGCAGATCGCCCCTGTAGAAGCACCACGCCGTGCCGTCGTGCAAGTAGAAATGCCCGTCGGCGCAGAAGTCCTTGCCCGGAAAGAACTCGCGATACGCCTTGGGCACCAGGCGTTCGAGCTGGGCGTCGCTCAGCTCGTCAAACTCCTCGGGCGTGATGGGCATGCCCACGCGCAGGCGGCGCTCGATCATGAGCACCCGCCCGACTCATCGCCACACACCTGCGCGACGAATTCGCGCAGCACCTGCTCGGCCCGCTCGGGCGCATCGGCCACCACACCGTGCCCGCATTGCGCAAACACCTCGGGGCGGCTTTGCGCGGGGGCCCAGGTATTCGGGTCAGGCGCACGGCGCGTGCAGACGACCTGGGCGATGTCGGCAAAGCGCGAGAGACAAGGCTTGTACAGCGAGTGGTCAGCCCCCGGCCCGCCGTGCAGCAGCAGGGTGGGCTTGGCCTGCATCTGCGCACCGTGCGGCACCAGGCCGGCGCCTTCGACATCAAAGTACAGGTGAATGCCGTTGACCAGGATGCGCATGGGGAAGTTCGATTGACCGAGGGGCTTGGCATCGTAATGCGCAACCCACGCACCCCCACCTGCCCGTCGGGCGGCCATGACCCAGCAGGTCGGAGGCGGTGCGGCAACAAGTCGAGGCACCGTCCTACACGCCCTGTGCGGTACGCTGCCTGATGCCCGAAACACCAGCGCCTGCAACACAAGCCGGCCCCAACCACACCGAGGCCGCGACAGCCATCCCACCGGCGCCGGAGCCAGAACCGAGCGCGATACCCGAACCGCAACGCCTGCACCTGCACATGCCGATCGACGTGCGCAGCGTATCGCTGGCCGTGCTGGCCGTGCTGGTCACGCTGTTCGCGCTGCGCTGGGCCAGCGCCGTCGTGGTGCCGCTGATGCTGGGCCTGACCTTCAGCTACGCGCTCACGCCGATCGTCGACCGGCTCGAACGCCTGCGGTTGCCGCGCGCCATCGGCGCTGCCTTGTTGATGGCCAGCATCGGCGGCGGTTTGGGTTGGACCGGCTATGTGCTGCGCGACGACGCCACCAAGCTGATCGAGTCCCTGCCCGAAGTGGCGCAGAAGATCAGCCAGACCCTGCGCGAACGCCGCAACCATTCTGAAAGCACCATCGACAAGGTGCAAAAAGCAGCCGTACAACTTGAACAGGCGGCGCAGGAAAGCGGCCAGCCCGCGCCCGCACCGGCGCGCGGCGTGACCCGGGTGCGCGTCGAGCGGCCGCAGTTCGACATCAAAGATTATTTGTGGACCGGCACGCTGGGCCTGGCGGCATCGATCGGCCAGGCCATCGTGGTGGCCTTCATCACCTTCTTCCTGCTCGCCTCGGGCAGTACCTTTCGGCGCAAGGTGGTGAAGATTGCCGGACCCAATTTCCATACCAAACGCCTGACGGTGCAGGCGCTGGACGAAATCACCGCACAGATCCAGCGCTACTTGCTGGTGCAGGTGTTCACCAGCGCCATCGTGGGCGTGGTGATCTGGTTGTCATTCATGGCCATCGGCGTGGAGCAGGCCGCCGTGTGGGGCGTGGCGGCATTCGTGCTCGACTTCATTCCCTACATCGGCGCGATGATCCTGGGCACAACGTCGTCTTTGGTGGCGTTTGTGCAGTTCGGCAGCGTCGACATGGCCCTGCTGGTGGGCGGGGTGACCGTCGTGGTTCACACCTTGTCGGGCAACCTGATGGTGCCGTGGCTGACCAGCCGCGCCGGCCGCATGAACGCGGTGGCGGTGTTCGTGGGCGTGCTGGCCTTCGGTTGGCTGTGGGGGATCTGGGGCTTGCTGCTGGCGGTGCCGATTCTCACCAGCATCAAGGCGGTGTGCGACCGCGTTGACGATCTCAAGCCGATCGGCGAACTGCTAGGCAGTTGAAGGCCGGGCGGCTCGGGCCGCCCGGCCTCGGCGCTAACCGACGCGCCGGCCGCTGATCAGCTGGAACAGCACCATCACCACCGCCACGACGAGCAGGATGTGGAGCAGGCCGCCTGCGGTGAACGACGTCACCAGGCCCAGCAGCCACAGAACGAGAAGCACTACCGCGATGGTGTAAAGCATGTTGAGTCTCCAGGCAGCACGCCGGTCGGATGCGAACTGCACCGCCTTGTGCCTGGCCACAGCTTGCGCCGTGCCGGGGCACGCGGCAATCAGCCGATCTGCTGCAAACCTGTAGGCGCTTTCCCACCGGCGGGCTGGCTGCGCAGTCGATGCTGGTGCGGCCGTTCACTGCGCCTCGATCCCGGCCTTCTTCACCAGCTTGGCGTACTTCACCAATTCATCTTTGAAGAACTTCTGCGCCACTTCGGGCGTGCTGATGCTGATCACATTGCCCTGCTTGGCCATGGCTTCCATCACCGCGGCATCGGCAAAGGCCGCCACCACGGCGGCATTGACGCGCCGCACATCGGCCGCGGCCATGCCCTTGGGGCCGAGCACGGCAAACCAGGCTTCCACCACATAGCCGGGCACGCCTTGCTCCACGAACGTGGCAATGTCCGGCGCCGCGGCCACGCGCTGCGAGGTGCCCACGCCGATGGCGCGCAGCGCGCCGCTCTTCAGGTGCTGCTGCACGCTGGGCAAGGCCGCAGTGGCGAATTCAACCTGGCCGCCGATCAAATCAGTGAGCATCGGGCCCACGCCCTTGTAGGGGATGTGGCGCGCCTTCGCGCCCACTTCGTCAACATACATCTCGGCGGCCAAATGCAAGATGGTGCCATTGCCGCCCGAGGCGTAGGTGACATCGCCGTTCCTGGCCTTCAGGTAGGCCGCGAACTCCTTCGAGTTCTGCGCCGGCACCTTGGGGTTCACCACCAGCACGATGGGCGTGTAGCCGCAAATCGCAATCGGCGTCACATCGGTGTTCAGGTCGAACGGCAAGGTCTTGTAGACGCTGGGGAAGATGACCACGTTGTTCGACACCACGCTGAGCGTGTTGCCGTCGGGCGCGGCGCGGGTGAGCGCCTGCACGCCCACGATGCCGCCGGCGCCGGGCTGGTTTTCCACCACCACGGCCGCGCCCAGCGCCTTGGCCAGTGCCGCCTGCGCGCTGCGGGTGATGGTGTCCACGCCCGAACTCACGGCGTTGGGCAGAATGAACTTGACGGTCTTGTCACCGGCTTGCGCGAAAGCGCGGCCAGTGGCGCCGGCCAAGGCCAGGGCCGCAATGGCGTGGCGCCGGTTGAAGCAATGTGACATGTCAATCTCCGAATGTTCTCAGGCCACCACGGCCTGGGTCTTGAGTTGCTCGATCTGCTGCGCGTCATAACCCAAACTTTGCAGCAATGAATCAGTGTGTTCGCCCATGGCCGGCGGGTTCAGGCGCACGCCCAGGCGCTGGCCGGCCAGGGTAATGGGAAACAGCGTGGTCTTCACGGTCTGGCCCGCGCGCGCGCCATCGGGCACCACCACATCGGCCAGGCCACCGGTGGCCACCAGGTGCTCATCGTCAAACAAATCTTCAGGCCGGCGTATCGGCGCGAAGGGCAGGCCCGCAGCTTCAAAGCGGTGCGCCAGTTCAGCCGCCGTGTATGGCGCCAATCGTTCACGCAAGGTGGCCAGCAAGTCGGGGCGCCGCTGCACGCGCTGGTTATTGGTGGCCAGGCTGGCATCGGCGGCCAGGTCTTCAAAGCCCATGAGCTTGCAAAACACCTGCCACTGCGCATCGCTCACCGCGGCCAGAAAAATCTGCTCGCCGTCTTTCACCGTGAACACGTCGTACACCGCCCAGGGGTTGTCGCGCGCCGGCATGGGCGCGGGGTGTTTGCCCGTCATGGCGAACTGCAACATGTGCTGGCCCATGAGGAAGACGTTGTTCTCGTACAGCGCCGACTGCACCTCCATGCCCTGGCCGGTGATGCCGCGCTGGATGAGCGCACCCAGCGTGCCGATGGCACCGAACATGCCACCCATGATGTCGTTCACGCTGGTGCCCGCGCGCAGCGGGTCACCGGGGCGGCCGGTCATGTAGGCCAGGCCGCCCATCATCTGCACCACTTCATCGAGCGCGGTGCGGTGTTCATACGGCCCGGGCAAAAAGCCCTTGTGCGCCACGTAAATAAGGCGCGGGTGGTGCGGCGCCAGCGCGGCGTAATCAAGCCCGTACTGCTTCAAGGCGCCGGGCTTGAAATTTTCAGCCACGACATCGGCGCTTAACGCCAGCTTGCGTGCGACTGCGGCGCCGGCGGCTTGCTTCAAGTCGATGCGGATGCTTTTCTTGTTGCGGTTGAACATGGGGAAGAAGCCCGCGCCCGCGCCGAGCAGGCGGCGCGTGGCCTCGCCTTCAATCGGCTCGACCTTGATCACTTCAGCCCCCATGTCGGCCAGCACCATGCCGCAGGTCGGGCCCATCACCATGTGGGTGAATTCAACGACCCGCAGACCGGCCAGCGGCTGCGGGGTATCGGCTGCATTCATGCCGCCACCGTCTTGGGCAAACCGGCGCGCCAGATGTGGCCGTGCAGGGTTTCGCCCTCCAGCCATTGCGCCATGCGTCCGCGCAGCGCCATCAACTGCGCGAAGCTCAAGCCCGTGGGCTGGCCCATGCTGGCAAAGAGATAGGCCACGTCTTCGGTGGCCACATTGCCGCTGGCGCCCGGCGCATGCGGGCAGCCGCCAATGCCGCCCAGGCAGGCATCGAAGCGGCGCACACCCACGTTCCAGGCGGCATACACATTGGCCAGCCCCAGGCCGCGCGTGTCGTGAAAGTGGCCGCAGACCAGCTTGTTGCCGGCCACCTTGAAGCCCTGTTCAAACAGCGCCGCCACTTGCGCCGGGTCAGCGTAGCCCACGGTGTCGGCCAGGCCAACACGGTCGACGCCGGCATCGAGCGCGGCGCGCACCAGGCGCAGCACTTCGGCCGGTTCAACGCGGCCTTGAATCGTGCAGCCGAAAGCCGTGCTCAGCCCAACTTCGATCAAACAGGTGGATCCAGCGGCGTCGCGCTCGGCCACGATGGTGGCAATGTCGCGCACCACCTCATCGGGCCCCCGGCGCATGTTGGCCAGGCTGTGCGCATGGCTGGCCGACAGCGGCAGCAGCATGGAATGTGCGCCCACTTCGATGGCCCGCATGGCGCCCTTCAAATTGGGTACCAGCACCGAGACTTCCAGCCCCGGCAGCGTCTTGGCAAATGCCACCAGCTCGGCCGTGTCGGCCAGTTGCGGCAGCAGCTTGGGCGGCACGAACGAGCCGACTTCAATTTCGCGCAAGCCCGCGTCATAGGCGGCTTGCAGCCACTGCAGCTTGTGCGCGGTGGTCACCACGCGGGCGATGCTTTGCAGGCCATCGCGCAAGCTGACTTCGCGTATGGAGATCGGTGACGGCGCCAGACTCATGATTCAGCCACCGACTTGAACCGCACGTTGCAGCACTTCAGTGGCCCATTGATTGAGGCTCTTCCCGGCCGCTTGGGCCACGACTAATGCTCTGGTGTGCACCTCGGGTGGCACCCGCAGCAGCAGCTTGCCCGACGCCGGCTTGTGCGGGCTCACGCCCAACTCCGCACACTCGGCCAGATAGTCGTCAACCGCTTTCTCGAACTCCGCGCGCAACTCAGCCACGGTTTCACCGTGGAAGCTGATGATGCTTCGGATACCCAGCAGCCGGCCAACGAAAATGCCGTCGCGATCGTCCAGCTCAACGCGCGCGGTATAGCCCTTGTGAGACATGGTGTTCATGGTGTGATGCCCAATCGTTCCAGCAGCTCTCGAACTTCCTCAACCTGGTAGCGCCGCGCCTCTTTGCCCGGGTGCGGCCGGTGGCAACGCCATTGCTCGCCCATGAGTTCGATCTTCACGCGCGAGCCTTCGCGTTCGAAGACCGACGCGCCAAGTGCTCTGAGCATGGACTCAATGTCGTTGAACGAAATCGATGCCAGCGTGGGCATGGTGAAGACGGCAGCCAGCGTTCGCTGATGCTTCGCGTTCATGGATCCATGCTATCACTACCTGATAGCGGAGTCACACTTGCTTGTGAGCCCACCTGTTCACACAAACCGAAACGAAATCGACCCCAGCGCCCCGTAGTCAACATGGAAGTTGTCGCCCGCCGCGGCCGTGGCCGGGCGGGTGAAGGAGCCCGCCAGCACCACGTCGCCGGCGTTCAACTGCTCGCCATGCGGCGCGAGTTTGTTGGCCAACCAGGCCACGCCCTTGGCCGGGTGGTTCAGCACCGCGGCGGCCAGGCCGGTTTCTTCGATCACGCCGTTCTTGTGCAACAGCGCGCCGACCCAGCGCAAGTCCACCGCATCGGGCTTCACGGGCCGCCCGCCGAGCACGATGCCGGCGTTGGCGGCGAAGTCGGCGATGGTGTCGTAGACCTTGCGCGGCGCCTTGGTGTCGCGGTCAAACTGCTCGATGCGGGCGTCGATGATCTCCACTGCCGGGCTGACGTACTCGGTGGCGGCCAGCACCTCGAACAGGGTCACGCCCGGGCCCTTGAGCGGCTTGCCCAGAATGAACGCCAGCTCCACTTCCACGCGCGGGGCGATGAAGCGGTTGATGGCGATGTCAGCCCCCGCTTCAAAGAACATGTCGTCCATCAGCGGCGCGTAGTCGGGCTCGTCGATCTGGCTCGAAAGCTGCATGGCGCGCGAGGTGAGGCCGATCTTGCGGCCCTTGATCACGCGGCCATCGGCCAGTTCCAACGCCACCCAGGCGCGCTGGATGGCATAGCCATCGGCCACCGTCATCTGCGGGTGTTGCTTAGAGAAGTGGCGCAGCGGCGTGCGCGCCTTGCGCGCGGCGTAGAGCTGCTGGGCCAGGCTGGCAATGATTGCGGCATCTAGCATGGTCAAGCCTTGGTGAACAGCGGGTGCAGGTTGCCCAGCTTGGCGTCGAACACTTCGCTGCCTTCGTCTATCTGAAACGTTAGCCCCAGCGGCCGATTGGCCAGCACGGGCGCAAAGTGTTCGCGCAGCGTGGCCGCGATGGCCTCGCCCGCGGCCTGGTGCACTGCGGCACTGCGGCCCTTGGCCATGCGCAGGTTCAGGTACGCGAAGGCATAGTCGCGCGTGCCATCGGCCACGGCGTGATGCGCCGTCGGATAGGCCAGCACGCGCGTGCCGCCGGTGGGAAAAACCTGCGCGCCGGTTTCGTCGCGCACGGCCAGCATGGTGTCGGCCAGCTTGCGACACAGCGCGGGCAGGTCGGTTTCAGCATCGAGCTGCGGGGTGTAGAGGATGACGAGGTGCGGCATGTTGCGTTGCGATCAAACCAGGGGCACGACCGGGAACACAGCGTTGATCTGTCCCGTGCCCGAACTGCCGAAGTACGGCGTGATGACTTCCACGCCCTGCGTGTAGGCGCGCCCACCCAGGGCGCCCAGCAACATGGCGGTGTCGTGCATGCCGCCTTCACCCCAGCACTTGTCGTTGTACATCGGCAGCATGTCGATGAAGGTGGCCCACTCGCCGCGCTGCCACATGGCCACCACGGTTCGATCCATGGTTTCGAGGAACGGATCCCACACCTTGTGCATGAACTGCGGGCCTTGGCCGTTGTTGGCAAAGTGGTGGCTGAGCGAGCCGCTGGCAAACACGGCCACGGTGCCGCTGTATTGCTCTTCGATCGCGCGGCGCACCGCCAGGCCGAAGCGCGCGCTCTCGGCCAGGTCGTGCCACATGCACCAGCCGCTGACGCAGATCACCTTGAAGTGCTGGTCGGCGTTCATGTAGCGCATGGGAACCAGGGTGCCGTATTCGAGTTCCAGCGTGGTGCTGCTGTGCGCCTGGGTGCGCACGCCCATGTCATTGGCCATGCGGCCGATGGCCTGGCCCAGCTCCACATTGCCTGGGTAGGCGTAAGGCATGTTGTGGATGAAGTGCGGCAGCTCGTTGCTGGTGTACACGCCGCTGAAGCTCGGCGCGCAGTTGATGTGGTAGTCGGCGTTCACCAGCCAGTGCACGTCGAACACCACGATGGTGTCCACGCCCAGGGCGCGGCAACGGCGGCCGATTTCAACGTGGCCGTCGATCGCCGCTTGGCGGCAGCCCTTGTGCGGCCCTTCCAGCTCGCTGAGGTACATCGACGGCACATGCGTGATCTTGGCGGCGAGTGCGAGCTTGCCCATGGTGCATTCAGACCTTGTTCAACAGTTGCACGGCGAAGGCGAGCCACATCACGAGCAGCAAGGTGGAGCTCAGCGCAAAGACCTGGAAGCGGTGCATCACCGTGTTGTAGCCAATGTGGATGAAGCTGTGCACGGCGCGCAGCAGCACATAGGCCCAGGCGCCGGCCAGGTACAGCGGGCTCGCCATCTGCGTGGCCAGCAGGGCCAGGCACAGGGCATAGAACAGCACCGGCATTTCGAACAGGTTCTTGTAGTTGTCGGCCGCGCGGGTGTTTTGCAGCACCGCGCTCATCTGCGTGCTGCTGGCCACCTTCTGCGGGTGGATGCGCCGCTCCTTCATTTCGGCAATGCGTTCGCGCAGCATCAGCGCCATCACCACCGTGGTGAGCAGCATCATGGCCGCGATGGGGAAGAGGATGTGTGCTTGGTTCATCAAACGCCCCAGTGTGGAATATGGTGCGCGCCCAGGCTGACGCACACGTTCTTTGGTTCCAGAAACACCTCGTAGCTCCAGGTGCCGCCTTCGCGCCCGGTGCCGCTGGCCTTGGTGCCGCCAAAGGGCTGGCGCAGGTCGCGCACGTTCTGGCTGTTGACGAAGCACATGCCGGCTTCGATGGCCGCGGCCACGCGGTGGGCGCGGCCGAGATTTTCAGTCCAGACATAACTGCTCAGGCCATAGGCAATGTCGTTGGCCTGATGGATGGCATCGGCCTCGTCGCTGAACGGGATCAGGCAGGCCACCGGGCCGAAGATTTCTTCCTGCGCGATTCGCATGCGGTTATCGACATCCGCAAACACCGTGGGCAGCACGAAATTGCCGCGTTGCAGGTGGGCCGGCAGCTCGGGCTGGGCCAGGCCGCCGCAGAGCAAGGTGGCGCCTTCGCGCGGGCCGGCTTCGATATAGCCGCGCACCTTGTTCAAGTGCGCCGGGCTGATCATCGGGCCCACCAGGGTGTGCTCGTCGAGCGGGTCGCCCACCTTGATGCGCTTGGCGCGTTCAACGAAGCGCGCCACGAAGTCGGCGTAGATGCTTTGCTGCACCAGGATGCGGCTGCCCGCGGTGCAGCGCTCACCGTTGTTGCTGAAGATCATGAACAGCGCGGCATCGAGCGCGCGCGCCGGGTCGGCATCGTCGAACACCACGAACGGGCTCTTGCCGCCAAGCTCCATGCTGAACTTCTTCAGCCCCGCGCTTTGCACGATGCGGTTGCCTGTGTGCGTGGAGCCGGTGAAGGAAATGGCGCGCACATCGGGATGCGCGCACAGCGGCTCGCCGGCGGCCCGGCCGGTGCCGTGAACGATGTTGAACACGCCGGCCGGAATGCCGGCTTCAAGCGCCAACTCACCCAGCACCGCCGCGCTCATGGGCGAGAGTTCGCTCATCTTCAGCACCACCGTGTTGCCGAAGGCCAGTGCGGGGGCCAGCTTCCAGGTGGCCGTCATGAAGGGCACGTTCCAAGGGCTGATCAGCGCACACACGCCCACCGGGTGGAACAAGGTGTAGTTCAGGTGCGTGGGTGTGGGGTAGGTGTGGCCATCGACCCGGGTGCACATTTCTGCAAAGTAGTGAAAGTTGTCGGCCGCGCGCGGCACCAGTTGCCTGGCGGTTTGGCTGATGACCTGGCCGGTGTCGCGGGTTTCGGTGTGCGCCAGATCGGCCACCTGCCGGGTGATCAATTCACCCAGCTTGCGCAGCAGCGCGGCGCGCTCGGTGGCCGGCCGCGCGGCCCAAGCCGGGAACGCCGCCTTGGCCGCCGCCACGGCGGCGTTCACTTCCACCGCGCCGCCGGCGGCCACCTCGGCCAGCACTTCCTGCGTGGCCGGGTTGATGGTTTCGAAGTAATCGCTGCCGGCCACGGCCCGGCCGTTGATGAGGTGGTCTATGCGCATGGTGTGTTGGCTTCAGGTGTCGGCAACGATGGTGTTCACCAGACGGCCGATGCCTTCGATCTCCGTGACGACCTCGTCGCCCACGTTGACGTTCACCACGCCATCGGGCGTGCCGGTGAGGATGATGTCGCCCGGCGCCAGGCTCATGAAGCTGCTGAGGTATTCGATCAGTTCGGGCACGCGGTGGATCATGTTGGCGGTGCTGCCTTGCTGGGTGAGCCGGCCGTTGACGAAGGTGCGCAGAGTCAGCTCATGCGGATCGTTAACCTCGTCCACGCTCGCCAGCCAAGGGCCGATGGCGGTGGCGGCGTCGCGGTTCTTCACGCGCAGGTTCGGGCGGTACCAGTTTTCGAGGTAGTCGCGCACCGCGTAGTCGTTGGCCACGGTGTAGCCGGCCACGTGGGCCAGCGCAGCGGCGGCGCGAACGTTCTTCGCCGGCCGGCCGATCACCACCGCCAGCTCGCATTCATAGTGCATGAAGGCCACGCCGGCCGGCCGCGGCGTGTGGCCGCGGTGGCCGACCAGGCTGTTGCCGCCCTTGAAGAAAACCAGCGGCTCATCTCTGGCGTTAAGCGTGAGTTCCTGGCTCAACTCCTTCACATGGTCAGCGTAGTTCAGGCCCAGCGCGATGATGGTTCCCACTTCGATCGGCGGCAACCACACGACATCGGTTTCAGCCAGCACAAGACCATTGGCGAGCTGCACACCGCGCTCGTGCGGCACGGCTTCATGCACCGCGCCGGCATGGGCCACGCGCGCCGTTTTCATGGCGATACCTCTTGCTCAACAAGCCGGATGTTCAGGCGGCCAACGCCTTCAATGGCCACGGCCACGCTCTGGCCGGCAAGCGCGCGGGGCGCGCCATGCGCCGCGCCGATCAGCAACACGTCACCCGCATGCAGGGTCATGAATTCGCTCACGTCGCAGATCAGCCGCGCCACATTGCGAATGCGCTGGGTGGTATCGGCTTCATGCACCAGCACGTCATCGACGAACACGAGAACGCGCAAGGCATCGGGCTCGGGCACCGCGCTGGCCGGCACCATCTGCGCCGCGCCCAGCGGGCAAAAGCCATCGCGCGCACGCTCGCGGGCAGCGGGCCGGTAGTGGCTGGCCTGCGGCACGTACAAGTCCATGGCCACCATGTAGCCCGCCACATGGCGCAGTGCGGCGCCCTCGGCCACGCGGCGCGCCGTGCTGCCCATCACCACCGCCAGCGTGGCCCCCACTTCCAACGCGGCCACACCGGCCGGCACCACCACCGCAGCGCCCTGCCCCACCAGCGTGTTGCGCGGCTTGACCTGCAACACCGGCGCGCGCGGCGGCGCCTTGTGCGGCGGCTGGTTCACGGCGTCACCCAACGCCGCAAGCTGCGGCGCGTGGTTGAGCAAGGCGCCGTAGACGCGGCCCGTCAGGCGATAAGGCGGCACAGCGAGGTCAAACATCGGGCTTGGCTGGCTTCAGCGATGGAAGGGCTGCTCGCTGAGGAACTTGAACGCCGCGCGCCACGTGTCGGGCGAATTCAGGATGCCCAGGTGCGTGGTTTGCAGGATGGCGTCATAAATGCCCTGGCCGGTGAGCGCGATTTCCCGCGCGCCGCGCAGGCTGGCGCTGCGCGAGAAGTCGGTGGGCACGCCGAATGAGTCGATGGCCGGCACCGGGCTGATGAAACCGTCTTGCAGCGGAAAGTAAACAAAGCTGGTGTCGGCATTGCGGATGACCAGGAACTTGGCCGAGCGGTAACGCTCTTCATGCCGGTTCAAGCGCTGCAGGAACGGCGTGTTGGGCGAGCCCAGTTCCTGGCAAATGGCGCTGGCCGGCGTGAAGCCGCCAAGCGCCGGCAACTGGAAGTAGTTGGCCGGCGAAGGCGAGCAATTGATGATGCCGTGGTTGGGCCCATCCACCGCCACCACGCGGCGCACGAGCTGATGCGCCTGCACGTCTTGGCGCAACCATTCGCGCGTGACGATCACGCCCAGGCTGTGACCCACGATGTCGACTTCCTTCGCACCCGTGTAGGCCAGCACGGCGTGCACAAAACGCTTCAGGTCAGCCACATTGGCCGCCGCGGTGTGCGCGGTGGCCGAGCGGCGGGTCTGGTCAGCCAGCAGGTCGCACTGGTCACCCTGGTAGCCCAGGCCCCACAGCTCGCTCAAGGCATAGCCGTGGTCGGCCAGGTACTGCGCGAAGGCCTGCATCTTGCCGAACGGGTTGCAGGCGGTGGCGAACGGTGTGTCGTTGTTGCCGTGAACGAAGACCACCGGCGTTCGTGACACCGGCCCGGCCGCGCCGAAACCGATGAGCGGCGTGCCCAATGAAGCATCGCTGATGACCGGAAACCCGGCCGGCAAACTGTGGCCCACCAGGCCATCGGCCTGCGCGCCGTGGCTGAGCCACAGCAGGGCCGCCAACGCAGCCAGCGCGCGGCCAATCGAAGTAAGGGAACGCGGCATGCTGAACTCCTGGTGTGAGGGGTGCTGGTGGGGTGGGCGAAGAATACCCGCCTGCATCGCACCCGGGCGCCCCGGTATTCACTGAGCGCGCAGCCGGCCGCAGCCACCGGTTGCCGGCAACCCCTGCAACGTATGAGATCATTCGGCCGCAGCCTGCAGAAGCAGCGCCCGGCTGCGTGGCCCTTGCCGACGGCAGTCATGCCGGCACGGGCCATGCAGCGGTGGCACAAAAAAGAACACCAGGTCCAGGGAGAGCCCGTCACACCGAAC
The DNA here is from genome assembly GCA_031418595.1 of Burkholderiales bacterium. GTDB lineage: Bacteria > Pseudomonadota > Gammaproteobacteria > Burkholderiales > Burkholderiaceae_C > Rubrivivax. Next base: position 23,531 of record JANOXU010000012.1, read on the forward strand.
AGGATCAACCCATCGCCATGACCACTTCAAACACCACCGAATCCCGCCCCGCCCACATCGTTGCCATCCGCCGTGATGGTGCCTTGCTTGCCTATCAACTGCGCGTGGGCAGCGGCGGCGCCGGCCAGTCCAAGCTGTTCAGCGTGGGCAAGTTGGGCGGCCCGCGCAAGGCCTTGAATGCCGCACGCATGACGGCCCAGGCCAACGGCATGACGCTGGGCGGCAAGCGCGGCGGCTCACCCGAAGGCCGGCGCAACAGCCGCAGCCCCTCACCCGCGGCCGGGCTGCGCTTCGAGTGGCAACACTTTGCGCAAAGCACCGTGCTGTACGTGGTGGCCACCTGGAAGAACGAGCAAGGTGTTTCCTGCTCGACGCGCTATTCGGTGGAACGCCATGGCATGGCCGGCGCGCTCGACAAAGCCATCGAAGCGCGCGTGTCCTGCGGCGCGCCCCAACCTGATCGCAAGGCCCTGCTCAAGGCGCTGAAGGCCAAGCACGCCGAGCAGCCTTGAGAGCGCCCCAGACCTGTGGCTTCGCGCCAGGGGCATGAGTAAGGTAGCCAAGCGATTCACTCATGAGCCTGCACCGCGCAGCCGGGCTTGGCGATGAGCGCTGAGAGGGTGTGAACATGTCCGCTGACGGCATCTTCATCAGCTACCGACGCAGTGACGCGCAGTTCGCTGCCGGGCGCCTGGCCGACGCACTGGTGCGCGAATTCGGCGACGAGCGCATCTTTCGCGACATCGAAGACATCGAGGCCGGCGCCGATTTCATCGATACGCTCGACAAGGCCCTGGCCGAATGCAAGGTGATGCTGGTCATCATCGGCAGCCAGTGGCTCGACATGCGCGACGCCCAGGGCCAGCGGCGCATTCACAACCAAGGTGACTGGGTGCGGCAGGAAATCGCGCGCGCCCTGGCCCGTGGCATTCGCGTGGTGCCGGTGCTGCTTGAACGCACCGAGATCCCGCCCGACGCGGCCTTGCCCGATGACCTGAAAGCCCTGACCCGCCGCCAGGCGCTGCGCCTGGCCGACGATCAATGGCCCCGCGATGTGGCCGCGCTGGTGGCCGCGTTGCGCCGGCATGTCAGCGTTGTTGCCAGCCCTGCGCCCACGCCTGCCGCGCCTGCGCGCATGCCGCACGCGGCGGCGTTGGAAGCCGTGGCCGGCCGGGTGGGCTCGGGCGTGCGCACCGGGCTGACCTGGGTGGTGCGCGTGGCGCTGGGCCTGCTCGCCTTGCTGTTGTTCTTTATTTTCCTGTTGGTGCGCGCCTGCAATGACG
>JANOXU010000013.1:0-35287 GCA_031418595.1 Burkholderiales bacterium
TGGGCATCGTCAACAACCCGCCCAAGAAGCCGCTGATCGCTGCCGTGGAAGGCTACGCGCTGGCCGGCGGCTTCGAGGCCGTGCTGGCCTGCGACCTGCTGGTGGCCGCGCGCAACGCCGTGTTCGGCCTGCCCGAAGCCAAGCGCGGCTTGATGGCCGCGGCCGGCGGGCTGCTGCGCCTGCCGCGCTGCATTCCGCAGCGCATCGCCATGGAAATGGCGCTTACGGGCGAGCATGTGTCGGCTGAACGTCTGGATCGTTATGGGCTGATCAACCGCCTGGTCGAGCCTGGCCAGGCCCTGGCGCAGGCCAAGGCGCTGGCGCGCACGATCCTGGCCAACGCGCCGCTGTCGGTGCAACGCAGCAAGCAGGTCATCAACGAACAGCGCGACTGGTCGATCGACGAGATGTTTGCGCGCCAAGACGCTGTGCTGGGCGACTTTCGCACCACCCACGACGCCATGGAGGGCGCGCGCGCTTTTGTTGAAAAACGCCCCGCCCGCTGGACCGGCACCTGACCAGCGCCTGACCAGCACCCGATCCTCAAGGAGACACAAGCATGAGCAACCAACCCAATTTGCGCCGCCGCACCGCGCTGCACAGCGGCGCCGCGCTGCTGGCCGGCCTGAGCCTGCCCGCCGCGCTGCGTGCGCAGGCCACGCCTGGCGTGGTGAAGCTGATCGTGGGCTTTCCGCCGGGTGGCTCGGGTGACTTGTTCGCGCGCATCCTGGCCGAACGCCTGCAAGGCGAGTTGCAGACGCCGGTGGTGGTTGAAAACCGTGCCGGCGGCGGCGGCCTCACCGCGGTGGCGGCGTTCCAGCGCGCCGCGCCCGACGGCTACACGCTGATGATGCACACCGGCTCCACCGCCATCTCGGCGCCCATTTCACGCAAGGTGGCGCCCTACAACCCGGTGGAAGACTTCGCCTGGCTGGCGTTGCTGTCCAACGCGCCCTTCTTGATCGCCGTGAACCCGGCGCTGCCCGTGACTGATCTGAAAGGTCTGGTCAGCCACGCCAAGGCGCAAGGCGGCAAGCTGAGCTATGGCCACGCCGGCCTGGGCACCACGGTGCACCTGGCCGCCGAGCTGTTCAAGGACCGCGCCGGCATCACCGTGGCCGACATTCCCTACGCCGGCAGCGGCCCGGCGTTGACGGACACCATCGGCGGCAACGTGGCCTTCATCGTTGAAACCTTCGGCACGCTGAACCCGCACCACAAGGCCGGCAAGCTGCGCATCGTGGGCGCGCTGTCTGAAGCGCGCCTGCCCGAGCTGCCCGATGTGGGCACGGCACGCGACGCCGGCCTGGACGTGGTGGCCGGCACCTGCAACCTGATCGCCGCGCCGCTGGGCACGCCGCCCGCGCGCATGGCCACCCTGGCCGGCGCGGTGGCGCGCGTGATGGTGCGCAGCGATGTGCAGCAGCAGTTGCGCGACCTGGGCATTCACCCGGTGGTGGACTCCAACCCGCAGCACGCCCGCGCCTACGTGGCGCAGGAAGTGGCGCGCTGGACGCCGTTGGTGAAGAAACTGGGCATTGCGTTATGAGCCCTCAACCCAGTCACTTGCCGTTGGCCGGCGTGCGCGTGCTCAGCCTGGCCGAACAGTACCCCGGCCCCTACGCCACGCTGCTGCTGGCTGACCTGGGCGCCGATGTCATCATGGTCGAGCGCCCCGGCACGGGCGACCCATCACGCCGCTTCACCGGTTTGTTTGCATCGTTCAACCGCAACAAGCGCTCGGTGACCATCGACCTGAAAAGCGCGGCTGGGCATGCTGAATTCCTGCGCCTGGTGGACACGGCCGATGTGGTGATCGAAGGCTTTCGCCCCGGCGTGATGGCGCGGCTGAAGCTCGACGCGGCCAGCCTGCGCGCGCGCAAGCCGGGCTTGATCTACACCTCGATCTCGTCCTTCGGCCAGACCGGCCCGGCCACCAGCGGCGCCGGGCACGACCTGAGCGTCCAGGCCGCTGCCGGCATGATCGATGTGCCCGTGGGCCAGGAGGCTGCCATGGCCTTGCCCATGCTGCCGCTGGGCGACATTGCCTCGGCCATGTTCGCCGCGTTCGGCATCGTCACCGCCTTGTACGCACGCGAACGCGCCGGTGTTAGCCACGGCCGCGGCGCGCAGATTGATGTCTCCATGCTCGATTCCCTGGTGAGCTGGATGACGCCCTTTCTGGTGCCGCCGATGAACGGCCTGCCCACGCGCACCTTGCCGCCTCAAGACCCCGGTTATGGCATCTTCGCCACCGCCGATGGGCGCCAGATCACCCTGAGCATTGCCGGCGAAGACGCCATGTGGGCCACGCTGTGCGGCGTGCTGCATCTGCCCGCTTTCGCGGCGCTGAACGAGGTGCAACGCAGCGCGCGCCAGGCCGAGATCACGCCCCATTTGCGCGCCGCCATTGCGCTGCGCGGCCATGATGAGCTGTGCGCCCAACTCGAAGCACTGGGCCTGGCCTATGGCCCGGTGGTGGCGCTGAATGATGTGCTGCAACACCCGCAGATGCTGGCCCGGCGCATGACGGCACGGTCCACCAGCGCGCTGGGTGCGCAGACCTTTGTGCGCCAGCCGCTGTTGATCGATGGGCAGGCCATTTCGGCTGTGACGCCGGTGCCGGGTTTGGGGCAACACAACACCGAAGTGCTGGGCAACGTGCTGGCGCCCGAATTGGCGGGCGCCGCGGATTGAACGGGCTGCGGCTGGCCTGGCCTCAGTGGTAGTCGTCTTCAAGCTGGTGGCGAATGGCCAGGATGTTCACCCGGGTGGCCCCTTCAATCTCATACAGCGCCACGTAGCCGGCAGCGCCAAAGGGAATGAGCAGCTCACGCAGGAACGGGCTGTCGCCGGCCTTGCGGTAGATGAAGGGCGTGCGGCTGAGGTGCTGGCTTGCGGCACGCTCAATGGCATCGATGGCCGCTTGAGCGCGGTCCAGGTCTTCAGCGGTTTGCGCCTGGTCGAGCAGATAGTCAAAGAGCCGCAGCAGATCGGCGCGTGCCGCGGCGGAATATCGAACCTCGAATGCGGCATTCACCCCAGAACGACCTTGCGTCGCGCATCCAGGCGTTGCTGCAATTCGGCCTGCACAGACGCCGCCGAGTGGTAAAGACCCGTGCGTTGAGCGTCGGCACTGGCGAGCAGGCCCCGTGCCATGAACGCTTCCTGTGCACGCCGGCGTTGAATGGCTTCACGCACAGATGTCTCGATCAGACTCGTCAGGGTTTCGCCTTCGCGCAGCACACTCTCGGCGGCGTCGCGCAATTCGGGCTCAACCCGCAGGGAAGGGAACGTGGCTGTCTTCATGATTGAGTTGCAATTGCGACGCGAAAGTGTAGCCCAGGTAGGCCCAACGCCTTCGCCGCCCGCAACGCCGGTGTGAAAACACGCCGGGATTGGCGCCAGCCGCGCAAATTGCGGCGAAACGATGGAAGGCGAAATGACGGGCGGCCAAACCCCGCTACACCACTCGCGCCGCCTTCTTGCGCCGCGCTGGCTTGGCCTGCACCATGGCCATCACCAAATCGGCCACGCGCTCGGCGGTTTCGCCGGGCGTCAGGCGGCCGTTGGGGCGGAACCAGACGTAAGACCAGCTGACGATGCCGCCGATGGCCAGTGAGGCGATCTGCACATCGTCGACCACGAACTCGCCGCTGGCCACGCCTTCATTCAGCAGCGCGCAAAACTTGCGGTCGAACTCGCGGCGCATGGCGTTGATGGCGTCGTTGTCTTCGGGCGAGAGGTGTTTCTCTTCGCGGTTGTAGATGGCAATGTGGGCCTGGTTGCTCAGCACCGCGAGCATGAAGTCATGCGCCAGGGTTTGCAGTTTTTCGGTGGCGGTGCCGCCGCCCGAGACCACGCGGTTCAGCGCATCAAGCGAGGCGCGGATGCCGCGCGAGCAAATCTCGGCCAACAGCTCGCTCTTGCTCTTGAAGTGCGAATAGATGAACGGCTTGGTCACGTTCATCTGGTCGGCCACGGCTTCAAGCGTGGTGTTGCTCAGGCCGTGGTTGTAGAACAGCTCCACCGCGGTGGCGATGATGCGTTCGCGCTTCAGACGCGACACGGCGTCGCGGATGTCTTCAGGCGCATTGGCACCCACCGCAGCCAGGCGCGAAGGCGCTGCGGCGCGCAACGCTGCTTTGGCGGCGGCCTTGCCGGCAGGCTTGGTGGCCACCTTGGCCGGCGACGCCGCAGCGGGCGCCTGGCTGGCGAGCGCAGTTGACGCTTTCGTTGCTGTGTGTTTTTTCATGCGCAGTGTCTCTGGCGAGGTGTCGATTTTGCCGCCTCGCGTGCCAGGGTCACGCGCGGTCCAGGGTGAAAACAAGATCAACGCCGCCTGCGCGCGGCATGAAGCCGCCCACGGCGGCCAGGCCGATGGCGGGCGGCGTGTCGCTGTTCCAGCGGCCCAGCGCGCGCACGCCTTCTGCCAGATCGACCGTCACCAAGGTGTACGGCAGCTCGGCGGCAAAGGCGGGGTGAAAGGCATGGTGGGCCACGGTCCAACTGTGGATGTGGCCGCGGCCGCTGGCGGTGTGCCAGGTCGCAGCGTCACTGAAACACTGCGTGCACAACAGCCGCGGGTAGTGGCGCAGGGTGCCGCAGGCAGCGCAGGCTTGCAGCACCAGGCGGCCTTGCGCGGCGGCTTCCCAATACGGGCGGCTGAGTTCACTGATCTGCGGTGAGGGTTTAACTGCCGGGTTGACTGAACTCATCACATCAGCCCCTGCGCAAAATGGCCAAGGCACCGTCGCCCAAGTCGCCATAGCCGGTGACCACGCCCAGCTCGGCGCCCGCCACTTGTGCGCGCCCAGCCGTGCCGCGCAACTGGCGCACCAGCTCCACCACATGGTTCAGGCCCCAGACATGGGCCTGCGACAGCAAGCCACCATGCGTGTTGGTGGGCAGCGCGCCGCCCAGGCGCAAGCGCCCGCCTTGCACGAAGGGGCCGCCCTCGCCCTTGGTGCAAAAGCCCATGTCTTCGAATTGGCGGATCACGGCGTAGGTGAAGCAGTCGTAGATCTCGGCCACCTGAATGTCAGCCGGCGTCACACCCGCCATGGCGAAGGCGCGTGGCGCGGCCTTGGCCAGGCCCAGGCTGGTCATGTCGGCGCGCTGGGTGATCGAGCCGGGTGAATCGGGGTGGCCTTCGGCCACGCCGCTGATGAAGACGCGGCGGTGTTGCAAATCGGCCGCGGCTTCGCTGCTGCTGACGATGACCGCCGCGCCGCCATCGCTTTCCAGGCTGCAATCGAGCAACCGGAAGGGGTCTGAAATCATGCGCGAGTTGCGGTGGTCTTCCAGCGTGATGGGCTTCTTCATCACCGCGTTGTCGTTCAGCAGCGCGTGCTCGCGGCAAGCCACGGCGACTTCACCAAACTGCGCCACCGTGGTGCCGTACAGCTCCATGTGGCGCCGTGCCATGGGCGCATACAACTGCGCCGGTGCAATCGCACCCATCGGGTATTCGAACTCGGTGACGTAGTGGAACTGCGGCATCGAATGGATGCGCGCGCCAGCCTTGTGCGCCGCTGCCGCGGAGACGTTGCGGCCGAAGGTGATGAGCACATGGTTGCAGGCGCCGCTGGCCACCGCCGCGGCGGCGCATTGCAGCGCCATCACCGGGCTGGCGCCGCCGTGCGGCACCACGGCCGAGAAGCGCAGATCGGTGATGCCGAAGTTTTCAATGAAGTCGTCAGCCGTGCCGCTGACGATGCCCACCGGAATCACGCCGTCGATTTGCGGCGGCTTCAGGCCGGAGTCGGCAATGGCCTTGAGCGAGGCCTCGATCTGCAGCTCGAACGCGGTCTTGGTCGAACCCCGCAGGTACGCGGTTTCGCCGATGCCGCTGACGCAGGCTTTGTCGCGCAACCAGTCATGCCGCGGCATGGTGGGCTCCTGTGTTGCTTGCTGCGCTTGCGCCTTCGCGCGGCACTGCCAATGCACGCGCGCGTTCCCGCGCCAGCTGCTTGCGATAGAACGGCGGGTCAAGCTCCAGCGCATAGCGCGGGCTGCCCGGGAAGTGGCGGCGCAAGTAGGCCTGTTCTTCATCCATCGTCTTGCGCATGGCCGCTTCGCTGGGCGCGGCGATGTCGCCGCAGACCATGGCGGTGATCCATTCGGCCTGGTCGTCCATCATGCGGATGTTGCCGCCGCCGGCCACGTTGAACATGCCGGCAAAGTACAGGCCGCGCTGGCGCGGGCGCAGCATGCGCAGGTACAGCTCGAGCTTGTGGCCGTCGAGCGGGCGCAGCGCCGGGGCCAGGAAGGGCAGATCCACGCTGTAGCCGGTGCCGGCGATGATGGTGTCAAAACTCTGCGTGCTGCCATCGACAAACCGCACCTCGTTGCCGCTGACCGCTTGAATGCCCGGTTTGGCCGTGATGCGGCTCCACACAAAGTGCTGCATCAGCGTGGTGTGGCTGGTGGGGTGGGTGCGGGTCTTGGGTGTGGTGAAACCCCATTGCTCCATGCGGCCATACACCACGCGCACCAGCAGTTCACGAATCGTGCGCTTCAGCGGCCAGGGCATCCAGGGCTTCTCAATTTTCCCAAGCACGCGCGAGGTGGGCACGCCGAACAGCATGCGCGGCATCACCAGCACCGGCGAGCGCGCGGCGATGGTGGTGCTTTGCGTGAGCACGCAAATGTCGGCCGCGATATCGACCGCGCTGTTGCCCATGCCCACCACCAACACGCGCTTGTCGCGGAAGGGCTCGGGCACGCGGTAGCTGTGCGAGTGCAGGTACTCGCCTTTGAAATCGTCGCGCCACTCGGGGTGCGACGGCTTGCCCTGGTGGCCGGTGGCCACCACGACGGCGTCGAACTCTTCGCTGGCGCCGTTGGCGAGCTGCACGCGCCAGCGCGCACCCGCCGGTGACACGTCTTCCACCTTGCTGTGGAAGCGGATGTGCGGCCGCACTTTGTAACGTTCGGCGTAAGCCTCCAGGTAGCGGCTGACCTGGGCATGGTCGGGGTACAGGGGGCTGCCCGGCGGAAACGGGTAGTCCTTGTATTCGGTGACCTTGGTTTCAGAGTTCAGGTGCAAAGACTTGTAGGCCGGGGCCAAGCCGCTGTCATTGTTGTAGACCCACAGGCCGCCCACCTTGCTGCCGACTTCGTAAACCACCACCTCCACGCCACGCGCGAGCAAGTTCTTGGCCACGCACAGGCCGGCCGCGCCGGCGCCGATCACGGCCACTTGCCGGCCGGCGCAGCCGGCTGACGTTGCAGTGCTGGTCATGGCGCGTCCTCGTTCAGCGGCAGGCGGGGGCTTGCCCGGGTGTCGTGAGTCGTCTGTGGGGCAATCTCTTGCAGCAGCGCGCCGCGCAGGCCCGGGTCGGCGATGTTGGCAATCAACGCGGCCCTCTCCTTCAGCGTGGTGGCGCGGATGTCCGCCGCACCATGTTCGGTGACGATGACGTCGATGTCGCTTTGCGCCGCGGTGACGTGGGCGCAGCGCCGCACGATGCGGCTCTTTGCCTCACGCCCCGTGGTGGCCGGCAGTGCCAGGATGGCCAGACCGCCTGCCGAACAGCGTGCGGCCCTGAAGTAGTCGGTCTGGCCACCGACCGCGCCGACGCAGCGTTCACCCGCGAACTCCGCGTTCGCCTGCCCGCTGAGGTCGACCTCGATCGCCGAGTTGATCGCCATGAAGGGCGAGCCCGGGATCGGCACGACCAGTTGCGCCGGCAGTGCGAAGCCAAGAATCCCCTCGCGGGACAAGGACCCATACAGGTGTCGGCTGCCGGCCGCCAGCGAGCTCAGGCAAGCGTCGGGTGTGGCCGTGTCGATCGCACCGCTGTCGACCAGATCGACAAACCAGTCGCCCACGATCCCCGAGCGGATCTTCAAGCCGCGGTGATGCTTCAGCGCCCGTGCGACCGCCACCGCCAGCCCGCCGATGCCAAGCTGCACGGTGGCGCCATCGGGAACCAGCTTCGCAACTTGCAGGGCGACTTGCCGCTGCACCACATCAGGCTCTGGCGCCAGTGACTCCAGCAGGTCGGTGTCACTTTCGCGCGCGACAAGGACGCGGCTGCGGTGCAAGCGGCCACCGCCCCGCGTCACCGGCAGCTTCGAATTCACTTCGACAAGCACCACCCGCGCCACCTGCACCGCATCCCAGACGTAGTCCAGCGTGCAGCCCAGGCTGTGATAACCGTCGGCATCGGCCGGCGACACCTGCAACAGCACAACGTCGGCCGCCAGCTTGCGCGACGCGATGAACGACGACAACTGCGACAGCGAAGCCGGCAAGACCCGGGCGCGCGCGCGCGCCACCAGCTTGCGCACGGTGCCCAGGGCGCAATAGGTGCTCACGCGCACAGCGTCCGGAACACGGCCTTCCCAGGCCGGGTTGAGTGACAGGCCGCAGAACACCTCGACCGGGCCCAGACGCGGGGCCAATTCGAACAGCTCCGCCACCAGAGCGACTGGTTCGCCGACGGCCTGGCCGATGACGACGCGGTCACCGGGACGCAGGCACTGGGACAGGACGGAAGGTGTCATGCGTTTCGTGCGGGACGAAGGGCGGCAGCGGCGGCGGCGGCGGCGGCGGCGGCGGCCTCAGGCCGGCGACTCCAGCCGCAGATGGGCCGGCAGCTTGCCTGCGATGGTCAGCGTCATGCTGCCGGCACCCTGGCTGGCCTCGCCATCGAAGCTGGCTGTCACGCCCACGGGCTGGATGCGATGCCAATGCTCTTTGTGCGTGCCGTCGGGATAAACGACCTTTGACGGATGCGAGACGTCCCAGACGTCTGACTCCAGGTGGTTTTCGCCGCGCCACGCGCCCAGGCCCTTGCCGTCGTTGTAGCCGCCGCTGTAGCCAAGCCCCTGCATGGCGATCGAAGAACCGCGCGGCTGCGCCGCCAGGCGCAACTGGCGGCCGCCTTCGAAGGTCGCCACGACTGCGGCACGACGAAAACGCCGCGTGCCTTCGTGCAGGTCGACCTCGAGTTCGATCTTCGTGGCGTGGTGCACCTGCTGCGTGCGGCGATCCGTGACCACCCCGGTGGTGTAGGGCGCATCGTCGCCGCGACCCGAGAACAGCAGCGAGCCGCTCATCGTGTCGGTGGAAAAGAAAAGGAAGGACATCACGTGCCCCTTTTCTGCCAGCGTCACCTTGGGTCCGGTCACCGGCTCGGGCACGCCCATGCCGCGGCGCACGCCCCAAGAATGGTCACGGCAGGACCACCAGCGGTCGAACTCCACGCGCCGGCCCTGCACTTCGAGCCAGCCGCTGGCCACTCCGATCTGGTCGAAGCGTCGATAGTCTTCGACGGTGCGCCCCTGCAGCCGGGTGTAATGCGGATGTTCCTCGTGTGCCGGCTCGACGCACTCCCAACGGATTTCGCCGCACAGGGCGTGTTCGCCGGGGGCGATAGCGATCTCGAAGGACTTCAGCGCTTCCACCGGGCGGATGCGCAACGGCCCGCAGACCGTCTCGACACTGCTGCCAAGGGAACGCGACACCCTGAGGTTGTATTGCCGGCCGTCCACGATCATCACGGCTGCGCCGTCGAGCACGTTCATGTTGCGATACGCCCCCATCGTGATCTGGATAGCCACGCGGCCGTCCTGCGCGTAGATCGCAAACCAGTAGCGGTCGAACCAGCGCGGGTCGCTGGTCCAGACGTGGTCGAAGGTCGTCGGCAGCTGGTGGCACAGGGTGTCGTCGAGCGGAGTCAGCATGTTCAGGTCTTCGCGGGTGGGGCTGGATTCGGGGCGGTCGCCACATAGCGCATCGGCACGCGCGACGCGCGCTCGGTCATGTGATGCACGATGGCGCGGTGCTGATCGCTGGACAAGCTGTCGCTGCCCACCACCTGCGCCAGCAGTTCGCGCAAGCAGCGGTTGCGCTCGTCGAGGGCCTTGGCATCGGCGGCGTCGGGCTCGGGTTCGTTCAGGGCCTGGGTCAGGCGGGCCGCCAGTTCGCCAGGCACCGAGTCGCGCAGCGCCTGCAGCAGCCCAGCGGTAGCCTGGTTGTCGTGGCGCAGGAAACCGGCCACCGCGGGCAGCGCGCCGGTGAGCATGCGCAGGTTGGCCACCAGGCCGTCGAGTATGGTCCGCGCCAAGGGGTCAGCGACGCAAGGTGCGACGACCGTTTCGAGAATGTGGCAGGTCCCCTGCAACTGCTCATCGACGGTCGGTCTCACGACGCGGCCTCCATCAACTGGAACATCGGCCGGAACAGCCACGACGGCGTCTGGAAGACGCGGTTGTAGCGCCCGGCGACGAACTCGGCCACGGCGGTCAGCTGGATGACGCACAACTTCCAGCAGGAAAACACGTTCCACCAATAGAGGTCGGCCTCGCGGACGCTGCGCCCGGTGAGTTCCCGATAGGCCTGGACCATCTGCTGCCGTTCCCAATGGCCGGGAATGTGGTGCTCGCGCTTCCTCACAGGGTTGGTGACCCAGCCCAGGTCCTCGAGCGGGTCGCCAAGATGAGCGGTCTCCCAATCGAGCTTGGCGGTGATGCGCCCGTCTTCGATCAGCGCGTTGCCCGGTTTGAAGTCGCCATGCACCAGCACGATTGCCTCGGCCGCCGGGGCGCGGCGCTTGAGCCAGCTCAGCACGTAGTCCAGCTCCGGATGGGGTTCGAGTTGGGCCTTTCGGTACTCGGCTTCCCAGTGCCCGAGTTCGTGCAGGGAGGGCGGGTCATCAGGCACGCCCAGGCTGTCCGCCAGGCCATGGCGTCGCCAATCGACGGCCTGGATGCTCACCATCAAGCCCATGAAGGCGCGCGCCAGCGCAAGACGCACCGGCAGCGGGGCGGCACCGTTCAGGATCATGTAGTCGCAGTGCCCGCGCATGCGCTCCATCACCACCGACGGCGCGCCCAGCCAGCGCCCCTGCCGGTCCATCCAATGCACCTTCGGGGCGGGCACGTCAGTCTGCGCGAGGGCCTTCAACACAGCGAACTCACGCGCTCGCTCGGTATTGAGCAGCGTCCCCGCGGCGTCGCGCATGAGCATCAGGCGATGGACGTGCCGTCCCGCCGCGTCGATCCAGCTCGCGTCGAATGACCAGTTCTCGCGCGACAGTCCACCTGCGCTTCTGACCAGACCGTCGAGCACGATGTCGCGTGCTGAAGGAATCGAATCGACGATCAGACCCTTCAATCCTTCCACCACCTGCACGGTGGGGTCGTTCGCGGTGCCCGCCGAGCCGGCCTCAGACATGGTTGGACTTCATGTCAGTGGCGCCCGGCCGCCCGAAGACACTGACCGCCCCCTCGGGGGGCAGGAGCAAAGCGACGTGGGGGTTGTTTCATCCAAGTTCAAGAACTGCCAACCGGCGCTGCGCTCGCAGCCAGGGCGGCCGCGCGTTCAATGGCGCACTGCTTCAGTTCACGCCGCTGCAGCTTACCGGTGACGGTAAGCGGCATACCGGCGAGCGGCTCGATGTGGTCCGGCAGTTTGTATTTGGAAGCTTCGCTGGCGCAATGGCGAAGCAGCTCGGCAGGGTCGAACGCGACCCCAGCCTTGGCAACGACAAAGGCGTAAATGAGCTCGCCGCGCGCCGCGTCGGGGACGCCGACGACAGCCGCGTCGTCGACCGAGGGGTGGCGCCGCAGCACGGCTTCGACTTCCGCCGGTGAGACATTGATGCCGGCGCGTTTGATCATCTCGCTGACACGGCCGACAAAGACGAAGTCGCCCTCGGCATTCAGCATGCCCAAGTCGCCGGTGCGGTACCAGCCATCGGGCGCGAAGGCCTTGCTGTTTTGTTCGGCACTGGCGCCGGTGTAGCCGCGCGTGGTGAAGCCCAGCACCTCCGTCAGGCCGGGCGTGCCCGGCGCTGCAGCTGCGCCGGTATCTTCGTCAACGAAGCGCACGCGCTGCCCTGGCAGCGGCGGGCCTTGGCAATGCGCGCGGCGTTGCAGCGGCCAGTGGTGCCAGGTGACGCAGCAGTTGCCGCAGGTCTCGGTGGCGCCGTAGATGTTGCAAAGCTCGGCCGCATCCAGTGTCTTGGCGGCGAGAAAGAAGTCTTCCGGGCTGCCTATCGTCAGGCCGGTGCGCATCGAGGCCATGCGTTCGCGGCGGTAGTTGGGGTGGCGGGCGAGTGCTGCCGTCATCGCCGGCAGCGTGTAGAAGGCGGTGCAGCGTTCGCGCTCGATGGTCTGCATCACTTCCTCGGCGTCGAACTTCTCCAGCAGCACCAGCGTGGCGCCGTGGGTGAAGGTGGCGGGCAAGGCATTGCAGCCGCCGTAAGCCCAGAACAGCGGTGAGGTGAGCAGCACGCGGTCGGCCGCGGTCAAGCCCTGACGCTCCCCAATGTTGAAACCGTTTTCCAGCACCGCGTGCTGGCTCAGCGGCACGGCCTTGGGCGCGCTGGTGGAGCCCGAGGTGTAGAGCACCAGCGCGTCGTCGCCGGCGCTGGCGGCTTCGCCCGGCGGCAGCTCGCTCACCGCAGTGGCCGCCTGCAACGCCGCGTCAAAGCGGGTGAAGGCGGTGTTGATGGTGTCAAGCACCCAGGTGTTGGCGATGGCGGGCATGCCGGCCTTGCCTTGCAGCGCCTGCAAGTCGGCTTCAAAGTTGCGCTCGCCAAAGCGCGCCTGCACGGCCAGCAGCGCCAGGCCGGCGTCTTCGATCAGGACCGCCAGCTCGCTGCGGGTGGACCAGGTCGACAGCGGCACGACGGTGGCGCCTGCCGCCGCCGCACCCAGGCACAGGTCGATCCACTCGACGCGGTTGGCCAGCAAGAGGCCAACGCGGTCGCCGTGGCGCACGCCGGCCGCGCGCAAAGCGCCCGCCACGCGGTCAGCACGCTGGGCCAGCTGCGTGTACGTGAAGCGGCCCTGTGCGCACACCAGCGCCGTGCTCGCAGGCGCGCGCTGAGCCTGCTCGCGCACGAGATCGACGAAGGTGCGGCTGAAAGGCGGCCCGGACATGGGTGGCTCGACGATCCTGCTCAGTCCACTCAGTCCGTTCAGTCCATCTTGGCGCCGGAGATCTGCACCACTTCCTTCCACTTCACGCGTTCGCGCTCGGCGAAGGCCGCCGTTTCCTGCGGTGAGGTGAACACGGCGCGCGCGCCGATGTCCAGGAACTTCTGCTGCATGGCCGGCTCGCTGGCGATGGCCTTCACAGCCGCCGAAAGCTTGTCGGCAATGGCCAGCGGCGTGCCCTTGGGCAACACAAAGGCGCCCCACGACGTGATGATGAAGTTGGGCACGCCCGATTCGGCCATGGTGGGCACTTCAGTGAAGGTGGGCCAACGTTCGGGGCAAGTCACGGCCAGGGCGCGCACCTTGCCGGCCTTGATGAGCGGGGTGTAGCTGGCGATGTTGTCGATGGCGAAGTCAGTGTCCCCCGCCACCAGCGCGGGCATGGACTGCGCCGCGCCGCGGAACGGCACATGCAGCGCCTGGATGGCGGTGCGGTGCCGGAACAACTCGCCCGCCAGGTGCGGGGTGGTGCCCACACCGGCCGAGCCGTAGGTGACGCCCTTGGGTTGCGCGCGCGCCCAGGTCAAGAATTCCTGCACCGTCTTGGCGCTGTGGTTGGCCGAGACAACGAAGGCGTTGCAGTTCTCCCAGATCTTGGAGACGTAGACGAAATCGGCCGCCGGGTCGTAGCTCATCTTGGCGAAGAGGAACTGGTTGATCGACAGCGTGCCGATGGTGGCCGAGGCCACCGTGTGGCCATCAGCCGGCGCCGCCTTCACGGCTTCCATGCCGATGTTCCCGCCCGCGCCGGTGCGGTTCTCAACGATGAAGTTCTGGCCCAGGCGCGCTTGCAGTTGTTCGGCCAGCGAACGGGTGAGCACGTCTGACGCGCCACCGGCGCTGAACGGCACGACGATGCGCACCGGGGCGCTGGGCCAGGTTTGCGCTTGCGCCGCGGCGGGCAGCGTGGCTGCGGCGATGGCCAGGGCGCTGACGAGGACGAAGGGGGTGTGGAAACGCATGGTGTGATCTCCGGGCCGGGCGCTGCTGGGTGCGTCGCGTTTGGCCATTGGCGTCATGATAATCTACCCGTTGGCACTTGAAAAGATGTTTTCGTAGTTTTTTCTACTTATGGGTATATTGTTGAAGGACACACCCTCACGTACCGCGCGAGCCGAGGCTGCTGGGCGGCCGGCTACGCTCATGTCCTCCGGCATTGGCCCTGGCGGGCCACTGCCTCCCCCTTTACTTCGCTACGCCGGCCACCCAACACCCTCGGCGGGCACCAGTGGTGGCGCGGGTAACGTTCGAGAAGAGACGCCGCAACAGGATCAGGCCGGTGGGGCGTGTTGCGTAGCGAAGTAAAGGGGGAGGGGCTGGCCCGGCAGGGCCAGCGCCGGAGGACATGAGCGCAGCAGCGCGCCCCGCTGGCCTGATCCCGCGCAGGCAGTCGAGTGCCAGCGCGCTGTCGAAGTGGACACTCAACCCGCCTTACGCACCTTCGGCAAAAGCGCATTGCAGATGATCTGCTTCAACACCTCCACCGCCCCGCCCCCCACCCGGCACATGCGCGCATCGGCAAAGGCGCGGGCGATGGGGTATTCCCACATGTAGCCCCAGCCGCCGAAGAATTGCAGGCACTGATCCATCACCCGGCCCTGCAATTCGGTGGTCACGAGCTTGGCCGCGGCGGCGTCCACCGGGTCGAACTGGCCCTTCAAGTGCAGCTCGATGCAACGGTCTACAAACACCCGTTGCGCCAGCACTTCGGCATGCAATTCGGCCAGCTTGAAGCGCGTGTTCTGAAAGTCGGCCAGGGTGTGGCCGAACATCTTGCGCTCGCTCACATAGTCGATCGTCCATTGCAGCGCGGCTTCGGAACTGCTCACGCCGCGTATGGCCTGCACCAGGCGCTCTTGCGCGAGCTGCGTCATCAGTTGCGCGAATCCCGCGCCTTCGGCACCGAGCAAATTGCCCGCGGGCACGCGCAGATCGGCAAAGAACAGCTCTGACGTGTCTTGCGCCTTGCAGCCGATTTTTTCCAGCTTTCGCCCGCGCGTGAAGCCGGGCCGGTTCGTCTCAACCAGGATCAGGCTCACGCCCTTGCCGCGCGCCTTGGGGTCGGTCTTGCAGGCCAGCAGCAGCAAGTCGGCACTGTGGCCGTTGGTGATGAAGACCTTCTGCCCGTTGATCACGTATTCGTCACCATCTCGGATGGCCTGCGTGCGCATGGCCTGCACATCGCTGCCGCCTGAAGGCTCGCTCATCCCCAGGGCCACCACCACCTCGCCGGTGGCCATCTTGGGCAACCAGTGCTGCTTCTGCTCTTCGCTGCCGAAGTCGACCAGATACGGCGCCACGATGTCTGAGTGCAGATAGAACGTGGGGCCGGTGGCGCCGGCACGCGCCATTTCTTCGATCAGGATGGTGCTGTGCAGAAAGTCGCCACCCATGCCGCCATATTCTTCGGGCACGTTGCAGCACAACAGGCCCAGCTCGCCGGCCTTGTGCCACAGCGAACGCGGCACCTGGCCAGCCTTTTCCCACTCGGCGTGAAAGGGCGTCACATGCTCGGCGATGAAGCGGCGAACGGTGTCGCGAAAGGCGTCGTGCTCGGGGCTGAACAGGGTGCGGGGAATCATGATTCTGTTGACTTATGGCAGTGCGGCACAGGCGCCGCCGCTGGCCATGAGCCGCGTGATGGCCGCGTCGTCATAGCCGCATTCGCGCAGCACCTCGGCGCTGTGCTCGCCCAGCGTGGGCGGCATGCGGGTCATGACCCCTGGCGTGGCGCTCAAGCTCACCGGGTTGGCGGGAAAGCGCAGCAGGCCTTCGGTGGGGTGCTCGCGCACTTGCCAGAACTCAACACTTTGCAGATGCGGGTCGTGGATCAAGTCTTCCAGGCTGTTCACCACCGAGAACGGAATGTCGTCGTTCGACAGCAGCGCCAGCCACTGCGCATTGGTCTTGCGCGCGGCCTGGCGTTCCACCTCGTCCCACACCTCGCGGAAATGCTTCTGCCTGGCCTCGAACGTTGCAAAGCGCGCATCAGCCATGATCTGCGGCTCGCCGGCCAGGGCGAAGAAGCGCTTCCAGTGGTCGTTCGAATACGGCAGCAAGGCGATGTAGCCGTCGATCGTCTTGTATGGCCGGCGCGACGCCGTGCTCACCGGCACATAGCCCATCGGCGCCAGGGGCGGCTCGAAGGCATGGCCCCATTGATGTTCGAGCATGTTGAACGCGGCCATGGTTTCGAACATGGCCACATCGACCTGCTGGCCCTGGCCGGTGCGCATGCGGTGCATCAGCGCCAGCACGATGGCATAGGCCGCGTGCACGCCGCTGATCTTGTCGGCCACGATGGTGGGGATGTAGCGCGGCTGGCCGCCGACCACGGTTTGCAGCATGGCCAGGCCCGAGGCGGCCTGGATGATGTCGTCATACGCCGGGCGGCCGGCGTACAGGCCGTCGTCGCCATAGCCGGTGACGTGGCAGTACACCAAGGCCGGGTTGCGCGCGGCCAGGCTGGCGTAATCGAGCCCCAGGCGGGTGGCGGCGGGTGTGCGCAGTGAATGCAGCAGCACGTCGGTTTTTTCAATCAGCCGCGCGAGGATCTCGATGCCCTGCGGCGTTTTCAGATCGACCACCACGCTGCGCTTGCTGCGATTGCTGGTGAGGAAGAAGGCCCCCATGCGGGGTGAACGGCGCGGGCCGATTGAGCGCGTGAGGTCGCCTTCGGGCGGTTCGAGTTTGATGACATCGGCGCCCATGTCGCCCAGGTACTGCCCGGCCAGCGGGCCGAAGATCATCGAGGCAATTTCAAGGACGCGAACGCCTTCCAGGGGGCCAGATTTTTTCATGATGATGTGTCGTCAACAGACCCTACAGCACCACGACGGGCGCCAAAGGGCTGCCGGTGGCGCCCACGATGGGCAGCGCGCTGGCAATGAACAGGAACTCATGGCGGCCGCTGGCCACCAGCGGGTCGAGCATCAGGCCTTCAAGCAAGGGCACGCCATAGTCTCGAATCAAACGTTGGTGTACGGGGAACACGGTGCCCGCGGCAAAGGGCAGCACCTCCACCGCAAAGTTGTCGGCACCCACCATGGCCACGTCACTCTCTGCCAGCCACAGCGCGGCGGAAATCTCGATGCCGGGCTCGATGTCGAACGACGGGTTTTTCACGCCCTTCTGCGCTTCGAGCCAGCCGGTGCGCAGCAGCACGGCGTCACCCTTTTCCAGTTGCACACCGGCTTGCGCGGCAGCGGCTTGCAGGTCAGCGCGATCAATGGCTTCACCGGGTTCGAGCAGGCGGCCCTTCAGGCGCACCAGGTCGAGCAGGATGCCGCGCGTCACCACCGGCGGCATCTTCTCCACACCCAGGCGCGCCGCACCGGTGGTGCTGCGAATGGTGTCGCCGAGGTAGCCGTTGTAGAGCTTGTCGTCATACCAGGCATGGCACAGCGCATCAACGTGGGTGCCGATGTGCAGCGGCATCACCACCGTGTCTTCGGCGAACTGAAAGCCGCCCGGGCGTTTGCTGCCAGGTACGGCGTAATCACCGCCATCGCGGCCCATGAAGTGCTGCAGGCCGCAGCGGTGCGCGGGCACCGGCGTCTTGCTCGACAGCAACTGCGCCAGGCGCAGCACCTCGCCCGTGCGCACCAACGCGCTGGCCCGTTTCACTTGCTCGGGGCCGATGTGGTTGAGCGCGCCGCGCTCATCTTGCGGGCCCCAGCGGCTCCAGTTGTCTTGGCGCGCACGCGGCTCGGTGTTAGCAACAGCATCCAGGGTCATGGCTTCCAGCCCAGGCGGGTTGACAGGCGCTGCGCCGCGTCGCGCAAGCGCTGCACGGCGGGGTCGCTTTGCTTGAAGGATTCGGCGTCGCCCATCATGGTCAAGGCCAGCACGATGGCGCCCGATGCATCGAACACCGGCGCGCTGAAACCGTTCACGCCACGTTCGTTGATGTCAGCCAGGATGGCGCTGTCGATTTGCCCCAGGCGGCTGGCACGCACCTGCGCCAAGTGCGCATCGACCGCGGCGCGCGAGGTGAAGGACGAGCTTTCATTTTTCTGCGCGACGGCAATTTCAGCTTCAAGGTAATGCGAGGTCACGTCATTGGGCAAAAACGCGGCGAAGACCTTGCCCGTGGCCGAGCCCAACAACGGCAGCACCATGCCGCAGCGCAAGCTCACCTCCACCGGCTGGCTGGCTTCGATCCACCAAATGAGCGTCGGCCCGAAGTTGCCCCAGACGCCCAGGCCCACGGTCTTGTCGGTTTCGCGGTTCAGGTCTTCAAGCAGGGGCCGGGCCAGGTGCACGGCATTCAGGCTGGCCACGTTGCTGCTGCCCGCGCCCACGTTGCGCGCGTTGTCGTACGGGTGCACCACCATGTACTTGCCGGCGCCAAAGGCCAGCGGCCTGTTTACGCTGGTGGAGATGCGCTCCACGCGGCCCAGGAACAGCAGGTGGTCACCGCCCGGGTAGGTGGCTTCGGTGCGGCACTCCAGGTGCGCGGCGCAACCGTCAATGAGCGGCAGGCTTTCAATGCCGGGTGTGATGGCCACGCCGTTGAAGCGGTCAGCGCCCGAGCGCGCGAAGCGGTTCGAGACCTCGATCTGCTCTTCAGACAGGATGTTGACGACGAACCGTTTAGCCCGGCTGTAGATGCCAAAGGTGCTGGCGTTGGTGCGCAGGCTCCACACGATGAGCGGCGGGTCGAGCGACACCGAGTTGAAGGAATTGGCCGTCATGCCGATGGGTGCGCCGGTTTCGTCGAGCACGGTGATCACCGTCACGCCGGTGACGAACGAGCCCAGGCAGCGGCGCAATTCGATGGGGTCGATGGCTTCCATGGCTGATGCGGGCATCACGGCATTGGCATTTATCAACCGTTAACCCACCAGGTTCTCGCGGAAGTTGCGGCCCTCATAGGCCGTGCGGAAGATGCCGCGCTTTTGCAACAAGGGCACCACGTGGTCAACGAAGTCGTCCACGCTGTCGGGGTTGGTGGTGGGGCTCAGGTTGAAGCCCGCACAGCCGCTCTCACGCCAAATGCGTTCCACTTCATCGGCCACCTGTTCCGGCGTGCCGATGAGCTGCGGAATGGCCACAGACAAGGCCCACTGCGCGGCGGCGTCGCGCAACGTTACGGCTTTGCCATCGGCGCTGGTGGTGGTGGCGGCGAGCAGGCCGCGCGAGGCTTGCGTTTCCATTTCGGCCAAGGGGCGGTCGGGGTCCAGGCCGCTCAAGTCGACGCCGAACACGCCGCACATGCGCGCCAGCGTGGCATCGAGCGGAATGCGTTCGCGCAGCGCCTGCGCGCGCTGGCGCGCTTCGAGTTCGGTGCTGCGCACGATCGGTTGCAGGCCGAAAATCATCTTCGGGTCGCGGCCCTTGCCCTGCGCGGCCGCGGCGTCGCGCAACTGCGCCATGGCCTTTTTCATGCCGGGCAGGTGAGCCTGGATGCCGAAGATGATCTCGGCGTGTTCCAGCGCGAAACGCATGCCGCGGCCCGACGAGCCGGCCTGGATCAGCAAGGGCCGGCCATAGGGCGAAGGCAGCACCGGGCACACCGCCTTGCAGCTCAGGTACTTGCCTTTGAAATCGATCTGTTTGATCTTGCTGGGGTCGGCGAACTGGCCGTTGGGCTTGTCTTGCAAGATGCCCTCGGCCGGCACGCTGTTCCACAGCTCGTAGCAAATCGCCATGAATTCATCGGCGAAGTCATAGCGCTCGTCGTGCGGCATCTGCGCGCCCATGCCGTTGGCCAGGTGCTCGGCGTTGCTGAACCCGGTGACGATGTTCCAGGCCACGCGGCCGCGGCTCAGGTAGTTGAGCGTGCTCATGCGCCGCGTGGCCAGGTAAGGCGTGGAGCCGGTGGTCGAGAGCGTGACGCCGATGCCCAGGTGCTGCGTGGCCGCGGCCATCACCGCCACCAGGGGCATGGGGTCATGGTTCGGCCACGAGGCGCCGTACTGCACCGAGGGCGCGACGCTGCCTTTGTACACAGCATGGGTGGCCGGGCTGTCGGCGAAGAACACGCCGTCGAAGCAGCCGCGCTCCAGCGTGCGCGCCATGTTTTGCCAATAGCCAAAATCTTGCAGGCCGGCGAGCTGGCCATCGGCCGGGTCGGCCCAGCTCAGCATGGTGTGGGTGCTGGCGCTGTGGATCAGCATCTGCAGCAGGTGCATTTTTTCTTGCGGCATGGCGGTGTCTCGGTGTTCTTGTTAACGAACGAGGGAACGCACGAAATCGTCGCCCAGGCCGACTTCGCGGCAATGCTTGGCATAGCGGTCCAGGCGCAGGAAGACGTCGTCATAGTCCACTGCGTTGCCGGCTTCATCGAGGTACACCAGCGGGCCCATGACGTGGAACAGCGCCGTCATGTGGCCCACCGCGGGGTCGATGTACAAGGTGTGGATGTGGCCGGCGGGCTCGTAGGCAAAGCTGCCGGCGCGCGCGATCCAGTCGTGCTCGCGGTAGCCCCAGGCGCCGTCCATCGTCCAGGCCGTGACCGGGCTGGCATGGCGGTGCTTCTGGATGGTGCCGCTGCCTTGCGCCTTGAGGATGCTGACCCAGCCGCCGTTGGAGACATCAAACAGCAACGGCCGCACCTTGCCCATCTTGCCCAGCGGGTACCATTTTTCGTCTTCGACCAGCACGCCGGGGTCGAACATTTCCTTGACGGTGAAGGACGACGCGGGGATGTGAACCATGGCTGAAGGATGAAGTTTATACCGCTGAGACTGCGGTTGTTCCAGATAGTACTTTATGTTTACCGGCAAGTAAAGCCACCCCATTCGCCAGCGCCAATGCGGCTATGCTCGGCGCGGCCCCCTGGCCGGCTATGAAGGATGCCCATGACCGCCCTTTGCACACGACTGACCTGCCTGGCGCTGCTGTGCCTGGGCGGCTTGCCTGTCGGCAGCGCCGAGGGTTCCACGTCATCGGCGTCGAGCGCTGCGTCCACCTCGGTGGGCAGCGCGTCGGACTCGATCCGCGGCTCCAGCAACAGCTCGTCGCGCACCACCAACCAGGTGGCGCAGGGCGACTACCGCATCGTTGACGTGGCCCAGGCCGCGCCCCACTCCGGCCGCTTGCGCCTGACGCTGCAAGCCGTGGCCGTGCCCGGCGCGGCCGGCGCGCTGACGCTTGAATTGCCCGCGCAGGCGCTGGGCGCGCGCGGCGTGGCGGCGCAAGAACTGGTCAGCGTGCGCCAGCGCGCCTATGGGCTGGAATTCGCGCGGGCCGGTAACGGCGCAGGCGCACACACCCGCGAGCCGTTCTTCCTGGTGCTGGCCGACGAGTGGCACCGTGAACTCGACGCTCGCCCTGTGACGTTGTGATGCCCTGGCGTTGACGCCATGCGCGCACTGCTGCTGGCCTTGAGCCTGTGCGCCGGCGCCGGCGCGGTGCAAGCGGGCTCGGCCGCCCACGCCTTTTGCGCCCAAGCGCCGAGCCTGAGCGCTGCGCAGCAAGACCGCGTGTTGAGCTTTGCCGCGCTGGTCAAGCAAGAGCTGGAAGCTTCCGGCCAGGCCGTGGCCCTGGTGTCGCGCGCCGGCCTGAAGCTGCAACGTTTCAATCTGCGCTATTCGCATGCCGGGGTGAGCCTGAAGGCCAGCGCCAACGGCCCGTGGTCGGTGCGCCAGCTCTACTACGCCTGCGACGAGCAACGCCCGCGCCTGTACGACCAAGGCCTGGCCGGCTTTGTGCTGGGCAATGACGATGCAAACAGCGGTTATGTGTCGATCGTCCTGTTGCCCACGGCGCAAGCCATCGCGTTGGAAGGCACGGCGCTGAACACGGCCACCGCGTTGCGCCTGCTGGGCGGCCGCTACAGCGCCAACGCCCATGCCTTCAGCCAGGCGTACCAGAACTGCAACCAGTGGCTGGTGGAATTGATCGCCGCGGCGTGGGGCGCGCTGGGGCCGGGCGAGGACCTGCGTGCGCAGGCCCAGGCCTGGCTGCAAGACCAGGGCTATGCGCCCGCGCCTGTGGAGGTGGGTTCGCACTGGCTGATGCTGGCCGCGCCGTTCATTCCCTGGGTGCACCTTGGCGACCACCCGCAAGACGATCTCTACGCCCTGCGCTTTCGCACCAGCACGCCCGCGGCCATCGAGGCCTTTGTGCACCAGCACCTGCCGGGCGCGCAGCGCATCGAGCTGTGTCACAACGGCCACCAGGCCGTCATCCACCACGGCTGGGCGCCGCTGGCCGAGGGCTGCGTGGCCGGGGCGAATGACCGCGTGGTGGAACTGAATTGAGCCGCGCCGCGCCGGGCCGTCCCAAGCAAGCGGCCGCCCACACGGGGGGCCGGCCGCGGTACTCCGCGGCCGGGGGGCACCATTGAACACTGACCCCATCACCCTGGCCGTGTTGCAAAACGGCCTGCAACAGGTCTGCAACGAGATGGACCTGGCCTTCGTGCGCAGCGCCTTCAGCCCGGTGATTGCCGAGGCGCTGGATCGCTCAGACGGCATTTACCACCGCGACACCGGCGAACTCATCGCCCAAGGTGAGCTGGGCCTGCCGGTGTTCGTGGGCACCATGCAGTTCACCGTGGCCGCGGTGATCGAGCGGGTGCGGCGCCTGAGCATCACGTTGCACCCGGGCGATGTCTTCATCGTCAACGACCCCTACCTGGGCGGCACGCATTTGATGGACGTGAAGTTCGTCGCCCCCTACTTCCACCAAGGCCAACTGTGGTGCTGGCTGGCCAACACCGGCCACTGGCCCGACACCGGCGGCTCGGTGCCGGGCGGCTTTTCGGCCAACGCCACCGAGGTGGAACAAGAAGGCCTGCGCCTGCCGCCGGTGAAGTTGTTCAAGCAAGGCGTGATGGATGAAGAGATCCTGGCCATCATTCAAAGCAACATCCGCGTGGCCGACCAGCGCATCGGCGACATCAAGGCCCAGGCCGCGGCGCTGGCCACCGGCGACAAACGCCTGTCGGCACTGCTCGAACGTTATGGCGCCGCCACGGTGGAGCAAGCCGTTGCCGAATTGAAACTGCGCGCGGCGCAGCAAATGCGCGCGCAGATCGAGCGCATTCCGCTGGGCAGCTACGAAGCCAAGGCCTATGTGGATTCCGACGGCGTGGTCAATGAGCCGTTGACCATTGCCATGCGCATCACGCGCAGCGGCGTGGGTGACCACGCTTGCTTAACGTTCGATATGAGCGGTTCGTCGCCACCCTGCCTGGGACCGATGAACAGCGTCATCGCCACCACCAAGTCTTCGGTCTACCTGGCCATCAAGCACATCTTCCCCGATGTGCCGCTGAACGCCGGCACCTTCGAGCCGCTGCACATCATCGAGCCCGAGGGTACGTTTCTTTATGCGAAGTACCCGCGGCCCGTGTCAGGTTGCGCGGCAGAGGTGAGCCAGCGCATCGCCGAAGCCGTGTTCGCCGCGCTCGGCCAGGCCATTCCGCATGAACTGTTCGGTGCGCCGGCCGGCACCAGCGGCAACCTGGGTGTGGGCGGCTTCGACCCGCTGAAGGGCCGCGCCTATGTGATGTACGTCATCAGCGGCGGCGGCTATGGCGGCAGCCCGGCGGGCGACGGCATTTCCAACGGCTGCTCGACCATCGGCATCTCCAAGACCACGCCCATCGAGATCATGGAACAGCTCTACCCGGTGTTGTTCGAAGAGTTCTCGCTGCACGAAGGCTCGGGCGGCGCGGGCGAACAGCGCGGCGGCTTCGGCGTGAACTACCGCATCCGCCTGCTGCGCGGCCAGGCGCGGGTGAGCATGGTGATGGACCATGGCCGCTTCGGCCCACCGGGTGCACAGGGCGGCGCGGCGGGCGGCGTGAACAAGGTGATGATCCTGCGCGGTGGCGTGGAATACGTGCCGGCGCATTTGTCGAAAGACCAGGACATTCAGATCGTGGCCGGTGACGTGATCTGTGTTTCCACCCCCGGCGGCGGCGGCTACGGCAGCGCCGCGCTGCGCAGCCCGCAAGCGCTGGCGCAAGACCTGGCGCTGGGCTACTACACCGAAGAGCAGGCCAGGCTGCGCTTCGCGTGAGGCCGGCGCTGCCGGCGCAGGCCGGGCTCAAGCAAATGTGGCTCTGCCACTTTGCTTGACCCCCGCGGGGGGCGGGCGGCCTCGGCCGGCCTTGGGGCGCTCATGAGCAAATGTGGCTCTGCCACTTTGCATGACCCCCGCCGGGCGGGCTGGGCGCAGCCCGGCCCTGGGGGCGCACTCAGGCGGTGATGTTGATCAGGCTGCCCTTGGGCATGGCGTCCATCTGCGCCGGCTGCGCCTGGCCACCCAGGGCACCGGCCAGGCGGCTCAAGAACGCTGCCAACTGTGTCGCGCTGGTGTTGGCACTGGTGCTGGTCGCACCCGGGTTGAGCGCTGCCACAAGCTTGGAAAAGGCCGAGAGCAAAGGTGACGTGGGTGCCGGCGCCACGGCCGGTGCCGCGGGCGGTGTGGGTGCGGTGGGTGCGGTGGGTGCGGTGCCAACCGTGGTTGCAACGTTGGTGCCCGCCGTTGCGGTGGCGCTGGTGGGTTTGATGACCGGGTTGGTGCCCGGCACCGGCGCGGCACCGGCAACGGGCGTAACGGCCCCTGCAGGCGCCGTGGGGGCACCCGGGGCGGGCGTGGCCGCAGGCGGTTTTGGCGCGAACTGGCTGGCCAGGGCTTGCAGGCGCTGTGTCAGATCGTCATAACTGCGCCGGCCACCCCAACCCTGGCCGTGTCGGCCCGGGCCGTCTTCATTGCCGGCACTGCGCAAGGCATGAAACAACTCGTGCGCAAACTCCATGGTGGCGCTGCGCAATGCGCGGGCGTCAACGCTGGGCGTCGCGGGCACCGTGGGCGCGACTGCGGTGGCGGCGGTGGCCGTGGTGGCGGCGGTGGCCGTGGTGGGCGTGGCGGCGGTGGCGGTGCCGGTGGGCTTGACGGTTGCCGCCGCGGCAGCGCCAGCCAGCGCGTTGGTCAGGGCGGTGCTGGGCGCGGTGGCTGGTGACGCGACCGGCGCCGCGCCCGTGGGTGTGCCCGGGGGTGTGCCCATGCCAAGCCCTTGCAGGCTCTTCAGTGCCTCGGTCATGGCGGCCACCAGCGGGTTGTCGGCGTTGCGGCGCGGGCCGTGGCCGTGGCCATGTTCGTGGCCACGGGCGCGGCCGTGTTCGTCGCCGCGGCGTGGCGGCATGCGCTCAACGGTATTGGCCGCCAGGGCGGGGGTGGTGGATGACAGGGCAGCGATGGACATCAGAACTCCTTGTGTCGAGCGCCTGGCCAGGCTCGGCGAGCGGCGCGAAAACGGGTTGAAGACTGGCTATCGGCCCACACCGCCAGCGCCTGTAGTTAGGCCGCTTTAACCGGCCTGTTCAGCCGCGTGCGCCCAGCTTGGCACGGCCACCCCCGCGCCGGCAAGCGGCGGTACGTCTTGTAACCAGGCCTGGCCAGCTTCGTGCGAGCCTTGTTACATGTTCAGCCGCGCAATGGATTGAGATGAGCAAGCACTTCTTCACAGAAACCCCGGGCCGGGCCTTGGCCATCGCGTTGGCAGCGGCCGTGATGTTGGCTGCGTGTGGCGGCAGCGGCAGCGACGACGCCAGCCTGGAAGACGCCCAGGCGCGCAAACGCGCGCCCCCACCCCCACCCCCGCCACCACCGCCCACCATGACGGCCAGCGACGCCGCTCGCCTGGCCCACCAGGCCAGCTTCGGCCCCAGCGAAACGCTGCTGGCCGAGATTCGCGGCCTGGGCGCAGCACCTTGGGTGGCGGCGCAAATGAAGCTGGTCAGCTCAAGCTACACCCTGGGCGGCAGCGACCTGGTGCACAAGAACACCAGCAGCACCGACTTCTGCCAGCAAAGCGCCTATGCCGGTGACAACTGTTGGCGTGACTGGTACTCGACCACGCCGCAGGTGTGGGACTTCTATCGCAACGCCACCCAGAAGAGCGACCAGTTGCGCCAGCGTGTGGCGCTGGCCTTGCAGCAGATCGTGGTCATCAACGGCATTGAAGTCTCGGGCAGCTACGGCTTCAGGAACTACTCCAACAACCTGCTGGCTCAGTCTTTTGGCAACTACCGCCAGGTGCTCAAGAGCGTGGCCTTGTCGCCGCTGATGGGTGACTTCCTGAACAACGTCAATAACCACAAGGCGGCGCCGAACGAGAACTTCTCGCGCGAACTGTTGCAACTGTTCAGCCTGGGCACCTGCTTGCTGAATGCCGATGGCACATTGGCCGGCGGCGTGTGCACGCCCACCTACAACAACGACAACGTGCGCGCCTATGCCTACGCCTTGACCGGCTGGACCTACCCCGCCGGCGGCGCCACCGCCTGGGGCTGCTGGCCCAGTGGCGCGAACTGCCGCTACTACGGTGGCGACATGGTGGCGCTGCCCAGCTTTCACGACGGCACTGAGCGCAGGCTGCTGGGCGGGCTCACCGTGCCGGCCGGCAGCACCGCGCCGCAGGCGCTGGAACTGGTGCTCGACAGCCTGATGCAGCACGCCAACCTGGCGCCCTTCATCAGCAAGCAGTTGATCCAGCACCTGGTGAGCGCCAACCCCACGCCGGCCTATGTGCAGCGCGTGGCCGGTGCGTTCACCAGCGGGCGCTTCAGCGCTGATGGCCTGAGCTTCGGCGCCGGCACGCGCGGCGACCTGGCCGCCACCGTGGCCGCGGCCCTGCTTGATGCCGAGGCTCGCAGCCCCACGCCCGCGGCCAGCGCCGGCAAGCTGCGCGAGCCTGTGCTGCTGTTCACCGGCGTGCTGCGTGCGCTGAACGGCAAGACCGATGGCGAGGCGCTGGGCTGGTGGTGGGGCGAAGCGGCGCGCCAGCATGTCTTTCGCCCGCCCTCGGTGTTCAACTTCTACCCGCCCGACTACCCCGTGGCCGGCACCAGCCTGGTCGGCCCGGCGTTCGGCATCCACAACGCCAACACCTCGCTCGAACGGCTGAACTACCTCACCTACCTGTTGATGTGGAACGGCAGCACGCCGGCCACCAGCGTGCCCGGTGCGCTGGGCACGAGCGTGAACCTCAGCGCCTTTGAAGCCGACGCCGCCGATGCCGGCAAGCTGGTGGATCGGCTGTCGCTGCTGGCCAGCGGCGGGCCGCTGCCGGGCGCGGCGCGCACCGCCGTGGTCAACGCCGTGGCCGCGTTTGACAGCAGCAACAGCAGCACCTGGGTCGCTGAGCGCGTGCGCCAGGCGGCTTACCTGGTGTTTGCTGCACCCCAATATCAAGTGCAGCGCTAAGGAGTACGACATGACCACGACTCACCTCAACCCCGCCCGCCGCCACTGGCTCAAGGCCACCGGCCTGGGCGCGGCTTCCTTGCTTGGCGCGGGCGGCCTGGGCAGCTTGCTGCTGCCTGGCCGCGCCGCCCATGCCGCGGACTACAAGGCCCTGGTTTGCATCTTTTTGTACGGTGGCAATGACGGCAACAACATGGTCGTGCCGCTGGACGCCGCGCGCTACGCCCAATACGCCGCCGTGCGCCAGGGCCTGGCCTTGCCGCAGGCCAGCCTGGTGCCGCTGGGCGGCAGCAACTTCGGCCTGCACCCGGCGCTGGCCGCGCTGCAAACCGCCTGGTCCAGCGGCAAACTGGCGCCGGTGTTCAACGTCGGGCCGCTGGCCGCGCCCTTGACCAAGGCGCAGTACCGCGCCGCCGCGGCCAACTCCCCGCTCATCCCCGACAACCTGTTCTCGCATTCCGACCAGCAAACGCTGTGGGAAACCGGCAGCGCCCGCGCGCTCACCCGCACCGGCTGGGGTGGCCGCGCCAGCGAGGTGCTGGCCACCACCAACCCGGTCATTTCAGTGGGCGGCAATGGCCGCTTCGGCGTGGCCTCGCTGGCCGGGCCGCTGGTGCTGCCCGGCCCGGGCGCCACCTTCGGTGCCTATGAACTCGGCAGCGAACCCTGGCGCCTGAGCTACGCGCCGCTGGTGGCGCGCTCCGCAGCGTTGCGTGAGCTGTACAACCAGCCGCAAGACAACCTGCTGGGCGAGGCCCTGGCGCGCCAGCAGCGTGACGCCTTTGCCATGTCTGAACGGTTAGCCGCCATGGTCAAGGTGCTGCCCGGCCAACCTGGCGCGGTGGCCGCCATCGACGCCGCCTTTGCCCCGCTCACCGTGGCCGGCAAGCTGAGCACGCCGCTGGCCGGGCAGCTCTACCAGGTGGCCAAGCTGATCGCCGGCAACGCCACCGTGCAGGGCAACCGGCAACTGTTCTTCGCCCAGCTCGGCGGCTTCGACTTGCATGGCGAGCAAGCCTTGGGCAGCGACGCCACCCAGGGCGCGCATGCGCGGCTGCTCAAACAGTTGGGCGACGCCATGGCCGCGTTTCACGATGCCATGACGAACCTGGGCCTGGCGCAGGCCGTCACCGCGTTCACGCAAAGCGATTTCGGCCGCACGCTCAAGCCCAACAACAGCGTGGGCACCGACCACGCCTGGGGCAACCACCATTTGGTGCTGGGCGGCGCGGTGCGCGGCGGCGCCACCTACGGCCGCTTCCCTGAACTGGCCTTGGGCGGGCCCGACGATGTGGGCCAGGACAGTTGGGAACTGCACGGGCGCTGGATACCGAGCACGTCGGTGGACCAGTACGCCGCCACCTTGCTGCGCTGGTTCGGCAGCAGCGAGACGCAGCTCGATGCGGTGCTGCCCAACCTCGTTAACTTCGGCGCGGCGCGCGGCCTGGGGTTTGTGTGATCTCGGGCCGTTAACATCGCGCCCCTGCACATGGCAGGCGCCGCCCGCGCGCCTTTGAGGAGCCCACTTGGATCTGCACGTACGCATCACCATCGTCGATGAACTGGCTGACGATGAAGTTCACGCCACCGGCATGCTCGACCTGGCCAGCGGCGAGATCCGCGATGTCAAATACGAAGACTATGACCTGGCCGAAAGCGGCCTGCCTGCCGAATCCAAAGAGTACGAATTCACCTGCGGGCAGCTCACCAGCAACGGGCGCGACGTTGAATTTCGCATTGAAGTGGATGTCATGGCCGGGCGCTATTCGGTCACGCCCAGCGAGTTGCTTGAACTCAAGGGCCGCGCCGCACGCTTGTTTTCCAAAGCGCCACCCAAGTGAGCGCCTGAGCTGACGGGTTTGGCCCAGTCAAAGCGCACCGCCGGCCACAGCTTGTTCCACAGCGGCACGGTGAAGCTCCAGGCAAACAACGCCACGATCAAGCCCTGCGGCTTGAACAGGCCGAACTGCCACGCAAACGCCGTGGCGCCCACGCACACCGCGTAGGCGATGCGCGCGCCGGCCTGCTGCGGCGTGGTCATGGGGTCCGAGATCATGAAGAACGCGAACAACAGCAGCGCGCCGTTCAACGCCTGGTGCTGCCACATCGCCCAGGCCAGCGGCGGCGAGTAACCCAGCCAGGCCAGGCGTAGCGCGATCAAGCCCAGCCAGGTGGCCAGCAGCGCCACGCTGATGCCCCAGCGCGCCACCCGGCCGGTGACCAATGCGCCTAACACCACCATCCACAGGCCGGCGAGCAAGCCCTGGCCCCATTGCCCGGGCGACAGCCAGGCATGCGGCAGCCACATCAGCGCCGCGAACGCCGCCAGGTTGGCCGGGTTGAGGAAGTGGCCGCGCGCAGGGCCTGAGCCGGCGCGCAGCAAGAACTTGCTCGACATGGCCACGCCGGCCAGCAGCGGGTGCAGCCACAGCACATCACTGCGCACCAGGATGCTGATGCCGCAGGCGCTGACAACCGCGCTCAAGTAGCCACCCCAGCGCCTGCGCGTGGGCAGCTCGAGCGCGAACTGCCAGAACGCCTGTGTGCCCAGCGCTGCGGCGAAGGTGAGCGCCACTTGAATGGGCAGCAAGGCGAAGTCGCGCGCCACCGCGCCGAAGGCCAGCAGCGCGAGCAGGAAGGCGATCTGGAAGACGCGCGCATCCAGGCGCTGCCAGGCATGAACGGCGGCGGCGGTCATGGCCGCTCACCCCCGAACAAGCGCTGCCACCACACATCGGGCGGCGCCGCAGGCTCGCCTGCCGGCAGCACACCGGCATAACGCCTGGCTTCATCGGCGTTCCAGCCGGTCACGCGCATCAGCGTGGCGGCCTGCTCGCGCTGGCGGCGTGGCAGATCCAATTCAAAGTAGCGCCGCGCCTGCTCGACGCTGGCCTGCTGGCTGGCGCGGCAGGCTTGCACGCAGGCCTGCACATCACCGCGGCCGCCGCCGCTGGCGCAGGCGTTTTCGCAGTCGAAGGCGGCGGCCTTTTCGCGGCACTGTTGCACGCTGCCTGGGTGCGGGTGCTGCAAGACATAGCGTGTTTGCCAGTTCTGGCGGTCTTGCGTCTGCACAAACATCAGGTTTTCAGGAAAGGTGGCCGGTGTGTAGCGCACATGCAGCCGGGTGAGCAATGCGTTTTGCGCGCCGCTGGGTCTGGCTGCGGCTTGCGCCACCGCTTCATCCGCCAGCCAGAAGACCCCGGCGCTGCGCAGTTCATCCGGGCGCAGCGGGTCGGCGGCGCAGGGGTCGCACCAGGCCATGTCCCAGAAGTATTCGGTGAAGACCACGCGGTGTTCTTCCTGCCTGGCCTGGTGGTCGAACAGCGCCTTGTAGAAGGTCTTGAAGTCGCGCTTCACACCGGCGGGCAAGTTCAAATTGGCCGGCAACTTCACGGTGCGGTAGTTGGAACTCTCCACGCGCCCGCCGCGGGTGAGCACATAGGCGATCAGGTCTTGCGGCTTGTTGGGCTCGGCGTTGATCATGCCCAGGCGCAGGGGCAGCATGAACTTTTCGCTCTCGAACGCGAACTGCAACGGGCGCAGGTACTGCACGCCGCTGGCAGCCTGCTCTTTCACGTTGACCTTGGCCACGAAGAACTTCATGTCCAGCGCCACATACGGCTTCAGCGCCGCGGCCGCGCCGCGTGGCATGCGGTAGCCGTTCTCGTTGAGCCAGGTCTCCAGGCCCTGGCTTTGCTTGGCAGAAAGCATCACGATGTCGTATTCGCCCACCGTGTAGCTGGCTTCCACCGCCACGCCCAGCGCCTTGGCGCGCTCGGCGGCAGGGGCCGCAGCAGGCACGGCACTCATGGCCAGGCGGTCGGCCAGGCCGTGCCGCTCGCGGCGTTCCAGCCGCCCCACCGGGCAGGGGTCGGGGTCGAAGTACTCGGCCAGGCGCGGCGCCGAATAAGCATCTAACCGTTCAAACAACTTTTTGTCGCCGATGCGCACCTGGCCGCGCTGCAACACCTGCGGCACCGGCACCACCAGCGCGAATTCGGTCAACGGGCCTTTGAAGTCATTCAGCATGGAGATCACGGTGCGCGGCCCGTCGCGCACCAGGATCACCTGGCTGGCTTCATTGAACAGGCCGGCATCGGCCTTGCCGGCAAAGAAGCCGCAAAAGGCCTGCGCCTGGGTGGCCAGGCCTAAGGTCAAGGCCACCAGGGCGGCCAGGGCGTGTTTGAGCAAGCGTGCAATGGGCATGGGTCGCGCTCCAGAAGTGGTGAGTCACGACCCTTGCACGCGCCAGCCGGGCGCCGCGGGTTAACTATTTCTTGCGCCGCTACAGATCGCGCTGCCAGACTTCACTCACCAGATCGGGCCCGAACTCGCCATAGGCTTGGGTCTCGACCAGGTTGAAGCCCTGGGCCACGTAGATGCCGCGTGCGGCCAGCAGCACGTTGTTCGTCCACAGCATGATTTTTTGGTAGGCCGCCGCTCGTGCAAATTCGACGCACTGCGCCACCAGGCGCTTGCCCAGCCCCAGGCCGCGGGCACCGGGCTCCAGGTACAGCAGGCGCAGTTGCGCGGTACTGGCGTCGCGCCGCACCAGCATCACCGAGCCCAACACCTGACCGCCGTATTCGGCCACCCAGCAGCGCTCGCAAGCCGGGTCGTGCTGGCGCAAAAAGTCGGCCACGATCTGCGCCACCGTGGCCTCGATCTGCATATTCCAGCCGTATTCCTGCGCGTACAGCGCACCTTGACGGTGGATGATCCAGCCCATCTCGCCCGCCCGCGGCTGGCGCAGCACCACGCCCAGCATGGCGTCGGCCGCGCGCTTGGCCTCCACCTCGCGCAAGGCTGCTTTCAGCAAAGCCTGGCTGGTTTCAACCTGTGCCGCGGCGTGCTGCGGGCCGTGTGGCCGGCCTGGGGCCAACACCTGGAACAACGATTCGGGGCCAGACACCATGCAACCTCCCTTTGGGGCCAGCGAATGCCGGCTTCAGTTCGAGGTTAGCAGACGAACCCCCTCATTCAGGGGGTTGTGCGAAATGGTAACTTTTCACCTAAACCGAAGATACGCCGGATTCAACTACCGGCTGCGCACCCGCCGCTCACTCCTTGCCGGGTGGCGTGAGCAGCGGTATGGCGCCGTCCGAGCCCGCACCCAGCAGCCCGGTGCGGGTGTAGATGCCCAGCTTGTCGCGCGTGTCGGCAATGTCCATGCCGCGCAGGGTGAGCTGGCCGATGCGGTCAGCCGGGGTGAACATGCCTTCGCCCCTTTCCATGGTCAAGCGCTCGGGGTGGTAGCTCAGGTTCGGGCTTTCGGTGTTGAGCAGCGAATAGTCGTTGCCGCGGCGCAATTCAATCGTTACTTCCCCAGTGATGGCGCGCGCCACCCAGCGTTGCGCGGTTTCACGCAGCATCAGCGCCTGCGGGTCGAACCAGCGGCCGTGGTACAGCAGTTTCCCTAAGCGCCGGCCGTTGGCGCGGTACTGCTCGATGGTGTCTTCGTTGTGGATGCCGGTCACCAAGCGCTCGTAAGCGATGTGCAGCAGCGCCATGCCGGGGGCTTCATAGATGCCGCGGCTCTTGGC
Source organism: Burkholderiales bacterium (assembly GCA_031418595.1). Lineage (GTDB taxonomy): Bacteria > Pseudomonadota > Gammaproteobacteria > Burkholderiales > Burkholderiaceae_C > Rubrivivax. The sequence continues at coordinate 32,670 of JANOXU010000013.1, forward strand.
TTCGATGATGCGGTTCTCAATCTGGTCGCACATGCCCAGGCCATGCCGCCCGCCGATGCGGTTGGCTTCTTCGAACAGGGCCACGGCGTCCCCGAACGTGCGGCCATTCAGCGCCACGGGCACGCCTTCTTCAAAGCGCACCGTCACCTCTTCGGCCTTCACCGCCACGTCGTCGCGCCAAAAGGCCACGCCCATGATCGGGTTGACGATGCGCAGGCCCGAGTTCAGGTATTCCAGGTCTTTGGCTTCGTGCGTGGCGCCGAGCATGTTGCTGTCGGTGCTGTAGGCCTTTTCCACGCTCATCTTGTAGTCGAAGCCATGGGCGACGAGGTACTCGCTCATCTCCTTGCGCCCACCCAGCTCGTCGATGAAGGTTTGATCCAGCCAGGGTTTGTAGATCTTCAACTCGGGGTTGGCGAGCAAGCCGTAGCGGTAGAAGCGCTCGATGTCGTTGCCCTTGTAGGTGGAACCGTCGCCCCAGATGTTCACGCCGTCGTCGCGCATCGCCACCACCAGCGCCGTGCCGGTGACGGCGCGGCCCAGCGGCGTGGTGTTGAAGTAGGTGGCGCCGGCGGTGCTGATGTGAAAGGCACTGCACTGGATGGCGGCGATGCCCTCGGCCACGAGTTGCGCGCGGCAGTCGATCAGGCGCGCAATGTCAGCACCGTAGGCTTTGGCCTTGCGCGGGATGTCGTCGTAATCGGTCTCGTCGGGCTGGCCCAGGTTGGCGGTGTAGGCGCAGGGAATGGCGCCCTTGGCGCGCATCCAGTGCACGGCGGCAGACGTGTCCAGCCCGCCTGAAAATGCGATGCCCACGCGCTGGCCGGCGGGCAGGTGTTGAAGGATGTTGGCGCTCAAGGTGGGCTCGCTTGGTTCAGCAATGACTCATTCGAAGGGGCGCGATTTTGTCACTGCACGGCCGCACTGGGCCGCTGGCCCACGCGCTCGCGCCACGCGGCCAAATGCACCAGGCCTTCGTCGGCGGGCTTGTATTTCAACAAGCCACGGCCGAAGTCGAGCGCGCACAACGCGGTGATGTCGGCAATGGTGAAGCGCTCACCCGCCAGGTAGGGCTGGCGCGTCAACACGGTGTTGAACCAGGCCGCCGCTTCGCGAAACTTGTGCGCCTGGGCGCGGCCGAAGTCTGCGAACTGGGGCTTTTCAAGCGCCGCCAGCCCCGGGTGGGTGTGGCGGATGGCCAGCGCGATGCCGCTGAACAGGTACAGCTCCGCCTGGCGATCGGCCATCTCGATGAAAGCGCGTTCTTCGGCGCTGCGGCCCATCAGGTTGGGCTCTGGATACAGGCCTTCCAGGTAGCTGCAGATGGCGCGCGACTCGCTTAAAGACCGGCCGTCGTCCAGCTCCAGCGCCGGCACCTTGGCCAGCGGGCTCCTGGCCAGGTAATCGTCGCTGCGGTGGCCTTGTGCATTGAGATCCACCGTCACCAGCTCAATGCCGGTGATGCCCTTTTCGGCCATGAAAACTGTGACGCGGCGCGGGTTTGGCGCGCGGGGGGAAACATACAACTTCATGGTGGTTGACCTCAAACGTTAATCAATGTCAAAGCGGCGGCCAACCCTTGTGCACGAATTCGGCCTGGTCGGCGGTCTCAATCGTGCCGGGCCGCGCCGCGCGCACCAGGCTGATGGCCGCCTCCGGCGCCAGGCCGCCTTCCTCCACCAGCAGCCGCGCCACCAGCATGCCGGTGCGGCCCAGGCCGGCGGCGCAGTGCACCAGCACCGGCTGGCCACGCTGCAGCGCTGCCACCAGGGCCGGGCGCTGGCGGCGCCAGGCGGCCAGGGTGGCGGCGTCGGGCGTGCGCATGTCGGCGATCGGCACATGCCACCAGCCCAGGCCCGCTTCGGCCACGGCAGCTGCAAAACCGGGCACGCCCAGGGCAGCGAACTCATGCGCCTGCACCAGGCTGAGCACATGCTGCGCGCCCCATTCGCGAATGGCTTGCAGGTCGGCGCCCAGCTCGCGCGGCATGGCCTGGCAGCCCGAGCGCCCGGGGCAATGGCTCATGCCCAGCCGCGCTGAGCCGAGCGCCACTTCGTTGATGACCAAGGGCTTCACGCCACGCGCCGCCAATGCCCAGGCGGCTCGTGCTGCACGCGCGCTTCGTCGCGCAGCTTGTACAGGTGGGCCTGCAAGCTGCGCAGAGCCATGGCGTGCAGCTTGGCCGGCACGTCGGCATACACCGTGGCCAGCACGGCGGCAATGGGCTGCGCCTCTTCGCGCAACGCCGCGAACACTTTGGCCTCGCGCGCCAAGCGGTGGTCGATGATGCGCTGCATGGCCGCGCGCGGCTGCGGCATCAAAAAGCCATGGCCGGGCGCGAGCCAGTCAAGATCGAGATGCATCAGTTCGCGCAGCGAGGCGATGTAGGCCGCCATGTCGCCGTCGGGCGGGTTGATGACCACGGTGGAGCCCTGCATCACATGGTCGCCGGTGAACAGCATGCGCTCTTCGTGCAGCCGGTAGCACAGGTGGTTGCCGGCGTGGCCCGGCGTGTGAATCACCTCGAACGTTGTGCCGCCGGGCAGGTTGAATATCTCACCGCCGCTCAAGGCCACATCGGGCACGAAACTGGTGTCCTGCCATTCCTGGTATTTTGG
>JANOXU010000014.1:0-37783 GCA_031418595.1 Burkholderiales bacterium
CTTGGCCACGAAGGCGAAGTACACGTGCGCGCTGACGCCGGCGGACGCCGCGCCCGGCGTCTGGCCTTCGTCTTCGTAGACGTAAATCAGGTCGATGTCCGATGAAACGTTCAGCTCGCGCGCGCCGAGCTTGCCCATGCCGACGATCCAGAAGTCGATCTCCTGCCCGGCGGCATCGCGCGGCGCACCGTGGCGCGCATCGGCATCGCCGCGCGCCTGCGCCAGGGCGAGTTCGAGCGTCACCTCGGCCAGTGCCGTCATCGTGCCCGTTACGTCGTGCAGCGGCGCGGCGTGCTCCACATCCAGGCAGGCCAGGCGTTCGAGCACCAGGTGCCGCGCCACGCGCAAGGCACCGGGCAGATCGCGGCCCTGGGTTTGCAGCCGCGCCACCAGCTCAGCGATGACCGCACTGGCCGGAACGCCGCTGGGCAGCCAGGGCAATTCGGCGCCATAACGTCGCCGCACCCGCTGCACGAAACGGCTGTACTGAGCGCTGAAACTCGCGGCGGTTGGCGCGTCGTCAGGCGAACCCGGTGCTGCGTTGAGCATGGCCCCGGCGTTAGACATACGCTGTGCTAGGCTGACCAACGCTGCGCAATGTCCTCACCCCTCGCTCCTGCATCCACCGTGAAGCCGCGCCATCACTGGGCGGGATTGCGCCTGCTGTGGCGCATATCCCTGTGGGCCGTGTTGGGCGCCTGGAGCTTGCTGCTGCTGGCGTTGCTGACCCTGCATTGGTTCATTCTGCCGCACATCGACGACTGGCGTGAGCAGGTGCAGGCGCAGGCCAGCCGCACCCTGGGCGTGCCGGTGCGCATTGGGCAGATCAGCGTTCAGTCCAGCAGTTGGGTGCCCGCGCTGACGCTGCGCAACGTGCGCTTGCTCGACGCCGAAGGCCGTGACGCGCTGGTGCTGGGTCATGTCACCACGGCGCTGTCGCTCAAGTCTGTGCTGGCGCTGGAGCTGCGCTTTGCGCAGGTGCACATCGAAGGCGCCGAGCTTGATGTGCGGCGCGACGCGGCGGGTCACGTGTACGTGGGTGGCCTGGACATGAGCCGGCCCGGCGCCGGCGCCAGCAGCAGCGCGCTGGATTGGTTTTTTGAGCAAGATGAATTCGTCATCCGCGGTGGCAGCCTGCGCTGGACTGATGAGCAGCGTGGCGCGCCGCCGCTGCAACTGCGCGCGGTCGATCTGGTGCTGCGAAATTCATTTCGCAAGCACGAGTTGCGCCTGGACGCCACGCCGCCGCCGCAATGGGGCGAGCGCTTCAGCCTGCGCGGCCAGTTCAGCCAGCCGATGCTGGCGCGCAGCGCTGACTTCAAGCGTTGGAGCGGCAGCCTGTACGTTGAGCTGCCACGCGCCGACGTGGCCGAGCTGCGCCGCCATGTCGAGCTGCCGTTCGAACTGCGTGAGGGCGATGGTGCGGTGCGCGCCTGGGTCGAGCTGGTGCAGGGCCTGCCACGCGAAGTGGCGCTGGATGTGGCGCTGCGCGCGGTGACCTTGCGCCTGGCCCGCAACCTGGAGCCCCTGGCCTTTGCGCAGGTGCAAGGCCGCATCGAGATCAAGCGCGACTTGCAAGGCGTGAACATGAGCGCGCGCCGCTTCGGTTTCACCACGGGTGACGGCCTGGTCTGGCCGGCCGGGCAACTCCAAGCCAGTTGGAAGCAAAAGCAGGACCTCGGCAGCATGGACCCCAATGTGCACCCGCTCACCAGCGGCAGCTTCAGCGCCGACCGGCTTGACCTGGCCGTGATGGCCCGCACCGCGGCCAAGCTGCCGCTGGGTGACCCCGTGCGCCGCTTGCTCGGCGCCTTGGCGCCGCAGGGTGTGGTGCAGGCACTGACGCTGAGTTGGCAGGGGCCGCTTGACGCGCCGCAGGCCTACCAGGTGCGCACGCGCTTGAGCGGCGTGAGCGTGGCCGCGGCCAAGGCAGAAGCGCCGCCCGCGCCGGGCCAGGCGCCGCCGGTGGGGCGGCCGGGGTTTCGCAATGCCGACGTTGACCTCAGCGCCAACGAACGCGGCGGCGAGGCGCGCCTGGCCATGAGCGATGGCGCCTTGATCTTTCCCGGCGTGCTTGAAGCCCCGGTGCTGCCGCTGCAGCGCCTGGCCGCGCAGTTGAACTGGCGCATCGTGGTCGCGACTGAGGCGGCCGCGCCGCCGGCCATTGAGCTGAAAGTGCAGGACGCGCGTTTCGCCAACGCCGACGCCCAAGGCGAGATCACCGCCACCTGGCGCACCGGGCCGGGCAGCGGTTTTGCCAAGGGCGGGCGCTTGCCGGGCCAGCTCGACCTGAGCGCGCGCCTGACCCAGGGCAACGCCATGCGCGTGGCGCATTACCTGCCGCTGGGCATCCCCGCGCCGGTGCGCGACTACGTGCGCCGCGCGGTGTTGGGCGGCACGGTGGCCAGTGCCGACATCAAGGTGCGGGGCGACCTGTGGGAGTTCCCCTTCCACAAAGCCAGCGAGGGCGACTTCAAGATCACCGCCCAGGCGCAGGATCTGAGCTTCGCCTACCTGCCCAGTGAACCCGGTTGGACATCGCCCTGGCCGGCGTTGAGCCGGGTCAGCGGTGAAATTGAAATTGATCACCTGAACCTGCAACTGCGCGGCGTGCAAGCGCGCTTGGGCGGCGTCGATTTCAAAGACGTGCACGGCGGCATCGCCAATCTGGCGCAGCAGCCCGTGCTCAAGCTTGAAGGTCAGGGCCATGGCACGGCGAACGACGTCCTGCGCTTCATCGATGTCACGCCCATCGGCGGCTGGCTGGGTCAGGCGCTCAAGCCGATGGTCGTCAGCGGCGCGGCCGATCTGCGGCTGGCCTTGAACATTCCGTTGACTGACCCGGCGCACACCGGCGTGCGTGGCAGCGTCACCCTGGCCGGCAACGATGTGCGCTGGCGCCCAGACCTGCCCTTGCTGGCGCAAGCCCGCGGCCGGGTCGACTTCAGCGAACGCGGCTTTGCCATCGTGGGCGGGCATGCGCGCGCCCTGGGTGGCGAGTTGGCCCTGGAAGGTGCCAGCCAAAGTGACGGCAGCCTGCGCTTCAGTGCCCAGGGCCAGGCCAGCGCCGAAGGGCTGCGCCGCAGTGCCGAATTGCCTGACCTGGCGCGCGCCGCCACCTTTCTTCGCGGCGCGGCGGGCTACCGGCTCAACCTGGGGGTCGTGAAAGGGCTGGCGGACATCACCGTCACCAGCAACCTGGTCGGCATGGAAATCGACCTGCCAGCGCCTTTGGGCAAGAGCGCCGAGGCGGCCTTGCCGCTGCGCTACCAGACCACGCCCCAGCCCGGCGGGCGCGACGTTTTGCAGTTCGAGCTGGGCAACCTGCTGCAAGCACAGTACCAGCGCGACGTCAGTGGTGACGTGGCGCGCGTGCTGCGCGGCGGCGTCGGCGTGAACGACACCATGCCCACACCGCCGGCCGGTGTCCATGCCAACCTGAACTTGGCGCTGCTTAACACCGACGACTGGGCCGCCGCGCTCAAACGCCTGGGTGCAGAGCAACCGGGCCGTGAAGCCGGCCCCAGCGGCTACTTGCCGCAGACCGTGGCTCTGCGCGCGGCCGAGCTGGTGGCCGGGCCACGCCGGCTGTCACAGGTGGTGGCGGGCATCAGCCAGCAGGCCTCGGCGGCCGAGACGGTTTGGCGCGCCAGCGTGAACGCCACCCAACTGAACGGCCATGTCGAATACCGCCAAAGTCACGACGCCGTTCAGCCAGGCAAGCTGATGGCGCGGCTGGCACGCTTGTCTTTGCCGCCGGCTGACGTGGCCGCGGTCGAGGAATTCATCAACACCGCGCCGGCCAGCGTGCCGGCGCTGGACATCGTGGTCGACGACTTCGAGCTGCGTGGGCGCAAGTTCGGCCGGGTCGAGATCGAGGCCGTCAACCGCAGCACGCGCACCGGGCCGGGCTGGCACCTGGACAAGCTCAACGTCATCACGCCCGAGGCGCGCCTGAATGCCAGCGGCCATTGGGCCAACGTGGCGGGCGGGCGGCGCATGGAGCTGGACTTCAAGCTCGACCTGGCTGACAGCGGCGCCTTCGCCGAACGCCTGGGTGCGGGCAAGGCATTGCGCGGCGGCAAGGGCCAGGTGCATGGGCAGTTGAGCTGGGCCGGCTCGCCGCTGGACTTTGACCTGCCCAGCCTGGCCGGGCAAATGCAGGTGGCGCTGGACGCCGGCCAGTTTCTCAACGCCGAGCCGGGCGCGGCGCGGCTGTTGGGCATTTTGAGTTTGCAGTCGCTGCCGCGGCGCTTGTTGCTGGACTTCCGCGATGTCTTCGAAGCCGGCTTCGCGTTCGACAGCGTCGTGGGCGAAGTCAACGTGGCCAAGGGCGTGGCCAGGACGCGCAACTTGCGCATGCGCGGCGTGCAAGCCACCGTGTTCCTGGACGGCGCGGCCGACTTGCAGCGCGAGACGCAGGAGCTGCAAGTGCTGATCGTGCCTGAAATCAACGCCGGCGCGGCCTCGTTGGCCTACGCCGCCGTCAACCCGATCATTGGCCTGGGTACGTTCGTGGCGCAACTGGTGCTGCGCCGCCCGCTCATGCTGGCCGGCACGCGCGAGTTTCATGTCTCGGGCTCGTGGGCCGCGCCCAAGGTCGAGCGCATCGAGCGCCTGCCCGGGGCCAAGCTGCCCGAAGACGCGCCGCCCACCGCACCTGCTATCGCCGGCGCTGCCAGCGCCCCTCGCAAAGCCACACCATGAAGATTGCCGCCGTACAGATGGTTTCCACGCCGGACGTGGGCCGCAACCTCGACGCCGCGGCCCGGCTGGTGGCCCAGGCCGCTGACGCTGGCGCGCAGCTCGTTTGCCTGCCCGAATACTTCTGCTTGATGGGCCGCAGCGATGACGACAAATTCGCCGTGTCCGAAAGCCCGGGCAGCGGGCCGATTCAGGACATGCTGGCCCACGCCGCACAGCGCCACCAACTCTGGCTGGTGGGTGGCACCCTGCCGCTGCGCGGGGCTGATCCACACAAACTGCGCAACGCCAATCTCGTCTACGGGCCTGACGGCGCGCTGGCCGCGCGCTACGACAAGATCCACCTGTTCGCCTATGACAACGGGCGCGAGGCGTACGACGAAGGCCGCGTGCTCGAACCCGGCACGCAAGCGGTCGCCGTGCAGTGCGGCGCGCTGCGCGTGGGGTTGTCGGTGTGCTACGACCTGCGCTTCCCCGAGCTGTACCGCGCACTCATGCTGCCGCCTTGCGACGTGTTGTGTGTGCCTTCGGCCTTCACCCACACCACGGGGCAAGCGCACTGGGAGCTGCTGTTGCGCGCGCGCGCGATAGAAAACCAGTGCTACGTGGTGGCCGCGGCGCAGGGCGGGCGCCATGAAAATGGCCGCCGCACCTGGGGCCACAGCCTGGTGGTGGGGCCTTGGGGTGAGCTGCTGGGGTGCGTGCCCGAAGGCGAAGGTGTGGCCTGCGCCGAATGGGACAACGCGCACCTGCAGCAAGTGCGCAGCCACTTGCCGGCCTTGCAGCACCGCCGCGCATGAGGGGGTGCGCGGCCGCGCCGGTGTGAGGCATCGGGTAGAATGCGCGGCTCACACCCGACTCCGCATATGGCCACAAAACGCACTACCGTTCCCGCTGTTTCGGACACCGGCGCGCGCTTGCGTCAAACGCAGGCGGAGTATTCCGCAGCGCGGCCCAACAGCGGCCCGGGCTCACGGCCCATGATGTCCAGCTCCAAAATGTACGTCTGCCGCAAGTGCCAGGCGAACTTCAAAACCGGCGACGGCAAGCCCGACCCACGCCTACCCGGCCTGGGCAAGTGCAACAAGTGCCTGGCCGCGGCCACCGCGGTAGCTGCCTGACGGTTTAAGGCAGTTCAGCGCGGCGCGGCAGGTCTGCACCGCGCCGTGAACATGTCAAGGCTGCGGCGCGCGCCGCAAACGCCAGCACCTCGGCCAACTCTGAGGCGCCCAAGCCACGCAGCGCCGCAGCGCTGAGCGCGCCGCGCTCGGCCAGCGCCGTCAACATGGCCGCTTGAAAGGTGTCGCCGGCACCCACGGTGTCAACCACCGTCACGGGCACCCCGGCTGCATGCAGCGTGCCGTGGGCGGCGAAAGCGGTGGCCCCTTCGCCGCCGCGCGTCAACACTACCAATGCCACGCCTTGAGCCAGCCACTGCACAGCCAAAGCGGCGGCGTCCTCGCCGGGGTACAGCAGGGCCAGATCTTCGTCGCTGATCTTCAGCACATGGGTGCGCGGCAGCATCCAGTCCAAGGCGTCGCGCCAGCGCTCAATGTCGGGCTCGACGTTCAAGCGGATGTTGGGGTCATAGGCGATCAGGCTACGCCGGTGTTCGCGTTCCACCAAGGCGCGCTGGCTCTGGGCCACCGGCGGCACCACCATGGCATAGCTGCCGAAGTGAAAGGCCCGCGCGCCGGTTGGCACCTGGGCCAGGGCGGCCGGATGCACTTGCCGATCCGCTGCACCTTCGCCATAGAAGGCATACGAAGGCACGCCCTGCGCGTCCAGCCCCACCAGGCTGAGCGTGGTGGGGGCGGCCACATGCTGGGTGCAGGCAGTGCTGACGCCTTCGTCGCGCAGCGCGCGTTCCAGCCGCTGACCCAGGAACCCCGTGGACAACGCGCCGAAGAACGCCACCGGCTGGCCCAGGCGGGCCAGACCAATGGCCACGTTCAGCGGCGAGCCGCCGATGCGCGCGTCCAGCGAGGTGCCGGTGGCGGTATCGCCAGTGGCGAAGACGTCCATCAGAGCTTCACCGCAAACGACGAACATGCTGTCTCCAAAAGTCAGTTGTGAACCCGGGCCGTGCGCTGCGCAAGGCGGTGAGGGCGCGAATATCGCCCGCGCGCCAAGGGTTGACCACCGGGTAATCCATTAATCAATCCACTTGATTTATTTATCGGGTGTGGCCAGAATCGCGCCCCGCCAAGCCTGCAAACCGCGCAGCGCCCGCGCCCTTCACGCCCTCAACCACCCGGAGACATTCCCCATGCACACCCAGACCCTGATCGCCGTTGTGGCCGCCGCCTTGCTGAGCAGCGGCGCCGCCCTGGCGCAAAAACAGCCGGTGATCGGCCTGATCACCAAGACCGAAACCAATCCCTTCTTCGTGAAGATGAAGGAAGGCGCGCAGGCCGAAGCCAAGAAGCTCGGCGCCAAGTTGATGACCGCCTCGGGCAAAAAAGACGGTGACACCGCTTCGCAGATCACGGCGATCGAGAACATGGTCACGGCCGGTGCCAAGACCATCCTCATCACCAGCAGCGGCGACGCCATCGGCCCGGCCGTGAAGAAGGCGCAGGCCAAGGGCGTGCAAGTGATTGCGCTCGATAGCCCGTTCGAAGGCGCTGACGCCCTGTTCGCCACCGACAACTACAAGGCCGGCGTGCTGATCGGCCAATACGCCAAGGCCGCGCTGGGCGGCAAGCCGGCCAAGATTGCCATGCTCGACCTGTTCCCCGGCCACCCGGTGGGCGCGCAGCGGCACAACGGCTTCATGAGCGGTTTTGGCCTGAAGGCCAACGACGCCAAGAGCAACGAGCTGAGCAGCACGCCCGAAACCGTGTGCGCCGGCGACACCGACGGCAACCAGGCCAAGGGCCAGACGGCGATGGAAAACTGCTTGCAAAAAGACCCGGCGATCAACGTTGTGTACACCATCAACGAGCCGGCCGCGGCGGGTGCTTACAACGCGCTGAAGAAGGCCGGCAAGGACAAGGGCGTGATCATCGTGTCGGTTGACGGCGGCTGCGCCGGCGTGGCCGATGTGAGCAAGGGCGTGATCGCCGCCACCAGCCAGCAATACCCGCTGAAGATGGCCGCGATGGGTGTGGCCGCGGGGGTGGAGTACGCCAAGGGCGGCAAGAAAGCCAGCGGCTACGTTGACACCGGCGTGACGCTGATCGCCAACAAGGCCGTAGCGGGCGTGGACAGCAAAGACGTCAAGACCGGCACCGATCTGTGCTGGGGCAAGAAGTAATTTCTTGCTGAGCGGCGCCGGCAGCGGCGCCGCGGTTTCCCCGTTTTGCACAGCGTTTGAACCGCGGGTCTTGTGGCCCCGGTTGCGGCCGCTGCATGGCCAATAGCCGAGGTTGCGATGAGTGCCATCAAAGACAAGCTGCCGCCGCTGAGCCAGTTCGGGCCCTTCATAGCCCTGGCCGTGGCCAGTGCCGTGTTCGGCACCACCACCGACAACTTTTTCACCGGCGCGAACTTCGCGCTGATCTTGCAGCAGGTGATGGTGGTGGGCGTGATCGCCATCGGCCAAACGCTGATCATCCTCACCGCCGGCATCGATCTTTCATGCGGCATGTTGATGGCCCTGGGCAGCATCGTCATGACCAAGTTCGCGGTTGAACTCGGCATGCCGCCGGCGCTGGCCATTCTGTGCGGCATCGCAGCCAGCATGTTGTTCGGCCTGGCCAACGGGCTGTTGGTCACGCGCATCAAGCTGCCGCCGTTCATCGTCACGCTGGGCACCTTCAACATTGCGTTTGCCATCACGCAGCTTTACTCATCTGCGCAAACGGTGAACGACGTGCCCGAAATGATGACCTGGCTGGGCAACACGTTTGAACTCGGCGGCACGCAGATCGCCTATGGCGTGGTGTTGATGTTGCTGTTGTACCTGGGCACCTGGTTCTGGCTGCGCGACACCGCCTCGGGCCGCCACGTTTTTGCCGTGGGCAACAACCCCGAAGCCACGCGCCTGGTGGGCATTCCCACCGAGCGCGTGCTGCTTGGCGTGTATGTGCTGGCGGGCTTCTTCTACGGCATCGCCGCGCTGTTAACCGTTGCCCGCACAGGCGTGGGCGACCCCAACGCCGGGCAAACCGAAAACCTCGACGCCATCACCGCTGTAGTGCTGGGCGGCACCAGCCTGTTCGGCGGGCGTGGCATCGTGCTCGGCTCGCTGGCCGGGGCCATCGTGGTGGGCGTGCTGCGCAACGGCCTCACGCTGATGGGCGTGTCGTCGGTCTACCAAGTGTTGATCACCGGCATCCTGGTGATCCTGGCCGTGGCCGTGGATCAACTCTCGCGCAAGGGAGGGCGCTGATCATGGCAACCCCGCAAATCGTGATGCAGGCCAGTGGCCTGGTCAAACGCTACGGCCAGGTCACGGCGCTCGATGGCTCTGACTTCGAACTGCGCGCCGGCGAAATATTGGCCGTGATCGGCGACAACGGCGCGGGCAAGTCCTCGCTCATCAAATGCCTGTCGGGCGCCACGATCCCCGATGAAGGCCAGATCGTGCTCGATGGCCAGCCCATCCACTTCAAGAGCCCGATCGATGCGCGTCGCATGGGCATCGAAACCGTCTACCAAGACCTGGCCGTGGCCCCGGCCATGACGATTGCCGAAAACCTGTTCCTGGGCCGCGAATTGCGCCGCGAGGGCTGGGCCGGCAGTGTGCTGCGCATGCTCGACAAGAAGAAGATGCTGGAGGTGAGCATCGCGCGCATGCAAGACCTGAAGGTGGGCATCCGCTCGATGACGCAGGCGGTGGAAACGCTGTCCGGCGGCCAACGCCAGTGCGTGGCCGTGGCGCGCGCGGCGGCCTTTGCCGAGCATGTGGTGATCCTCGACGAGCCCACCGCCGCGCTGGGCGTGAAGGAAGGCAACATGGTGCTCGAACTCATTCGCCGCGTGCGCGACAAGGGCCTGCCGGTGGTGCTGATCTCGCACAACATGCCGCATGTCTTCGAGGTCGCCGACCGCATCCACGTGGCCCGCCTGGGCCGGCGTGCCGCGGTGCTGAACCCGAAGAAGATCAGCATGAGCGACACCGTGGCGGTGATGACCGGCGCGCTGGCGGCAGATCAAATTCCGGCCGAGTGGCTGGCGCATTGAACCAAGATTGAAGCCAGCCCCATGTTGAAAGGCATCGACCCCCTGCTCACCCCCGAGTTGCTGAAAGTGCTGGCCGAAATGGGCCATGGCGACGAGATCGTCATCGCCGACGCCAACTTCACCGCCACCACCCTGGGCCGTGGCAAAACGGTGCTGCACCTGCCGGGCGTGAGCGTGCTGCGCGTGTGCCACGCCGTGCTGTCGCTGTTGCCGCTGGATGAAGCGGTTAAGGAGCCCGTGGCCTACATGCAAGTGAGTGGCAGCGCCGAGGGTTACCGCAGCGCCCTGCAACGTGAAGTCATCACCAGCCTGGCCGCAGCCGGCCTGGCGCAGGCCGCGCAATGCCAGGCCACCGAGCGCTTTGCGTTCTATGAACGGGTCAAGCAAGCGCATGCCATCGTGCTGACCGGCGAGCTGCAGCCCTACGCCAACTTCATCTTCAAAAAAGGCGTCATCGGAGCTGCCCTTGCCGCGTGAGCAAGGCCGTGTGCCCAGCGCCGGCAGCGCCGACAGTGCAGCGCGCCTGAAGCCGCGCGGCTCCAGCCAAGGCGGCCTGCGGCAGTACAACGAGCGCGTCGTTTTGCATGCCATCCGGCTGCACGGCGCGCTGGCCGGGGCCGAGCTGGCGCGCCTGACGCACCTGACCGCGCAGACCGTCTCGCTCATCACCAAGCGGCTGCTCGACGACGGCCTGCTGCTCAAGGATGAACCGGTGCGCGGCAAGGTGGGCCAGCCCGCCGTGCCCTTGTCGCTCAACCCTGACGGCGCTTACGCCATCGGCATCAAGGTGGGGCGGCGTAGCCTGGATGTGCTGCTGGTCGATTTCAGTGGCGACAAGCGCCAGCGCTGGCAACTCGACTACGCCTATGCCGACCCCGACTTGCTGCTGGCCAACATCCAGCAGCGCCTGAAAGACATCCGGCGCAAGCTCGGGCCGGCCGCCTGGGCCCGCGTGCAGGGCGTGGGCCTGGCCGCGCCACTGGCCATGGACGGTTGGCAGCAACTGCTGGGCTTTCCGCCCGAAGTGGCGCAGAAGTGGCGCCGCATCGACCTGGCCCAGGCCGTGTCCGAGTTCACCACGTTGCCGGTCGAGCTGATCAAAGACACCGCCGCGGCCTGCGTGGCCGAGCTGGTGGCCGGGCGCGGGCGCAGCATGAAGAGTTTTCTCTACGTCTTCGTCGACACCTTCATCGGCGGCGGGCTGGTGCTCGACAGCCACTTGCGCGGCGGCCTGCACGGCAACGCCGGGGCGATCGGTTCGTTGCCGCTGTGGACGGCGCCGGGCCGTAACGGCAGCGCCGCCGCGCCTGATCAACTGCTCAGCGTGGCCTCGCTGTTCAATCTCGAACAAGCCTACGTTGCGGCCGGGCTGGACCCGGCAGCGGCGGCCGACGCGCGCGCTTTGCTGCCGCCCTGGCTGGCGCACACTCAACACTGGCTCGCCCAGGCCGGCGCCGCGGTGGCGCAAGGCATCAACACCGCGGCCTGTCTGCTCGACTTGGAAGGCGTGATCCTTGACGGCTCCTTCAGCCGCGAGTTGCTTGCTGCCCTGCTCGAACACACGCACGCACGTCTGGGCGGCTACAACTGGGAAGGCGTGTTCCAGCCGCAGTTGATGGCTGGCACCATCGGCTCCGATGCCCGCGCCCTGGGCGGCGCGCTGTTGCCGCTGTACGCCAACTTCGCGCCCGACCGCGACCTGTTCCTCAAGACCGCACCTTGAACCTGCGCTGCCCGGGCTTACCCTCAGTGGTAGCCACCTATCACCTGAGGTTTTGCCGCCGGTGAAATACTGGGTTGGACAGCAGCAAACATAGCCGCTGCAAACACCACGGCCCTTCAGCCAGGAGACAAGATCATGCGCGTGATTCCGATCCACCAAGCTGCCGCATCCGCGGCCGGTTGCAACGAAGGCATCGAAGAGTCGGGCGAAGTACCCAAGCTCGATCTGCCGCTGGTGCGGCGCAGCTTTCTGAAGGGCTCGGGCGTGCTGATGGGCACCTTGGCCATCGGCAGCCCCTTGCTGGCGCTGGCGCCTTCGCGCGTCTGGGCGCTCGAACTCAAGGCGCTCACGCAAGCCGAAGGCGAGGCCATCCTCAAGATGGGCCGCACGCTGTTCCCGCACAAGAAGCTGCCCGACGCGGTGTACGCGCTGCTGGCCAAAGACATGGACGCTGCCGCAGCGGGCGACGCCAAGACCGCGCAAATGCTGCGCGACGGCGTGGCCGCGCTCAACCAGGCCACGGGCGGCAGCTTCGCCAAAGCCAGTGATGCCAAACGTTTGGCCGCCGTCAAAGCCATCGAAGGCGGCCCCTTCTTTGCCGCCGTGCGCGGCAAGAGCATCACCTCGCTGTACGACAACGACATGGCCTACAAGGCCTTCGGCTACCCCGGCTCGGCCTGGGAAAAAGGCGGCTACATCACCCGTGGTTTTCAGGATTTGAAGTGGCTGCCCGAGCCCGATCTTAAGGCCAGCCCCAAGCCCTACATGGGCTGAACACTTCAAACAAACCGGAGACAAGACCATGGCAAAGATCGAACTCAACGACGCCTCGGCCGTCGTCATCATCGGCTCGGGCGCGGGCGGCGGCACGCTGGCCAACGAGCTGTGCCAAAAGGGCGTGAAAGTGGTGGTGCTGGAAGCCGGCGCGATGCAAAGCCCGGCCAGTTTCATCAACGACGAATGGAAGTCCTTTGTCCAGCTCGCCTGGCTCGACCCGCGCACCACCTCGGGCAGTTGGCGCGTGGCCAAAGACTTCGCCGGCCTGCCGACGTGGATCTGCAAAACTGTGGGTGGCAGCACCACGCATTGGGCCGGCGCGTCGCTGCGCTTCCAGGAACATGAATTCAAGGCGCGCACAACGTATGGCGAGATTGCCGGCGCCAGCCTGATGGATTGGCCGGTGACGTTGCAAGACATGGCACCTTGGTACGCGCGCGCTGAAGACAAGATGGGCGTCACGCGCACCAACGGCATCCCGGGCCTGCCGGGCAACAACAACTACAAGGTCATGCACGCCGGCGCAAAAAAGCTGGGCTACAAGAACGTGCACACCGGGAACATGGCCATCAACAGCGAGCCGCGCGATGGCCGCGGGCGCTGCATGCAACTGGGCTTTTGCTTCCAGGGCTGCAAGAGCGGCGCCAAATGGAGCACGCTGTATGTCGAATTGCCCAAGGCCGAAGCCACCGGCAACCTCGACCTGCGGCCCGAATCGCATGTGGTGCGCATTGAGCATGACGAAGCCGGCAAGGCCAACGCCGTGGTCTACCGCGACAAGGCCGGCGCCGAGCAGCGCCAAAGCGCGCGCGTGGTCTGCGTGGCCGGCAACTCGATCGAGACGCCGCGCCTGCTGTTGCTTTCAGCATCGAACAAGCACCCCGATGGCCTGGCCAATTCATCGGGCCAGGTCGGGCGCAACTACATGCGCCACATGACCGGCTCGGTCTACGCCGCCTTCAAGCAGCCGGTGCACATGTACCGCGGCACCACCATGGCCGGCATCATCCAAGACGAAGCCAAGCACGACACCAAGCGTGGCTTTGCCGGTGGCTATGAAATGGAGACGCTGGCCCTGGGCCTGCCGTTCATGGCCGCGTTCCTGAACCCGGGTGACTGGGGCAGCGAATTCGCCTGGTGGATGGACCACTACGCCAACACCGCCGGCATGTGGCTGGTGGGCGAAGACATGCCGCGCGCCAACAACCGCATCACCTTGAACAAGGACGTGAAAGACAAGTACGGCAACGCCGCGCCCAACGTGCACTTCGACGATCACCCCAACGACGTGGCCATGCGCAACCATGCCTTCGAGCAGGGCGAGAAGGTCTACAAGGCGGCCGGCGCGATCAAGACCTACCGCACGCCGCCCTACCCCAGCACGCACAACCTGGGCACCTGCCGCATGGGCAGCACGGCGCGCGACAGTGTGTGCAACGGCTTCGGCCAGACGCACGATGTGGCCAACCTGTTCATCTCTGACGGCAGCCAGTTCACCACGGGCGGGGCCGAAAACCCCACGCTAACCATCGTGGCCCTGGCCATCCGCCAGGCCGACCACATTGCCGCGCGCATGAGCCGGCGCGAACTCTGAAGGAGCCCGCCATGTGCGAGTTCTTCGTCAAGGCCGACCCGATTCAATACGAGCAGCGCTCGCGCACCATCCGCATCCATGGCGTGCTGACCAGCATCCGGCTGGAGAACATGGTGTGGGACACCCTGGCTGAAATGGCCGAGGAAGAGGGCCGCACCACCAACAACCTGATCGTGCAGTTCCACGACGAGATCCTGGCCCACCGCGGCGAGGTGCCCAACTTCGCGTCTTTCCTGCGCGTCACCAGCATGCGCTACTTGCGTCGCAAACTCACCGCGGCCGAGCGTGCGGTGGATCGTGAAAGCGGGTTGCTGCGCCCAAACGCCGGCGCCCCGGCGCTGGCCTTGAAGTTGCCCAAGGTCGTCGCCCTGGGGCGGCGGCCCTGATCCCGCTGATCAACAACAAATCAAGCATCACCGCCATGGTCAAAGTCATCCACGCCATGATCCGCGTCATTGATCTGGATAAGTCACTTCAGTTTTACGCCGACGTTCTTGACTTGCAGGAATCGCACCGGCTGGACTTCCCCGATTTCGCCCTGGTGTACCTGCGCAACGTTGCGAATGACTTTGAGGTCGAGCTCACCTTGAACAAGGGCCGCACCGAGGCGTACACCCACGGCACGGGGTATGGCCACATCGGCGTGGTGGTGCCCGATGTCACGGCCAAACATGCCCGGCTTCAAGCCAGCGGCTACGAGGTTTCCCCTGTGAAGGAATTCAAACAGGCAGACCTGTTGCTGGCGCGGTTTTTCTTCATTCAAGACCCCGATGGCTACAAGATCGAAGTGCTGGAGCGGCACGGCCACTACCAGTGATGCCCGCGTTCACTGCGAACGCACAACTCAAACGGAGACGAGCATGACCCTGAAGCGCAAAACCCTGGCATTGAGCCTGGTGATGAGTGCGTGCTGGCTGGCCAGCGCCGCGCACGCGCAGCAAAACATCGAAAAGCTCAAGCAGATGAAGGTCGCCACGACCGACCTGAACATTCCCCTGGTGCCGCAGACCGGCCGCAACGCGGATCAACTGCGCGAAAACCTCAAGAAAGTGAAGCTGCCGCCCGGCTTCAAGATTGACCTGTACGCCATCGTGCCCGACGCGCGCCACATGGCCATCGCACCGTCGACCAACATGCTGTTCGTGGGCACGCGCAAGACCACCGTGTGGGCTGTCACGAACCGCAACTCCGGCGACATGGCCACTGAAGTGAAGTCGTTCGCGCCCTCGCTGAAGTTCACCAACCCCAATGGCGTGTGCTGGACCAAAGACGGCTTCCTGATCGTGGCCGAGCACAACCGCGTGCTCAACTTCCCTGCCGCCGAGTTCTTCTATGAAGGCCCCGACGTCGCGGTGATCGAGGTGGTGCCACAGGGCCAGCTGGTGCCGGTTGAGGAGGAAAGCTACAACCACGGCGCCCGCACCTGCCGCGTCGACGACAAGGGCCAGCTCTTCATCACGCTGGGTCAGCCCTACAACGTGCAGCCGAAAGAGAAGGTGGAGCTGTACGAGAAGCTGGGCATCGGCGGCATGGTTCGTGTGAACGCCTTCGATGGCTCGGGCCGTGAGGTGGTGGCGCGCGGTGTACGCAACTCGGTGGGCATGGACATCAACCCCAAGGACAAGAGCGTCTGGTTCACCGACAACCAGACCGACGGCATGGGCGACGAAACGCCGCCGGGCGAGCTGAACCGCATCAGCAAGTCGGGTGGCGAGCACTTCGGCTACCCCTTCATCCATGGCAACAACGTGCAGATCGCCGGCACCGCCGCCGCGCCCGACCTCAAGGGCATGAACCCGCCGGCCGCCTGGACCAAGCCGCAGATCGAGTTCCCCGCGCACCAGGCGCAGCTGGGCATGACCTTCTACACCGGCAAGCAGTTCCCGGCCAAGTATCAGGGCGGCATCTTCGTGGCCGCGCACGGGTCGTGGAACCGCACCAAGGCCACCGGCGCGCTGATCAACTTCGTGTCGCTCAAGGCCGACGGCACGGCCGACAAGTCCGAAGTCTTCGCCGATGGCTGGCTGGATGACGCCACGGGCATTTACCGTGGCCGCCCGGTTGATGTGGCGGTGATGAAAGACGGCTCGATGCTCGTTTCCGACGACTACGCCGGCGCGCTGTATCGCATCACCTACAACCCTTGAAGTGACTTGCCGGGTCGGCCGCGAAGGCCGGCCCGCCGAAGCCGCGGGCGCAGCCGAAATGCTGCGCCCGCTTTTTTAGTCTGCCAATGACATTGCCCACCATGACGACACCAAGCTTGCTTTCACCACTGCGCACCGCCAGCGTGTTGGCCACGCTGCTTGCCGCACCGCTGGCCCAGGCGGCGGGCGAAGTTGAGGCCGGCCGCATCAAAGCCCAGGCCTGCGCCGTGTGCCACGGGTCATTGGGCCTGTCGGTCACGCCCGACGCGCCCAACCTGGCCGGGCAGCCCGCGCTGTACGTGGCGGCGCAACTGAAGGCTTACCGCAGTGGCAAGCGCGCCCACGAAGTGATGGGCGTGATGGCCAAGCCGCTGAGCGATGACGACATCGCGCTGCTGGCCGCCTGGTACGCCGCGATCAAGGTGGAAGTGCAGGCGCCGAAGTAGGCGCCACGACTCAGCCTCGCCCGCGGTTCAGCGCCGCCCGAACATCATCTGCCGCGCCAGCGCACTTTTCAGCGGCGCGGCGGCCTGCAACGCCGCCAGCCCGAGGCCGCGCGCCGTGCCCAGGCCGGGCAACTGCCAGGTGAAGCTGCGCGCCAGGAAGTCGGTGGCCAGGATCATGCCGGCGCGGTCGCCCGCGCGGGCCCAGGCCACGCGGCGCAAGGCGGCGTCAGGGTCGCGGTGTGCACGCAGCGCCGCCACCAGCGCCACGGCGTCACGCAACCCCAGGTTCAGCCCCTGGCCGGCCACCGGGTGCAGCGTTTGCGCCGCATTGCCGATGCGCACCAGGCGAGCGTCCACCAGGCTGGCTTCAGCGTTCAGGCCCAGGGCAAAGGCCTTCAACGGCCCGATGGCGGTGATGCGCCCGGCCGCGTCATCCAGCACATGGTTCAACACCACGATGCGTTGCGCGTCAGTCAGCTCACGCACCGGGTCGCTGGTGCTGGGCACGCACCACACCAGGGCGGCGCGGGCAGGCGCACCCGGCGCACCCGGCAGCGGCAGCAACGCTAACGGGCCGTGGCGTGTGAAGCGCTCGATGGCCCGGCCTGCCGTGGCACCGCTCAATTCAACGTTGCCCACCCAGGCCGTTTGCCCGTAGTCGTGGCGGATCGCCTTGCGCGCCTGTTGCGCAAACACGCCGCCTTCGGCCACCACGCACAAGTCGAATTCTTCGGCCACACCGGCGTCCAGTTGCACACGACCCCGGGTTTGGGTCAACGCCTTCACAGCGGTGCCAAACGCGCTGCGCAAACGCTGCGGCTCACTGTGCAGTGCCGCCAGCCAGGCCCGCTGCAGCGGCGCCAGCAACTCACCATAGCGCAACACGGCGCCGAGCATGGCCACGCCTTCCTCGCTTGCGCGCAGCCACACTTCAGGGCGAGCCCAACTGGCCTGTAGCGAAGGCGGCGCCTGCGAAACATGCACTTCGGTGATCGGTTGCGCTGCGGCTTGTGGCCAGGCCTTCAGACGCTTCAGCAAGTGCACGCTGCCCAGGGCCAGCGCCAGGGTGCGGCTGTCGGCGCTCAGGTCGGCATCCGCAGCGCGGGCATCGAACAGCGTGAGCTGGGCCGTGGGCAACTGCTGCGCCGCATGCAAGGCCAGCGCCAGGCCCACCGGGCCGGCGCCCACCACGGCCATGCGCAGAGGTTGCATGCTCATCGCTGTACTCGCTCGTTGCAAGAAGACAACCCGTATTATTCGCCGCACCTCGTTAGCAAAGGACTGCGTCATGGCCCTGATGGATTTCATCAAAAAACAGTTCATCGACGTCATCGAATGGACCGAGGGCAACGACGGCACGCTGGCCTGGCGCTACCCCATGGCCGGCAACGAAATCCAGAACGGCGCCGCGCTCACGGTGCGGGAAAGCCAGCTTGCGTTGTTCGTGAATGAAGGCCGGGTGGCTGACCAGTTCAGCCCAGGCCTGCACAAGCTCACGACCCAAACCCTGCCGGTGCTGACGTATCTGAAGAACTGGGACAAGCTGTTTCAAAGCCCGTTCAAGAGCGATGTCTACTTCTTCAGCACGCGCTTGCAGGTGGATCAGCGTTGGGGCACGCAGCAGCCTGTGACCATTCGCGACAAAGACTTCGGCGCCGTGCGCTTGCGCGCCTTCGGCAACTACACCTACCGCGTGGCCGACCCGAAGCTGTTTCACACCCAAATCAGCGGCACGCGCGACACCTACACCGTGGCTGATCTCGATGGTCAACTTCGAGGCTTGATGTTGCAACACATCAGCGACGCCGTGGCCGGCGCGGGCATTCCGTTCCTCGACCTGGCCGCCAACCAGGTGGCATTTGCCAAGCGGCTGCAAGAAGCCACCGCGCCGGCGTTTGCCGCGCTGGGCCTGGCGCTGGAAGGCGTCACCCTGCAAAGCGTGTCGCTGCCCGAAGAGCTGCAAAAGGTGCTCGACCAGCGCATCGGCATGGGCATGGTCGGCAACGACATGGGCAAGTTCATGCAATACCAAACCGCGCAAGCCATCCCGAAGATGACCGAAGGCGGCGGTGGCGGCAGCGGCATCGCCGGCGACGCCATGGGCCTGGGCGCCGGCGTGGCCCTGGGCCAGGTGCTGGCGCAGCAGTTGAGCCAGGGTCTGCAAGGGCAGGGCGTGGTGCCGGGCATCAAGCCCGATGACGTGCTGGGCCTGCTTGAGAAGCTGGGCGAATTGAAAGCCAAGGGCGTGCTCACGGACGACGAATTCAGCGCCAAGAAGGCTGAACTGCTGAAGAAACTCAGCTAGCGCGCGCGAGCCTGCCCGCGTGGCCACCGCGCCCCCCGCCCAGCGCACCTGGCGCGCGGCCTGCCCGAACTGCGGCGCGGCGGTCGAGTTCGCCTCGGCCGCGTCCATCAGCGCGGTGTGCAGCTTTTGCCGCAGCACGCTGCTGCGCGACGGCGAGTCGCTGCGCCGCATCGGTGTCAGCGCCGAGTTGTTCGACGACCACTCACTGCTGCAACTCGGCGTCAGCGGCCGCCACCAGGGCCTGGCCTTCACGTTGGTGGGCAGGCTGCAATACCGCTACGAGGGCGGCACCTGGAACGAATGGCATGCGAGTTTCGACAACGGCAAGCGCGGCTGGCTGAGCGAAGACAACGGCGCCTACGTCTTCGCCTTCGACGCCGTGCCCACGGCGCCCTTGCCACGCATCGAGGAGTTAGCCGTCGGCCAACGTTGCCTGGCCGATGGCCGGGCCTGGGATGTGGCCGCGCTGAACGAAGTCACCTTGGCCGCTGCCGAGGGCGAACTGCCTCAGGTGCCGCGCCTGGGCCAGGCCTTCAAGGTGGCCGACTTGCGCGGTGCGCTGGGCGAAGTGGCCACATTGGACTTCGGCCCAAGCGCTGGCCAAGAGCCGGGCCCGGGCTGGGCCGTGGGCACCAGCGTGGCCTTGTTGATGCTGAACCTGAAAGGCCTGCGCGAAGCCAGCGAGAAGACGCTGTCCGGCCGCGCCGTGAACTGCCCGAGCTGTGGCAACGCGCTGCTGCCCAGCCTGAGCACCACCCTGGCCATCGTCTGCGGCCAGTGCCAGGCAGTGGTGGACATCTCGCAGCACGCGGGGGCTGATCTTGCCCACGTAGCGCAAAACAACTCGGGCGCTGGCGGGCTGGAGCCGCAGTTGCGCCTGGGCCGCAGCGGCCGGCTGGCCCTGGGTGCGGGCGAGCCCTTGCCTTGGCAAGTGGTGGGTTACATGGAACGTTGCAACATCCCCGGCGGGGTTGACGACGACACCGAGTTCTGGCGCGAGTACCTGCTCTACAACGCCACCGAAGGCTTCGTCTTCCTGGTCGATGCGCAAGACGGCTGGAGCTGGATGCGCCCGCTCACCGGCGCGCCCGAGCAGCGTGGCAGCCAGGCGCTGTGGCTGGGCGACACCTTCACCCGCCACGAAGGCTATTTGGCCAAGACCACCTGGGTGCTGGGCGAGTTTTATTGGCGCGTGCAGGTGGGCGAAGTGCTGCGCGTGGGCGACTTTGCCGGCATTGGCCCGGCGCGGCACAAGCGGCTGGCGCGCGAGCAGGCAACGAACGAGGTGACTTGGTCTGTGGGCCAAACGCTGAACGCGGCCGAGGTGGCCGATGCCTTCAACATTCCGCCGGCTGAGCGCGCCGCCTTGCAGCGCGACGCCGCGCCGGTGAGCGAGCTGTTCAGCACCGGCAGAGGCAGCGCCTTGGGCAAGGGCGTGGTCGTGTTCGTCGTGCTGGTGGTGCTGGTCATCCTGCTGGCCCAATGCGGCCGCGACGACTGCGATCAGGTGCGCGCCACCTACGGCGCGGCCAGCAGTGAGTTTCAGCAATGTGCGCGCAGTGGCGGCGGCGGCGTGCGCGGCGGCGGTTCATTCGGCGGCTTTTCAAGCGGTGGCGGCCACAAGTGAGCCGCCTTCGGTTCAACCAACAGGAGCAAGCAACATGATGGGAATGGAATGGTTCAGGCCGGGCGTGATCTTCGGCTCGATCTTGTATGCCCTGATCGGCGTGCTGATCTTCTGGATCTGCTTCGTCATCATCGACAAGTTCACGCCCTACAAGCTGTGGGACGAGATCGTCGAAAAGCAGAACCTCGCCCTGGGTGTGGTGGTGGGGGCCTTGTGCATTGCGATCGGGCTGATCGTTTCTGCCGCGATAAATTGAGTTGACCTTGGCCAGCGAAGACGCTGATGCGGCGCCGCGCCAGTCGCGAGACGCGGCTGGCCTTCGGCAGGCGTGGAACCCTCCACACGACGGTTACACCTCCCGCCACAATACCCCGGGGGGTCGGCTGACGTAAACGTCAGACGAGGGGCCCACAGTCAGTGCCGCCGAGGTGGCGCTGCTGGCCTCGGTGTTCGTCATCGCCGCTTGCGGGCTGGTGTATGAACTTTGCGCCGGTGCACTGGCCAGTTATCTGCTGGGCGACTCGGTGTTGCAGTTCTCCACCATCATCGGCGCCTACTTGTTCGCCATGGGCGTGGGGTCCTGGGCCAGCCGCTTTGTCGAGCGCCAACTGGTGGCGCAGTTCCTGCGCATCGAGCTGTTAGTGGGCCTGATCGGCGGGCTGATGCCGGCCGCGCTGTTCAGCGCCCACAGCCTGCTGCCGGCGGCTTCAGGCGGTGCATTCAGAGTCTTGCTATACGGGCTAGTGGGGTTGGTGGGCGTGCTGGTGGGGTTGGAAATTCCGCTGGTGATGCGCATCTTGAAGCGCCACTTCAGCGAACGCTATGCGCTCAAGGAACTGGTCTCGCAGGTGCTCACCTTCGACTACCTCGGCGCCTTGCTGGTGGCGGTGGCGTTCCCGCTGCTGTTCGTGCCGCAGCTCGGCCTGGTGCGCACCGGCATCTTCTTCGGCCTGCTCAACACCGCGGTGGCGGTGTGGGCGTTGTGGCTGTTTCGGCCCGAGCTGCGGCGTTGGCGCGCGCATGCCGCGGCCTGCGCTGGGGTGGCCACCCTGCTCAGCGCGGCCATGCTCGGCGCCGATGGCCTGAGCACCTGGGCCGAAGACCGCTTCTATGGCGACGCCGTGGTGCTGCGCGAAACCAGCCCCTACCAGCGCGTGGTGGTGACCAACGGGCCCGCCGGCACGCGCCTGTTCCTGAACGGCAACCTGCAATTCCATTCGCGCGACGAATACCGTTACCACG
This sequence comes from Burkholderiales bacterium, assembly GCA_031418595.1. GTDB lineage: Bacteria > Pseudomonadota > Gammaproteobacteria > Burkholderiales > Burkholderiaceae_C > Rubrivivax. Next base: position 21,696 of record JANOXU010000014.1, read on the forward strand.
AAGCCCTGGTGCACCCCGCCCTGGCCGCGCACGGTGCGGCCAAGCGCGTGCTGGTGCTGGGTGGTGGTGACGGCATGGCTGTGCGCGAAGTGTTGAAGCACCCGGGCGTGGAGCACATCACCCTTGTGGAGCTGGATCCGCACATGACGCGGCTGTTCAGCCAGCACGAATTGCTGCGCCGCCTGAACGGCGATGCGCTGCGTTCGCCGCGCCTGCGCATCGTCAACGAAGACGCCTTCACCTGGCTTGAAGGCAACGCCGAACACTTCGATGTGATCGTGATCGACTTTCCCGACCCCACCAATTTCGCGCTGGGCAAGCTGTACACGCTGAGCTTCTACCAGCGGGTGGATCAACACCTGGCCGCGGGCGGCTACCTGGTGGTGCAGACCACTTCGCCCTTGATCGCACGTAAGAGTTACTGGACCGTGGCGGCCACGCTCGAAGCCGCCGGCCTGAGCATCACGCCCTACCACGCCCATGTGCCCAGCTTTGGTGAGTGGGGTTTCATCATCGCGGCGCGCCGGCCCTGGCGGGCGCCGCAGGCGTTGCCCGAGGGGCTGCGCTTCCTCACGCTGGCGGGCTTGCCGGCGCTGCTGCACTTTCCACCCGACATGGCACGCGTGCCGGCCGAGGTGAACCGCTTGTCCAACCAAGTGCTGGTGCACACCTTTGAGCAAGAATGGGGCAAGGTTCAGCCGTGAGGCGGCGCCGCTTGCTCGGTGCCGCGGCCGGCCTGGCGGGCTGGGGCCTTGCCGGCTGCAACGCCAGGTTAGATGCCGTGGCCGCCGCGCGTTGGCTCGGTGCCGGCCTGGAGCGCGGGCACCGCTTGCGCAAGCTTGATGCGGCAAGCCTGACCGCCGCTGCCCCACCCCAGCGTGCCCATGTGCTGGTGCTGGGCGCTGGCGTGGCCGGGCTGGCCGCGGCGCGTGCGTTCACCCAGGCCGGGGTCGATGACGTTCGCGTGCTTGAACTCGAAGACCAGCCCGGCGGCAACAGCCGCGCCGCCCAACTCGGCGGCATGGCCTGCCCGCTGGGCGCGCATTACCTGCCGCTGCCCGGCGCGCAAGCGCGCGAGGTGCAGCAACTGCTGTTCGAGCTGGGCCTGGCGCGCAGCGAATTCGGCCGCACGGTGTACGCCGAGCAGCACCTGTGCCACAGCCCGCAAGAGCGCTTGTTCTTTGAAGGCGCCTGGCATGAAGGGCTGCTGCCACCCGCTGCCGCGGCCTCGCCCACGGCCGCACAGTACCGGCGCTTTGCCGGCCTGGTGGCCCAGGCGCAGCGCGAGGTCGGCTTTGAGGTGCCGAGCTTGCGCGTACCCTTCGGCCCCGGCCATGCGGCGCTGGACGCTGTCACCTTCACGCAGTGGTTAGAAGCACATGACTTGCGCGATGAACGCCTGCGCTGGTACCTCGACTACTGCTGCCGCGACGACTATGGTGCCCCTGCGCACAACGTCTCGGCCTGGGCCGGCCTGCACTACTTCGCCAGCCGCCACGGCTTTGCCGCCGAGGCTGATGACGCGCCGCGCGAACCCGTGCTCACCTGGCCGCAAGGCAATGCGTTCTTGACGAGTGCGCTGGCCGCGCCACTGGGCGCGCGGCTGCTTGGCGGGCGCGTGGTGCTGCGCGTGAACGAAGCGCGCCACGAGGTGCAGGTGCTGGCGCACAACGCACAAACGGGCGAGCTTGAAGACTGGCGCGCCCAGCGCGTGGTGCTGGCGCTGCCCCTGTTCGTGGTGCAGCGCGTGCTGCAAAGCCCGCCGCCGGCGCTGGCCAGCGCGCTGGCGGGCATGGCCTATGCACCTTGGCTGGTGGCGAATCTGCATGTGCGTGAACCCTTGCTGCAACGCCAGGGTGCCGAGCCGGCGTGGGACAACGTGGTCTACCAAAGCGACGGCCTGGGCTATGTTGACGCCATGCATCAAAGCCTGCGCAGCGCGCCCGGCGCCACGGTGCTCACGGTGTACTGGGCGCTGCCGATCGAGCAACGCAGCGCGCTGCTGCACGAGCCGGCCAGCAGTTGGGCCAGCCGCGTGCTGGCTGACCTGCTGCCCACCCACCCCGATTTGCCGGCCAAGCTGCAAGACCTGGCTCTGACGCGCCACGGCCACGCCATGAGCGTGCCGCTGCCGGGCGTGCGCTCCAGCGCGGCACTGGCTGCTTTGCGTGCGCAGCGCGGCCGTGTTCGCTTTGCGCACGCTGACCTGGCCGGCTACTCGGTCTTCGAAGAGGCCTACACCGCGGGTTGGCTGGCCGCCGCCGCCTGATGGCGGCCTGCTACGCTGCCTGAATCAACAAGGAGATCACACCATGCACTACCGCCGAATGGGCCACAGCGGCCTGCGCCTGTCAGCCCTGTCATTGGGCTCCTGGGTCACGTATCACAACCAGGTGAAAGTGAGTGATGCGGTGGAGATGATGGCCGCCGCCTTCGACGCCGGTGTGAACTTTTTCGACAACGCCGAGGCCTACGCGCTGGGCCGCAGTGAAGAGATCATGGGCCAGGCGCTGAAGCAGCTGGGCTGGCCGCGCCTGAACTACGTGGTGTCGTCGAAGTACTTCTGGGGGCTGGACCGTGGCGGCGAGTGCGTCAACCGCAAGGACACGCTGAACCGCAAATACCTGATGCAGGCGGTGGACGGCTCACTCAAGCGCTTCGGCCTGGAGCACATCGACCTGATCTACTGCCACCGCCCCGACCCGCACACGCCGATCGAAGAAACCGTGCGTGCCATGAGCGACCTCATCACCCAGGGCAAGGCCTTGTACTGGGGCACCAGCGACTGGAGCGCGGCCGACATCCACCAGGCCTGGCAGCTCGCCGACAAGCACCACCTGCACAAGCCGGTGGTCGAGCAGCCGCAGTACAACCTGTTTCACCGCGCACGGGTGGAGCAGGAATACGCGCCGCTGTACGACGACATCGGCCTGGGGCTGACCACCTGGAGCCCGCTGGCCAGCGGCTTGCTTACCGGCAAGTACCGCGCTGGCATTCCGCCGGGCAGCCGCGCCGCGCTGGCCAGCATGGCCTTCTTGCGCGAAGGCTTGTCCGACGCCGACAAGAACGCCGCCGTGGCTCGCCTGGAACCCGTTGCGGCCGAGTTGAACGCCAGCCTGGCGCAACTGGCCATTGCCTGGGCGGCGAAGAACCCGCGCGTCAGCTCCGTGATCACTGGTGCATCGAGCCTGGCGCAGTTGCAGGCCAACCTGGGCGCGCTGGCGGTGCTGAACAAATTAACGAACGAGGTGATGCAGCAGATTGACACCATCACCGCGCCGCTGGCGCAGTGACTTGAGCCTCACCGCTGGCGCGGTGACTGAGCACTTTGCCAGCGGCCGCTGAACTCGGTGATCAGTCTGCCGCGGCCATCCACAGCAGGCCCAGCGCTGCGCCCACGCCGGCCGGCAGGCCCCAGCGTTCGAATGGCGACACTTCGCGCCCGCTCACCACTTCCACCGGCACCGGCGTGTGCTCCAGCACCCGGTTGGTGGTGGAGTCTTCGAGCATGCGCGTCAGCGAGTTCTTGCGCGCGGTGCCCAGCACGATGTGGTGGCAGCCGAGTTCACGCGCCGTGTCGCAGATCAGCCGCGCCTTGTCGCCCACGGCCCAATGCGTGTGCCAGGGCACGCCAGCGGCCAGCAGGCGCCGGGTGGCGTCCTTCAACGCTTCGGTGCTGCGTTCCAGGTGGTAGGCCTGGCGGTCGCTGCCGCTGATGAAGCGCGCCACATGGCGTGAGAACGGCGGCTGCACATTCAGCAGGTGCACCTCGAGTTCATGGTGGCGGCGGTACTCGCCAATCGCGTGGTCGATGGCGGCCAGCGCATTGGCCGAGCCGTCAACCGGAACCAGTACTTTGAGCATCGCATCATCTCCTTCATGGGCCAGGGCAGGGTGGGGGGACTCGGGTGCGCGCTGCGCGGCATAGGCCTGCAAGCGGCTGTGAATGCGGGACTCAAGCTGGTTGTGGTTGACCTTGAAGCCGGCCCACAACACAGCCGGTATGGCGGCGTAGGGCAGCAGGGCCAGCAGCGGCTCCGCGCTGAGCCAGGGTGCCAGCAGCGGCTCGCTGGAGATCATTTTGGCCGCCGTCCAGGCCAGCACCGCGGCCCCGATATACACCACCTCGGGGTGGCGATCCACGACCTTCAACACCAGCGTGCTGCCCCACACCACGATGGGCACGCTGATCAACAGCCCCAGCACCACCAGCAGGTAGCTGCCATGGGCGGCGCCGGCCACCGCCAGCACGTTGTCCAGCCCCATCACCGCGTCAGCCACGACGATGGTGCGCATGGCGGCCCAGAAGGTGGTGGCCGCCGGGCCGGCATGTTGGTCACTTGTGATGGGCTGCGGTTTGAGCAGGCTGTAGGCGATCCACACCAACATCAGGCCACCGGCCAGCAACAGGCCCGGCACTTGCAGCAGCCAGACCACCACCGCGGTCATGGCGGCGCGCACGACGATCGCGCCGGCGGCGCCCCAGATGACCGCCCGGCGTTGTAACTCAACGGGCAGGGCGCGCGCGGCCAGCGCGATGACGAGGGCGTTGTCGCCGGCCAGCACCAGGTCGATCATGACGATGGCGGCCAGGGCGGTGATGAAGGCGGTGGGTTCCATGGTGGGTGCGCAATCAGCTTCGGGCAATGTCTGCATCCTGGCCCGCCTGGGCGCGGCCGAAAAGTTGCGAGTTGCAATGCCATGCATTGCGAAACGCAATTGAACCCGTTGCAGCGGGGGCCATATGAGGAGTTGTACAGCACGCGGCGCCGCCGCGTGCGTTATAAAGGGCGCTGCAAAGCGGGAGTAGTTCGAACCTGGCCCCGGCCAGGCAGCTTTGGGGTCGTCAGTCCGGGCGGTGCGCCGCCCCGGCCCCAATGGGTGGTGCCCCCCAGCACCACCGAGCCAGACCTTTGCCATCAAGGGGCGCCGTGACTGTTGCGGCGCCATTGTTCGGCAATCCCGGGCGTTGCAGCAGCCATGTGGCAGCGCCTGCTGGCAGTGAGGTGGCTCATGTCAACCGCAAGCACTCCCCTTTGCGCCCGGCGCTTGTGGCGCCACGGCACCTTGCCGCAGCTCGCGGCGTTCGAAGCCATCATGCGGCTGGGCAGCTTTGCGCACGCCGCGCAGGCCCTGCACATGGCCCAGCCCACCGTGTCGGGCCATGTGCGCAAGCTGTCTGATGCCATGGGCTTGCCGCTGTTCGAGCCACAAGGCCGGCGCATGGTGCCCACGCCGGCGGCGCATGTGTTGCAGCGGGTGGCACAAGACGTCTTCGACGCCCTGGCCCGCGCCGACCAAGCGCTGACCCCGCTGCGCCAGGCCGGCGGCGCGCGCCAGCGCCTGAGCGTGGCCGTGGGCACGCACGCCGCCTTTGCTGCCGCCGTGCTGGCCCGTTTCGCCAGCGCCTGGCCGCAGGTGGACGTGAGCCTGCAAGTGCACAACCATGCCGAGCTGTGCCGCCGCCACGCCGCCGGGCTGGACGATGTGGTGGTGATGAGCCGCTTGCCAGCCGGCTTGGATGGCGCCAGCGGGCCGGGCCTGCGGCCGCTGTGGCCCCACCCGCTGGCGCTGTGCGTGGCGGCCTCGCATCGCCTGGCCGCCGGCGGCGCGGCGCCAGGTTGGGCCGAGGTACTGGACGACACTTTCTTGCTGCGCGAGCCGGGTTCGGCCCTGCGCCAAAGCGCCGAAGAGCTGTTCGTGGCGCAGGGCCGGCGCCCACGCCAGGAGGTTGAACTCAGCTCCAACGAAGCGCTGCGCCAGGCGGTAGCGGCCGGTGTGGGCGTGGCGCTGGTGTCAGGCCACGCGCTGCATGGGCAAGACGGCGCCGGCCTGCACGCCCTGCACCTGCCGGGGCTGCCGTTGCCGCAGCGCTGGCAGGCGCTGCTGCGGCCGCAGGCGCAACAACGTGCGTGCGTGCAAGCGTTCGTGACGCTGCTCGAACAGCTCAGGGCGCCGTAGCGGCTTCAGGTATTCAAGGCCGCCAGGCGCTCCAGCGTGCCCACATCCGTCCAGGCACCGTCCCAGGGGCAGGCGCCCAGGCGGCCGGCCGCCAGCTCGCGTTCGAGCAGTGGGCGCAAGGCCAGGCGCGTGCCCGGGGCGATGCCAGCGAACATGGCGGCGCGAAACAAGCCCACGCTGGCCCAGGTGCGCTTCGGGCTGGTCGTGTGGCTGGCCAGGCCGGCCGGCGTGATGCCGAAGTCGCCCTGCGGGTGGTGCGGCGCATTGGGCACCAACCACAACTGCGCGTTCAACGGGCCGGCCGCAAAGGCCGCGGCCGCGGCGGCGTCAAAGGCGAAGCCGGGCAGGAAGACATCGCCCGAAACCACCCAGAAGCACTCGCCCAACAGCGGCAAAGCCTTGGCGATGCCGCCGGCGGTTTCCAGCGCGCCGCCATGGTCGCGGCCTTCCATCGAATAGTGGATGCGCAGGCCGAAGCGCGCACCGTCACCGAGCAGGGCAGGAAACTGGTCTTCCAGCCAGGCCGTGTTGACCACCACCTCGCGCACGCCAGCGCCCGCCAGGGCGTGCAGGTGCCAGGCGATGAGTGGCTTGCCTCGAACGTTAAGCAAGGGCTTGGGCGTGGTGTCGGTCAGCGGGCGCATGCGCTCGCCGCGGCCGGCGGCCAGGATCAGGGCCTTGGGCGGCACCATGCGCGTCATGCCCGCGCCAACGCGCCGCGCAGCACGCGCTGCTGCTGCACCCGGCCCGGCTTGAACAAGGGGCGCAAAAGCGCCAGCAGGAGTTCGGCGCGATCTTCATTGGCGCGGTTCAGGTTGCACACGTACACATCCAGCGTCACCGCACTCAACTCGGGCCAGGTGTGCAGCGCCAAGTGTGATTCGGCCAGCAGCACCACGCCGGTCACGCCGCCCGGTGGGGCAAAGGCGTGGAACAGTTCGCCCACCGCGTGCAGCCCGGCTTCGCGCACGGCTTGCAGGCAGGCCGCGCGCAGCGCAGCCGGGTCGGTCATGGCGGGCGCGGTGGGGCTGGTGGCGCAGTCGCGCCAGTCGGCCAGAAGGTGCGTGCCCTGCATCGGCGGGCATCATACGGGCCGGGGCGATTTGCGCCGCCATGCGTCGTTGTCGGCTCGTTGTGTGGCTGGGCCACACGCCTCGCCGACGCCTATCCTTGCAGCGCAACTCGCCCCGGCCGACGCCCGACCCAAGATCCGACAGCGTCATTGGTGTGCCCAAGCACTCAGCGCGCGTCGCCCAGGCCAATGGGGGCTGGCGCCGTCAGCACGATCTTGCTGAACAGGGCCTTGTATTCATCGCTGGGTTCGAAGCCGGTGAGCGGGTCGCGGTGGCCGGCGAAGGCGGCGTCGAGCAGTGCCCAGTCTTCGGGCGTGAACACTTTGCTGGCGGTGGGCAGCACCTCGTTTTCTTCCACCTGCATGTGCGCCAGGTAGAACGCCACGTATTGGCTCAGGGCTTGTTCGAAGGCGCCGCCGCGGCTGGGGCCCATCACCTCATAAGCCAGCAATGCATGCTCCAGGGTGCGGATCGCCTTTTCGCCCTGCGCATGTTCCTGGTCGAGCCGATCCAGCACCGGGCCCAGTTCGGGCGCGCGCTGGCGCAGCAGCGGAAACAGCAGGTCGCTTTCCCTGGCATGGTGCAGCCGCTCGGGGAATTCGTCCACGTACAGCAGCATGGCGCGCAGCACGTCGAAGTCGGGCGTGCGCTGTTGCTGCGTGGCTTGCTGCAACAACTGGGTCATGGAACGCAACATGGCCCACAGGGCCTGATGCTCGTCGTGGATCACATTCAAGGTGAGGTGGCGCATGGCGACGGGCCGTTGATGGCAATGGCGCCAGCTTGGCAGGCTGCGTGCCGCGCGGCTTGAGGCGGATCAAGAAAGCGCTGTGTGATGCCGGCAGCGCGCTGCCCAACGGCCCTCCTGGAGCCTGTCGGGCTTTGGGTCGGGCCCGCGTTGGGTCTGCAAAGGGGCTTTCAGGTTCAGCCGCCCACCAATGGGTTGCGCACCTTCAACGTGGCAAAGCGGCCGAAGTCGCGATCAGCGCTCCAAAGTTCGCGCACGCCATGTTGCGTGCACAACGCTGCAATGCGTGCGTCATGCACCATGCCGCCTTGCACATGGCCGGCAGTGAGCAGGGCTTGCAGCGCGGCCCAGTGCGCGCCCGACTCGCCCAGCAGGGTGAGCGTGGGTGACGCCATCCACGCCTGCACCGCGCCCAGCGCGGCCTGCATGGTGGCCGGGCCAGGCGGAATCCGCGGGTGGGTGACGACAGCCAGGAACTCGTGCACGCAAGGCCACGGCACGGCCCAGGCCTGCTTGCCTTCGGCCAGGCGCTTCAGGCAAGCCAAGGCCTGCGCATGAAAGGGCGATGACTCACGAAACGCATAGACCAGGATGTTGGTGTCGACCGCGATCATGTGCCGCGGCCTTCGTAGATGATGTCTCGCGTTGGCGCCCAGCTCAGCCCAGGCTGCGCGCTGGGGTGGGCAGGGAGTTGGTCAGTTACCGGCACGAACTCAAAGCCGGCACCCTGCCCCTTCTCGGCCAGCACGCGCCGCAGGCCCAGCTCGACCAGCGCCTTGACCGTGGTGCCCTGGCGCGCCGCCAAGCGCTTGGTCTGAAGAAAAATGCTGTCGGCAATATCAATGGTTGTTTTCATATGGGTGTATGGGAAGTTGCTCCCATACCACCTTATCACACGCAGGATGCGCGCGTTGAATTGCACAGCACCAAGGCTGCGCCCCGCCTCAACGCTGGTTCGATGTAAAACGCAGCGCCATGCACCAACCACCTGCCCACGCCCGAGCGTCGCTGTACTACCGCCACCAGGTTTTCAAGCCTTGGCAGCCCACCGAGCACCCAGCGCCGCCGCGCCAAAAGGTGGTGATCGTTGGCGCTGGCCCGGCTGGCCTGGTGACAGCGCTGGAATTGGCGCGGCACGGCGTGCCCAGCGTGGTGCTGAACCAGGAAGTGCAGGTCAGCCCGGGCAGCCGCGCCATCGTCTTCACCCGCCGCTCCATGGAAGTTTTGCAGCAGGTGGGCGTGGCCGCGCGCGTCGTTGAAGACGCCCTGCCCTGGCGCTTCGGCAACTCGTACTACCGCGGGCAACTGGTCTACCGCATGGAAGCGCCGCACGACGACGACGACCGCTACGCTCCCATGAACAACCTGCAGCAGCAGTACCTTGAAGAGCACTTGCTTGATGCCTGCACCGCGCAGCCCCTGATCGAGATTCGCTGGGGTAACAAGCTGGTGCAGGTGGCACAGGTCAGCGACCACGCGCGGTGTCTGATCGACACACCGGCCGGCGAATACGAGCAAAGCACAGACTGGCTGGTGGCCGCCGATGGTGGGCGCTCTGGCATGCGCACGGCGCTGGGCTTGAAGCTCGAAGGCACCGCCTACGAAGCCTTGTTCGTGATTGCCGACATCCGCATCGAGCTGCCCTACCCCACCGAACGCCGCGCCTACTTCGACCCCGATTGGAACGCCGGCAACACCATCCTGATGCACCGTCAGCCGCACGGCATTTGGCGTGTGGACTATCAGTTGCCCGTGGATGAAACACCCCAGCATGCGTTGCAACCCGAGTCGATGAAGCAGCGCATCAACGCACAACTGGCCATGATCGGCCATGCCGGCACGCCCTGGGAAATGGACTGGAGTTCGGTGTATTCCGCCCGCGCTTTGACCCTGCCTAACTACGTGCAAGGCCGCACGCTGTTTGTGGGTGACGCCGCGCACCTGCTGCCCATTTTTGGCGTGCGCGGCGCCAACACGGCGTTTCAAGACGCCCAGTCGCTGGGCTGGCACCTGGCCTTCGTGGCCAAGGGCCTGGCCGGTGAGAGGCTGCTGGCCAACTTCAGCGCCGAGCGCGTGGGCGCGGCGCGCGAAATCATTGCAGAAGCCGGCAAGAGCACGCGCTTCATGGCGCCGCCCAGCCGCGGCTTCCGGTTGCTACGCGACGCGGTGTTGTCGCTGTCGCTCACGCAGGCCTTTGTGCGCCCGCTGTACCACTGGCGCACGTCCAGACCGCATGAATACGCCGGGTTCATGCTGAACGCGCCGAACGATGACAACGCCGCCTTCCGTGCCGGCCCCGGCCATGGCGCGCCGCCGGTGAATGTGCGCCTGGCCGACGATGACTTCTTGCTCGACCACTTGGGCGGCGGTTTTGATCTGCTGTTCTTCAGCACCGGTGCGGCCGTGCCGCAAGCGGCGCAGCAAGTGGTGGCCGCTGTGCGCGCGCGTGGGCTGCCGTTGCGCGTCACAGCCATCGGCTCGGCCCGGCCGGTTGCCGGCGCCGACGAAACCCTGGCCGACGCTGCCGGCCAGTGCCGCCTGCGCTACGGTGTGCCGGCCAACGGGGCGGCCTACCTGCTGCGGCCTGATCAACATGTTTGCGCACGCTGGCTGCTGCTGGATGCGCCGCGCCTGCAATCCGCTTTGCAACAGGCGTTGCCACAATGAAAGCTGCCATGGCTGAAACCGCACTGAGCCTGCCTGCGCTGGAAGACGTTTACGACGCTCTGGCGGTGGCCATTGACGCCGCCGGGCCTGACAAGGCCGAACTCTTTCTGGTGAAGCTGGCCTTGTTGCAGGCTAACGCGCTGGGCGACGCGGGCGCATTCAAAACGCTGGTGCAGTCCGCGTTGGCCGACCTGTGACCACCGCACTGTCCGCTGCAACAAGGTGTTTGGCATGCTAGACCGCGGCCTGCGCGAACACGCGCGCCGCGCACCGCGGCGCAGCGCCTTGCTGCACCGTGGCCGCAGCATCGGCTACGGCGAGCTGGAAGAGCAAGCCAACCGCCTGGCACAGGTGCTGCGCGAATGCGGCCTGGTGCGGGGTGACCATGTGGCCTGCTTGCTGCCCAACGGACCCGACATCTTCGCCTTCGTGTGGGCGGCGTACCGCTGCGGCCTGTACATCACGCCGCTGCCCACCACGCTGGCGCCGCCCGAGGCCGCTTACCTCATCAACAACTGCACCGCCAAGCTGGTGTGGGCGCATCACGACTGCGCCGCGTTGGCCACCACCTTGCCGGCGCTGGCGCCGAACGTGGCACATTGGCTGAGCGTGGGCGGCAGCGTGCCCGGCTACGGCGATGGCACTGCGCGCCAAACGCGCGCAGCGGGCACGCCAATCAGCGACGAAACGCCCGGCGCATTGATGCTCTACACCTCAGGCACCACGGGCGCACCCAAGGGCGTTTGCCGGCCCTTGTTGCCACCCACCTACGCGGCCTGCCGCCCTTTGCGCGCGACTTGCTTGAATTGTTTGAGCTGGGCGGCGATGACGTGCGCTACCTGGCCCCGGCGCCGCTGTACCACGCCGCGCCGTTGCGCACCAGCCTGGCCATCACGGCCGGTGGCGGCTGCGTGCTGGTGATGGACCGGTTCGATGCCGCGCAGGCGCTGACCCACCTTGCGCAAGACGGCATCACCCACAGCCAATGGGTGCCCACCATGTTCCAGCGCCTGTTGGCCCTGCCCGCGGCGCAACGCGCGGCGTTCGCGGCGCCGGCGCACCGGGTGGCCTTTCATGGTGCCGCGCCCTGCCCGCTGGCCGTGAAGCGCGCCATGATCGACTGGTGGGGGCCTGTTCTGCTGGAGTACTACGCCGGCAGCGAAGGCGTGGGCGTCACGCTGATCGACTCACTTGATTGGTTAGCCCACCCCGGCTCGGTGGGCCGGGCGCGGCGCGGCGAAATCCACATTCTGGATGACGCCGGCAACGAGCTGCCGCCCGGTCAAACCGGCCGCATCTTCTTTGCCGGGGTACCGGCGTTCAGCTACTTCGGCGCTGAAGACAAAACCGCCACGCGCACCAGCGCGCAAGGGTTTCAAACCTTGGGCGATGTGGGCCAGGTTGATGCCGACGGCTACCTGACGCTCACCGACCGTGCCGACGACATGATCATCTCCGGCGGCGTGAACGTCTACCCGCAGGAGATTGAGGCCGTGCTGGCCGCGGTGCCGGGCGTGGCCGATTGCGGTGTGGTGGGTGTGGCCAGTGAGCGCTTCGGCCAAACGCCGGTGGCCTTTGTGGTGCCCAGCGCGGCCGCCGCGCAAGACAGCGTCGCCCTGCGCCGGGGCATCAGCCATGCGCTGGCCGCAGCGCTGGGGCGCATCAAGCAGCCTTCAGCGGTGCACATCGTGGTCGAACTGCCGCGCTCAGACGCCGGCAAGCTGCTGCGGCGCAGGCTGGTCGGCATGATTCCGCCTTGATGCGCGGCGGCCTCGGCATTTTTCTATTCATCCTCTATTCACTTTTGATCTGAATTTCACTACATTGCCTATGAAGTTCTGAAAACGTTTCTATTCACATGGACGATGACTATTCCGATCAAGCGCGCGCCATGTCTGCGCTGGCCGCGCGCGGCCTGAGCAAGTCTGCCCAGTTGCAACAAGCGCTGGGCAAGAGCCAGCCCAGCGTGTCGCGGCTGCTTGCGGCACTGAGCAGCCAGGTGCTCACGGTGGGCGCGGGCCGCTCCACCCGTTACGGCGTGCCCAAAGCCATCATGGGCCATGCGGCGCAGCAGCCGCTGTGGTGGGTGGATGAAACCGGTGCGCCGCAAACGCTGGGCCAGCTTGCCCTGTTGCAAGGCGATGTGCTACACGTGCGCGGCGCGGGCTTCGAGTCCGTCACCCGCGGCAAGCTGCCCTGGTTCTTGGCGCCGCTGCGCGCCCAGGGTTTTTTGGGTCGCTTGGCGGCGCAACACCTGAACGCCATGGGCCTGGCCAGCAACCCGGAAAGCTGGAGCCTCACAGAAGTCTTGCTGGCTGCGCTGAACCTGCCCGATTCACCTGGCGCCATCAGCCTGGGCGATACCCAGCCCGGGCCAGCGCTGCCTGCCCTGCCGGCGCAGCAGCTTGAAGCGGCACTCGATGAACTGGCCGTGAACCAGCGCCACCTTGGCCCGGCGGGTTCATCAGCCGGCGGCGAGCAGCCCAAATTCCTGGCTCGCTTGCACGCTGGCGAACATGTGCTGGTGAAGTACAGCCCGCCGCGCGGCACGCCGTTTGGCGAACGCTGGCACGACCTGCTGCACGCCGAGCACCTGGCCAACAGCGTGCTGGCGCGCCATGGCGTGGCGGTGGCCAGCACGCAGGTGCTGGCGGGCCGCACGCGCAGCTATCTGCTGTCGCAGCGCTTCGACCGTGTTGGCGCAACCGGCCGGCGCCACGTGGTGGCTCTGGGCGCCGTGCACGACGCTTTTGTGTCCGATTCGTATCACCACTGGGGCGCCACCTGCGCAGTGCTGGAACGGCAAGGCCGGCTGGCCGCACCCGCCGCAGCGCAGGCCCAGGCCTTGTTCAACTTTGGTCATTTGATCGGCAACAGCGACATGCATTCAGGCAACCTGAGCCTGGCCGTGCAGCGCGAACACCTGGCCAAGGGCCGCTTCACGCTGGCGCCGGTGTATGACATGCTGCCCATGCGCTGGCGACCCGATGCCACGCTGGGTGGTGCGCCGGATTACGAACCCTTTGTGCCCAACCCGGCCGCCCTGGCCAGCGGCGCGCGCGACAGCGCGGCTGCGTTCTGGCATGAACTGGCGCAACTGCGCGCCGTGAGCGCGCGGCTGCGCAAGGTGGCGAGGCAAATGAGCGCTGTGGTGCGGGTGCAGGCCTGAGCGCTTGGGGCGCTTGGGGCGCTTGGGGTACTTGCAACCCCTCCCGCCCTTCACGCATCAACCAACAAGCGCGCGCGCAGCTTGACGCGCAAGGCATCGTCCAGCCCCGCCACCTGCTGCAAGTAGGCCTGCACGTTGCCGTGGCGCCGTGTCACTTCGCTCAACGCCGCATCGAGGTAGGCCTCGTCCACCCGGGCCAGCATGGCGCGCGCGGCCAACGCGCGCGCGCTGGGCACCACGCCCGCGGGCAAGGCCAAAGGGCCGTGCGCAGACTGGCGCTGGGCATACACATGGCTGGCCAGGTAGTCGGCGCGAATGGCTTCCTGCGTGGCGCCCAAGGCCCACAACAACATCGCGCAAACGAAACCCGTGCGATCTTTGCCCGCCACGCAATGCACCAGAACGGGGGCCTGGCCTTCGCGTGCCAGCAGCTCGAACAACTGAGCCAGCACGCTGGCAAAGGCCTGCGGCATGCGGCGGTAGGCGTCAAACATATAGTTGCGTGCGGCGGCTTCATCAAAGGCTGGGTCTTGCAGCCGCTCATGCCAAGCGGCGGGGCGCGCCCCGCCCATATCGGCCCCCTGCGCAGCGATGATGGTCTGCGCCGCGGCAGCCGGCGGCCAGGTGCCGCTGGCTTGCGCGCGCTCTTCGGGGCTGCGCAGGTCGCACACCCAGCGCACGGGGTAGCGCGCCAAACGTTGCAAGTCAGTATCCGTCAGCTCTGCCAACAGGCTGCTGCGCAACAGCTTGCCGGCGCGCACCACGCGCCCATCGGCGGCGGCAATGCCGGCCAGGTCGCGAAAATTGGGGGCGGACTCAAGCATGGTGGACATTGTGGCGTCGGCGGTACTGCGCTGGCATCATGTCCGGGCGGCTTGTCCGCAACAGGCTGGCAACCAGCAGGGAGAAGACAACTATGAAACCGACTTGGTTCGCATCTTGGCGCGCGTTGCCGCTGTGGCTGGCAGCGCTGCTCAATGGTTGCGGCGGTGGCGGCAACTCAACTTCGGTCAGCAGCAACATCGGAGCGCGTTTTCTGCAAGACAGCGTGAGAGCCGAGCGCGATGTCCAGGATCGGCGCGGCGTTGCCGCGCAGACGCTGTCCCTTGCAGTACTCAATTCACCCGGTGGAGGTTATTTCTATCGTTATACCCACACAAATCAAGCCATTGAACTTGTGGGTGACAAGGCACGCACCGCCGACGACGGAATCGACTTCCAAGTCCAGCTGAAGGCACCAGGCACACTGCCTGCGGACACCTATGACGACACCGTTCGAGTCGATCTCTGCATCGATAAGGCCTGCACCCAACACGCGGCCGGAAGCCCCTTCGTGGCTTGAGTGCGCTTGGCAGTTGGCCACTTCGCTCCAGTGGAGCCAGGCCTTGCGGCCCTGGCCGTGGCTACCAGCATCACGCTGCCGCATGATCTGGTGGACGCCACCTACAGCGCCGAGCTCGACGCCGTGGTCACGGTTTCCACCCGGCCCACAGCGTCGCTCAATGTTCACTTTCTGGCCACTGGTGCAACCCGAACCGTGCCTTTGTTGTAAACACCGTCGGCCGTCTCACTGGCGCCCGATGGTCTGCATGCCGCCGTTGGGCACGATGCTGCGATTACGGTGGTGAACCTTGCGCCTGCCGCGCTGGCGCAACCCATGACGGCGGTGCCCTTTGCAATGGCGCTGCCCGTGGGTGCACTGGTTTTCGACGGCCTCGGGCGCGTCCATGCGTTCGGCAACCGGGCTTTCAGTTCGAACGCCATGCGGTTGCTTGACGTGGCCACAGGTGCGGACACCTTGACTCTGGCCAATGCAGTCAATGGCGTGGCGCACGTGGTGTTGCATCCATCTGGACAGAGGATGTACTTTGCCGACCGGGGTGTCTCACCCGATGACATTCATGTCAGTTTGCTTGGCGGTGTTTCGAGCGCTCCGCAGGACTCCCGCTACCACGGTGACTACGCGATGTGTGGCCGTGTCTGGGCGTCGCCCGGTGGCTCGCGCCTGTACACCGCATGTGGCAATACTTTCACGTCTTCCACCGTCACCGATCAAGACATGCTCTATTCAGGCGTGATGGCCTTGTCTGGCCCACCGCTCGACCACGCCGCCGTTTCGCTGAGCGAGAACCCGGGTGGCACGGAAGTAGTCCTGCTTGAACAGTCCAGAACACTTTGCGATGCGCGGTTTGATCGCCTGTTCGAATGCTTCACCCATTTGGCCATCTGCAACTCAGCAACGCTTGCCTTGACGGCGCGCTATTCGCTGGCGCCGATCACCGTGGCGGGCAACCGCTTTGCCCAGATCGGGCGCTTTGTGTTCCACCGTAGAAATGGTGGAACCGTGCTGCTCAGCGAACTGCGCGATGCACCAGACCCCACTCAGGCTGTTCGGCTGAGCCTCTTGCCTTAGGTCTTTGGCGCCGACGCCAGCAGCTTGCGCCCACCTGATCAGCAAGAATGTTCAGCC
>JANOXU010000015.1:0-19288 GCA_031418595.1 Burkholderiales bacterium
AAGTGGCAGGAGGTGGCGCAAACCACCATCCGCAACGGCCGGCCCGACGCCGGCATGCCACCCTGGAAAGACACCTTGAACGACCAGCAACTCAAGGAGTTGGTGGCGTACCTGAACACCATTCAGAAATAGGCCTGGCAGAGGCGCCCGTGCCCATGCCGCTGCCGCCTCTTTGTGCCGTGGCCTGTTGGCTTGCCGCCGCGGTGTTGGTGCTGTGCAGCAGCAGCGGCCTGGCCGGCACCCTGAACAAAGCCCAGGTCGAAGCCATGTTCCCGCCGCCCTGGCTGGTGGGCGAGATGCTGGGCCACCTGCCGGTGTGGCCGGTGTTCACTCGCACTGGTCAAGGGCCCGAGTTGCAGAACTATGTGTTCGAGACCGTGGACCTGGAGCCCGTTGCGGGCTACGGTGGCAAACCGGTGAACGTGATGGTGGTGATGGACCGCGACGGTGCCTTCGTCACCTCCAGGCTGCTGTCCCACATGGAGCCCATCTTTCGCTCTGAAATGGGCACGGCCCAACTCAACGGCTTTGCGCAGCAGTACAAGGGCGTGACCGTGCACCACCAGGTGCATGTGCTGGGCGCCAAGGCGCAGCGCGTGGTCACGCCCACCATCGCCACGCTGCACGGTGTGGTGGCCGGCACCGTGAGCGTGAATGCGATCGACCGCAGCATCATGGAATCGGCCGCGCAAGTTGCGCAGATGGCCCAGGCCGCGCAGGCCGCGCTGACAGACCCCAAGGCGGTGGCCGTCAAACCCGCCAGCGGTGGCCGCGACGACCGCTATCAACGCACCGGCTTCAATGGCTTGATGACGGCGCAGTTGCTGCAAGCGTGGGCCATCGAACACCAGGCACTGAACGCTGCATTTACAGGCACGGCGGGCGCCGGGCGCGACTCCGAGGCCACCATTCGCCCGAAGATTGCCGGGGTGGATTTTTGGCTGGCCTTCGTGGGCATTCCACAGGCCGGCCGCAACTTGCTCGACGCGCCGCGCTGGCGCGAGGTACGCGCCCTGCGCGAGCAAGGCGTGCCGGTGCTCATGGTGCTGGACGGCGGGCGCTACGGCCTGGTGGAGCCCGGCACCGCAACCAGCGGCCAGCGCGGCGCCACGCTGAGTCTGAAACAACACGGCCGCAGCTTTGTGCTGGAGCCACTGGCCTGGCAAAAGGGCCTGCGCATGTCGGGCCAGCATTCGGGCGTGTCGGGCACGTCGGTGCCGCGCTACTTCAGTGTGCGCGCCGCAGACGGTGGCGCTGCGCTGGATGTGTGGCAGCCGGTGGAGATGGCCCTTGCGGTGTGGCGGCGCACGGGCGAAGGCACCAGCGATGCCGCCAGCGGCATCGCCCTGGCCGGCTTCAAACGACCCTTCAGCATCGCGCAGGCCGAAGACTTTCGCCCGCAGCGCGAAACACCCAAGTGGCTGGAGCCCTGGGGCCAGCGACAAACTGATCTGCTCGTGCTTGGCGCCGGCCTGTTGGTGTTGACCGCGGGCTTGGTTTGGCAGCGCAAAACAGCGGCCAGCGTGCAGCGCCTGCGCGGCTTTCGCATCGCCTTCTTGCTGTTCACGCTCGTCTTCATCGGCTGGTACGCGCAGGGGCAACTCACCGTCGTCAGCCTCACCGCCTTGGTCGAAGCGCTGGCTGCCGGGCGCAGCGCCGAATTCCTGCTCGCTGACCCGATGGCCGTTGTCCTGTGGATCTTCACGTTTGCCAGCCTGCTCGTCTGGGGGCGTGGCACGTTCTGCGGCTGGCTGTGCCCCTTCGGCGCCTTGCAAGAACTGGTGGCTCTGCTGGCAAAACGCCTGGGCCTGGTGCAGCGCCACCTGCGCCTGCACACCGACCATGCGCTCAAGCGCATCAAGTACGGTGTGCTCGCTGTGCTGGTGGGCACCGCGGCCGTGGCCTCGCCACTGACGGACACTCTGGTGGAGGTGGAGCCCTTCAAGACCGCCATCAGCCTGCACTTTCAGCGCGAGTGGCCCTACCTGCTGTTTGCCGTGACCTGCCTGGTCTTGGGCACCGTGGTCTACCGCGGCTACTGCCGCTACATCTGCCCGCTCGGCGCGGCCCTGGCCGTGCTGGGCCGGGTGCGCATCTTCAACTGGATACCGCGCCGCAGCGAATGCGGCACGCCGTGCCAGACCTGCCGCCACCGCTGTGAATACCAGGCCATCGAACCCACCGGCAAGGTGGCTTACAGCGAATGCTTTCAATGCCTGGACTGCGTGCAAACACACGACAACCCCAAGGCCTGCCTGCCGCTGGTGTTGCAGCACAAGGGCCGCACGATCCCGATTCGTGCCTTGCCGGCTACAGCATGAAACCAGCCACACGCCGTGATGCCTTGCGTCTGGCCTGGGGCCTGGGCGCCGCACTCGGGCCGGCAGTGGCGCTGGCGCGCACAGCCAGGCCCGCGGCGCTGCACTGGCGCGAAACCGCCCTGCTCGCCTTTGGCACCACGGTGTGGCTGCGGGCTGCACATTCAGATGAGCAGGTGGCGCAACGCGGCGTGGCCGCGGCGGCCAGCGCGGTGCAGCGCGTCGATCAACTCATGAGCCTGTTCCGGCCCGACAGCGAACTCGTGCGCCTGAACCGCAGCGGCGTTCTGCACAACCCCGCGCCAGAACTGGTGCGGGTGTTGACGCTGGCCCGGCATATGGCCCAAGCCAGCGGCGGCCTGTTCGACCCCACGGTGCAGCCGCTGTGGCAACTGTGGCAGCAGGCCACGCGCGAGCAGCGCCGGCCGCAGCCGGCCGAGCTGCGCGCCGCGCTGGCGCATGTGGGCTGGCGTGGCCTGCACGTGGCGCCACAACGCATCACCCTGGCCCGGCCCGGCATGGCAGTCACGCTGAACGGCATCGCGCAAGGCTTTGCTGCTGACGAAGCCGCTGCGGCCCTGCGCCAGCACGGCATTGAACATGCCCTGCTGCAAACCGGCGAATGGCTGCCGCTGGGCCGCGCTCAACAAGGCGAGCCTTGGCGGCTGGGCGTGGCCAACCCGCGCCAGGCCGACGAGCTGCTGGCCACGATCGTGGCTGATGGCCGCGCCATCGCCTGCTCAGCAGACGACAAGGTGAGCTTCAGCGCCAACCTGCGCGACCACCACATCCTCGACCCACGCAGCGGCTATTCGCCCGCGCAGCTTTCATGTGTGGTGGTGCTGGCGCCGAGTTGCGCCCTGGCCGATGCACTGACCAAGCCGATGTTCATGGGCAGCGCGACGGCTGCACTGGCCCTGGCAAAACGCTGGCAGGTGGGTGTGCTGGTGGTGAGCAAAGCCGGCGAGATCAGCGCCAGCCCGGGGCTTGCCTGGCGCGCACCTGGCTGAAGGCTATCAGCGCCTCTCGAAGCATGGGACGCCCGTGGCGCCGTCACCGTGAACTCGTTTGTGCAAACCTCGGGCCGGCGAACAGGTTGCACAGGGCGTTGATGGCGGCGAGCTGGAGCTCGAGGTTGTGTTCGAACTGAGCCTGGGCAGACGGGTGCGCTATCGGCCTCGCTCCAGGGAAGGTTGAATCGTGTTTCGCAATCGAACACGCGTGCCCTGCGTTCAATCGACATGAGCGGGCGGGCGACGGCAAAGGGTCGGGTTTGGCGCCTGTCGCTCACTGTGCGCGCAACGCCAGCAGCGCCGCAGGCGCCGGCAGTGGGTATAACCGTGCTCCAAGTCAAAGGCTTGATACCGCCACCTTCGACACCCACCCTCAAACCCACGGGGCGACTTGTCATGCGATCCACCTTGTATGCGGCCTGCGCCCTGCTATTGGCCTGCACCACCACCATGAACCTCAACACCGAAGCCGCCAAAACTGAACTCGCCCCCAACGGCAAGCTGCGCGCCGCCATCAACCTGGGTAACCCGATCCTGGCCAACCGCGGCGCGGCGAATCAGGCGCCGCACGGCGTGTCGGTCGACCTGGCCACCGAGTTGGCGCGCCGCCTGGGCGTGGGCCTGGAACTCGTCATATATGAAGCCGCCGGCAAGGTGGTGGATGGCGCCAAGAGCAACGCCTGGGACATCGCCTTCGTGGCCATCGACCCGGTGCGCGGGCAAGACATGCTACAAACGCCGCCTTACGTGGTGATCGAAGGCGCCTACCTGGTGACCAACACGTCACCGCTGCGCAGCAACGATGAGGTCGACCAACCCGGCGTGCGCGTTTCAGCGGCCAAGGGCAGCGCGTACGACCTGTACTTGAGCCGCGAGTTGAAGCAGGCCAAGATCGTCCATTCAGCCACCTCGCAAACCGTGATCGATGTCTTCCTGGCGCAAAAGCTCGACGTGGCCGCCGGTGTGAAACAGCAGCTTGAAGCCGACGCGCAGCGCATCGGCGGCCTGCGCCTGCTGCCCGGGCGCTTCATGGTCATCAACCAGGCCATGGCCACACCCAAGGGCCGCGATGCCGGGGCACGCTATTTGCACGGCTTTGTGGAAGAGATGAAGGCCTCGGGCTTCGTGGCCCAGGCGCTGACGCGGCATGGCATTCAGGGCGCGGCGGTGGCGCCACCGGCACCTTGACCCAGGCAGCGCTACCAGGTCAGGTCGTACCAGGCCAACCCCAGCACCACGCCGCTTTCGCGTTGCCCGCCTTCACGCACGCGCTGCACTGAAACATCGAGCGCCAGCTTCTCGCGCTGAACCCACCAGCGCACGCCGGCATGCAGCAAGCGTTGTTCGCCTTGCGCGGCGGCTTCGGCAAACAGCTCGGTGCGGCGCCAGGCTTCACCCTGAACGGCCACCGACCGAAACCACGCGCGCGGCGAGCCCACGGGCTTGACGACGCCGGCATTGAGGTGCACAAAACCCGCGCCTTGCATGATTTGAAACGTTAGCGGCGCCGTCAGCGCCAGGCCGCTGCGGCGCCAACCCTGGCCGCTGTCTTTTTCAAACGTTAGCTCTGCGCCAAGGCCCCAGCCATACCCGTCGCGCGCAATGTGGTTGAACAGGTGCTTGAATTCCAGGCCCGCGCCGCGCACGGCGCTGCCGCCGGCGCGTTCATGCGCAAGCTCAAACTGCAACGAATTCGTCGGGTTGAAGGCATATTCCGCGGCCACGCTCACGCCACGTTCCGAGCCGAGCTTCTGCCAGGTGGTTTCAACCGACCACACGCGGTCGTCGTCTTCCTCAGCCGCGGCGCTGGTGGTGGCCAGGAAGGGGCGGTCGGCGGCTTGGGTGGCCGGCGCCAGCAGCGCAGCCAACACGGCAGGCAACACATGGGCCAGGGCTTTGCAGCGGCGCAACACGCTGCCCTGCGCCGGGCGAATGAAAACGTGATTCATGCACGAATTCTGCTGCCCGCTGTTGCGACCAGGCTTGAGTGTTTGCACGCAAGCAGTTGGCCGGCCGCGGCTCGTTAAAGTCGGCCCATCACGTGAGCCTGTCGTCATCACGCCTTTTACCCAAGCATCAGCATGGCTGCCACTGACCCGCCTGACTCGCCCGCACCGCCACGCCGCGAAGTCGTGCTTGGCATGAACGCCAAGGTCTGGCGCGCCGTGGCGGACGAGCCGCGCGTGGCGCAACGCTTCAGCGCCCGGCTCGGCCACAGCGAACTGGCCAGCTTCGCCTTCACGCCGCAAGACCGGGTTTGGGTCTTCGCCTACTCGCGCGTGCCGGCGCACAACAGCGCCATGATCCGGCACCTGGCCCATGCCGGCGTGGCCGAGGTGGTGTACCTGTCGTCGTCATCGGTCATCGTGAACGAGCGCAGCGCCTGCTACGAGTACCCGCGCGTCAAACATCTGGCTGAACAGGAAGTGCGCGCGCTGCCGCTGGGGCGTGTGCTGACGCTGGGCCTGGTCTACGGCCAGCCCCATGAATTGCCGGGCGGCGACAACATTGCCACTTCGCACGCGCGGCTGGCCGCATTCATGCTGGCGCCGCACTGGCCCGAAGAAGGCGGCACGGGCAGGCGGCTGTTCGAACGCATCCGCCGCCCGTTCAAACATCACCTCGATGCCGGCCTGTTCAGCCTGTACGGCATGTTGATGCAGCTGGCCGAGCGCCGGCCCTGCCTGCTGCGCCCGCTGGACCTGCTGCTGCGCGGCATGGGAGTGCGCTGGTACGGCTACACCTACCTGAGCAACCGGCTTTGGATTTCGAAGACATCGTCATAGGTTCGGGCCTGGCCGCGCTGGGCGCCGTGCTGGGCCTGGAACACAGCCGCAGCGTGCTGGTGCTGGGCGGGCCGCGCGTGGGGCAGTACGCGCACTACGACGCACGCGCCACGGTGCCGTGCTCGTACCTCGGCCTGGGCGGCTTGGGCAATGCCTGGCATGGCGTGATTCCCACCGGCTGGCGCAGCAACTTCGGCGCCGCGGCCGATGATGATTTCACGGCGCTGTTTGCGCGCTTTTACCCGCGCACGCCGGTGCGCACCCGGCTCGGCCAGCCGCATTTGTTCGTGCCCTGGCGGCCGATTCGCCCCTGGGCCGAATTGCTGCGCTTGCAGGCCCAGCGCGCCGGCCGCCTGGCGTTGCAGCCTGAATTGGCGCACGGCTTTGCGCTGGCCAGCGGCGCGTGGCCGGTGCGCGTGCACACGGCACATGGCGAGCTGCGTGCACGGCGCCTGTGGCTGGCCGCCGGGGCGCTGCACACGCCGGGCCTGATCGCGCAGGCGCTGGGTATTCGCGCCGCGCGCGAGGCCGTGTCGGATCATGCCTTTTGTTATATCGGCCAGGTCGATGGGCTCAGCGCGCCGGTGATCGAGCGCAGCACCGAAGGCTTGTTCTTCCCGGCGCAGCATGTGGCGGGGGTGGACGCGCTGTACACGCTGCGCCCGGCACGTTTTGCCTTTCGCCAGCTCGACTTCGGCATCGAGCAGCGCGCCGTGTTCGGCCTGCCCACCGGCAACGCCGTGGCCAAGATCGCGCGCCGCGCGTCGCCAGGCCTGCTGGCCGAAGCCTTCTACAACCGCTTCGGCCTGTTCCCGAACGCGCCGCGCTACAGCGTCTATGCCCAAGTGCTGGTGCCCGACGCCTATGCATTCAGCGGTTTGCCGGCGCAGCCCCTGGTGGCGCGCACGGCCGCGATCCGCGCCGCCACCGATGCCGCACGCCAACATGCACCTTGGCCGGCGCTGCGCGCTTCGCAGCGGGGTGAACTCATCATCCCCGGCATCCACCTGCATGATTCACTCGACGCTGCGGTGATGAAGGCCCAAGGCATCAACCAGCCCGGCGCGCCGGTGCAGGTGGTGGATGCCTCAGCCTGCCGCGGCATCGGCCCCGAGCACCATTCGTTCAAGATGATGCTGGCGGCGTGGCAGCGGGCACAGCGCAGTGTGCCGGCGTCTTGAGACACCCTGTGTCAACCGCGCGCAGCGGGCCGAGCGCCGGGCCGCCATGGGCCACAGGCCCATGGCCTTCGGCAGGCACAAACAGTCCGCGGGGACTGTTTGTGTCCGGCCTCAGCCCGCAAGCCGGCCCGCCGCCAGCCGCGGCACGCGGCTGTCCTTCGGCAGGCGTAAAACCGTCCTCAGGACGGTTTTACGTCCGGCCTCAGTCCCCTCGGGGGAGTGGAGGCGGATCAGCAGTTCCCGCCTGCGCGGGAACTGCCCGCCGGAACGCCCAACGGCCTACCGGCCGTTGGGCCGGCGCGTGTACCCACGCGACGAGGGGCGCACCATCACCAGCGCTTCAGCAAACGCACGCTGATCAGCCCGCTGCGCGGTGCACCGGGCTCGAAGAAGCGGGCATTGGCTTCGTTCACGATCACGCTGCCGGCGTGCACGCGGTCCGCCAGGTTGTCGACGCGGCCCAGCACTTGCAGCCGCAGCCCGTCGCCACCCAGCGCCCATTCGCGGCTGGCGCGCAGGTTCATCACCACGTAGGCGCCGGCGAAGTCGTCATTGCGGTCGTTCGCCGCCGTTTGGCTCATGCCGCGCGCTTCAACCGCCCAATCACCCAGCGCGCCGCCGCGCCAGGCCAGTTCGGCAAAGGCGCTGCCGCGCTGCGTGCCGGCGATGCGGTTGCCAGCGGCCACCGGCACCTTGGCGCCGGTGGTGGTGCACGGAATGCCCGGGCAGGTGAGGAAGCCGTCGACATACTTGGCGTCGAGCACGGTGAAGGCCAAGCTGGCGCGCCAGGCGGCGTTGATTTGCCACGCGCCCGACGCCTCGAACCCGCTGCGCAGCGTGCGGCCCACGTTCTGGAACGACTGGCGCCCGCCGCTGTTGGTGTTGACACCGATTTCATCGGTGGTGTCGGCCTGAAAGGCCGCCACATCGGCACTGAACGCACCCTGGCGCCACTTCACACCCAACTCGTATTGGCGGCTGCCCTGCCCCTTCAACGCGGCGTTGAAGCCGCCGATGCCGTTCGGGCCGTAAGCCAGCTCGCCCAGCGTGGGCGACTCAAAGCCGCGCGCCGCGCTGGCATGCAGCGTGAGGTTGGGCGTGGCGCGCCAGCGCGCTCCGGCCACCGGGTTGGTGTAGTTGAACTTCACGCTGCCGGAATCGTCACCATTGCTCAGGTAAGCATCGCTGGCACTCAAGGTCACGGTGCCGGAACGCAGGCCGGCAGTCAGGCTGACTTCATTCGTTAAGGCCCAGTCGGCCTGGGCAAAGCCTTCGCGCGTGTCGGCGCGGTTGGTTTCGTCGCGGCGCAGCGCGCCGGTCACACCCAGCACCTGGGCCGCGCCGGCGCCGGTGAAGTTTTCATAGCCACGCCGTGCGTCTTGCTGGCGCTCGGCGGTGACGCCGGCCACCACATCCAGCGCCGTGAAGCGCCAGGTCAAGCGTGCGTCGGCGCCGCTGTAGCGGCGGTCGAAGTCGATCACGCCGCCGCCATGGCGCACGTTGGCCTGGGTGGCCGGGGTGATGGCCAGCCACTGCACCACGCCGCGCTCGCCGCCGTAGACGCTGACGCTGCTCTCGCTCAACGCGCCGGCACCTTCGAAACGGTGGCGCCAGTTGGCACCGGCCTGGGTTTGGTCAATCGTCTTGCGGGTGTTGAACTGCGTGGCCAGGGCATTGGTCTGGCGCGCGTTGGCGTTGAACTGGGCGCGGTCCAGCCCAAGCGGGTCTTGGGCGCTTTGCTCCTGGCTGCCTATCTGAAACGTTACGCGGTCGTTCGCGCCTTGCCAGCCCAGGCGCATGTTGCCCAGCGTGCGCTGCGCTTCGCTGCGCGGGCGAAAGCCGGTGCTTTCCATCACCGACGCACTCAGGCCCAGATCGAACCCGCCTTCAAGCGGCGTGGCGCCTTGCACGCGCAACTGGCGCAGGCCGAAGCTGCCAGCATCGGCCGCCACCTCGAAGCGGCGCGTGGTGGCCGGGGCCGAAAACAGCGCGATCACGCCGCCCGAGGCGTTGCCGTAGAGCACCGAGAACGGCCCGCGCAGCACCTCGATGCGCTGCGCGCCGGCCAGGTCGAAGTGCGCGACCTGACCCTGGCCGTCGGGCATGGTGGCGGGAATGCCGTCGCTGTACAGGCGCAAGCCGCGCACGCCAAAGCCGGCCCGCGCGCCGAAGCCGCGCGAGCTGATCTGCAAGTCTTGGGCGTAGTTGTTGCGGTTGGCCACCACCAGGCCGGGCACGCGCGCCAGGCCTTCTGACAGGTTGATCTGCGGGCCGCTGGCACGCAAGGTTTCAGCGTCAATCACGGTGATGGCATAGGGCGCATCAAGCACAGCGCGTTCGCGCACCGAGCCGGTGACGACCACGGTTTGCGGCGCGGCCGCGGTTTGTGCAAAGGTGGGGGCGGCGGCACTGGCCAAGCCGGCTGCGAGAAGCAGTTGTTTGTTCAGAATGTTGGGCATGGCGCTGCAAGCAAAGAAGGGGTTGCCGGAAACGGCGCGATGAGACTACATCGCCGACTCGGCACCAAGCTGGGGTAAGCCCGTGTCGCACGGGGCCATTGCGCCAAAAGGGAACCGCCGCCTGCGGCAGGCGCTGTGGGCACCGTGCCGGCCAGTCGCGTTTGCCCAACAGATGGCCAGCGCCAGGCCCGCAGCCTCGGCCCGCGGCGCGCAGGGTTTGGCGCCAGCCGGGCGCTTGCGGCGCGGTGCGACACTCATCCACCTGCTTTTGAAAAGGCTCGCCCCATGGCCCTGACTGCCGCACAAATCCAGCAACTCATCGACCCGCTGTTCCCGGGCCTGATGGGGGTGAAGGTCATTGACGCCAGCCCCGAGTGTGTTCGCGCCACCTTGCTGGTGCGGCCCGACTTGTGCACGGCCGGCGGCACCATGCACGGCGGCGCCTACATGGCGTTTGCCGACACGCTGGGCGCCATCGGCACCGTGGTGAACCTGGCGCCAGAACAACGCACCACCACCACCGACTCCAGCACCAAGTTCATCGCTGGCGCCAAGGTGGGCACCGTGGTCACGGGCGAGGCCACGGCCTTTCACCGCGGCAAGACCACGCAGGTCTGGCAAACGTTGATCCGCAATGCAGACGGCAAGCTGTGCGCCGTGGTC
The DNA here is from genome assembly GCA_031418595.1 of Burkholderiales bacterium. Taxonomy (GTDB): domain Bacteria; phylum Pseudomonadota; class Gammaproteobacteria; order Burkholderiales; family Burkholderiaceae_C; genus Rubrivivax. The sequence goes on from JANOXU010000015.1 coordinate 10,421, forward strand.
ACGCAAACGCAATTGGTGATGGATTCATGATGCAGCAACGCCCCTATGGTGCCTGGCACTCGCCGCTCAGTTCGGCCGCCATCGTGGCCGAAACGGTGACCCTGAGCGACACCCAGATCGACGCCGATGCCGTGCTGTGGCAAGAGGGCCGCCCGGCCGAGAAGGGCCGCGTCACGCTCATGCGCCGAGGCAGCGATGGCCGCCTGCGTGAACTCACACCCGCGCCCTTCAATGTGCGCACGCGGGTGCATGAATACGGCGGCTGCTCGTACTTGATGGCGGGCCTAACGTTGTTCTTCAGCCACTTCGCTGACCAGCGCCTTTACCGCGTGGCTGGCGATGCGGCACCGCGGCCGATCACGCCCGACGTGCCACAGGCCGCGCTGCGCTATGCCGACTTGCAATACAGCCCCGCCCACGAGCGCTTGTACGCCGTGCGCGAAGACCACCGTGCCAGCGGCGAGGCTGTGAACACGCTGGTGCTGTTGAACGCGCAAGGCGACGAGGCCGGTGGCGCGGTGGTGGCCAGCGGCTGCGACTTTTACTGCGCGCCGCGCCTGAGCCCCGATGGCCGCCAACTGGCCTGGGTGCAATGGCGCCACCCCAACATGCCGTGGGACGACACCGAATTGATGCTCGCGCCGGTGCTGGAAGATGGCCGCCTGGGCGTGGCGCAATGCGTGGCCGGCGGCGCGAACGAATCGGTGTGTCAGCCGCAGTGGTCGCCCCAGGGCGAATTGCATTTCGTCAGCGACAAGAGCGGCTGGTGGAACCTGTACCGCTGGCGTGATGGCCAGATGCAAAACCTCATGCCGATGGCCGCAGAATTCGGCGCGCCGCACTGGAACTTTGGCGCTGCCAACTATGCCTTTGATGGCGAAGAGCGCATCGTCTGCGCCTACAGCCAACAGGGCAGCATGCACCTGGCCTGGCTGAACACATCGAGCCTGGTGTTGACGAAATTCAGCCTGCCCTGCAGTTGGTTCGCCAGCGTGCACGCACACGCTGGGCGCGTGGTGTGCGTGGCCGGCTCGCCGCTGCTCGAACCCAGCGTGGTGAGCATTGAACTGAACAGCGGCCAGGCCGAGGTGATCAAGCGTGGCAGCGGCCTGGCCATCGAGCCTGGCTACACCTCGGTGCCGCAGGCCATTGAATTTCCCACCGCGCAGGGCCGCAGCGCGCATGCGCTGGTCTACCTGCCGGTGAATCAAGACTTCACCGCGCCCGCGGGCGAAAAGCCGCCGCTGATGGTGCTGAGCCACGGCGGCCCCACCGCCGCCACCGTGCCCGTGTTCAAGGCCGGGTTGCAGTACTGGACCAGCCGCGGCTTTGCCGTGCTCGATGTGAACTACGGCGGCAGCACCGGCTACGGCCGCGCCTACCGCGAACGCCTGAAAGGCCAGTGGGGCGTGGTGGATGTGGAAGACTGCGTGCACGGCGCGCAGCACCTGGTGGCCCAGGGCCTGGTCGATGGCCAACGGCTCATCATTCGCGGCGGCAGCGCGGGCGGCTTCACCACGCTGGCGGCTTTAACGTTTCACAACACCTTTGCCGCCGGCGCCAGCCTGTATGGCATCGGCGACCTGGAAGCCTTGGCGCGCGACACCCACAAATTCGAAGCACGCTACCTCGACAGCCTGATCGGCCCCTGGCCCGAGCGCGCCGAGCTGTACCGCGCACGCTCACCCATCCACCACACTGCGGGCCTGAACTGCCCGTTGATCCTGTTCCAGGGCAGCGATGATTTGGCCGTGCCGCCCGAACAAAGCCGCCAGATGCACGCCGCGGTCAAGGCCAAGGGCCTGCCCGTGGCCTACATCGAATTCGCCGGCGAAGGCCACGGCTTCCGGCAGGCCGCGAGCATCCGCCGGGCCATCGACGCCGAGGCGTATTTCTATGCGCGCGTGTTCGGGTTTGAGCTGGCGGATGCGGTGGAACCGGTGGCCATCGACAACCTGCCTTGAATTCAGCCCGGCTTGCCGGCCGCGTTGCGCACGCTGTCGGCGGTCTGCCCGAACAAGGCCTTGCGCGCGTCCTCGGTGAGCGCGCTCGCGCGCAGTTCCTTGCCCAAATCAATGCCGCGTTGCACGCCGGGGCGTTGCATCAAAGCCTGGTACCAACGCGCCACATTCAGGAAGCGCTGCAAATCAACTTCCTGCGCCTTGTGCGTGCGCACCCAGGGGAAGATGGCCATGTCGGCAATGCTGTACTCGGCCCCCGCCACATGGGCCTGTGTGCGGCCGAGCTGGCCGTCGAGCACGCCGTACAAACGATCCACCTCCTTGCTATAGCGCTCCAGTGCGTAGGGCACTTGCTCGGGCGCATAAAGCTTGAAGTGCCCGTTCTGCCCGGCCATGGGCCCCAGCCCGCCCATTTGCCACATTAACCATTCAAGTGTGGCGATGCGGCCGCGCAAGTCAGCGGGCAAATAGCGGCCGGTTTTTTCAGCCAGGTAGATCAGGATGGCGCCGCTTTCAAACACGCTCACGGGTGCGCCACCGCCTGCGGGCGCATGGTCAACGATGGCGGGCATGCGGTTGTTCGGGCTGATCGCCAGGAACTCGGGCTTGAACTGCTCGCTGCGCCCAATGTTCACGGGCTTGAGCGTGTATGCCAGGCCCATCTCTTCAAGCGCGATGGAAATTTTCCAGCCGTTGGGGGTGGGCCAGTAATGCAGGTCGATCATGGTGGGCGGTGGGCGAGTGGGAAGGGGCGCATCTTGCCAGCCTGGTCGAGATGAATCTGGAATGGCTGCATCAAGCTGAACCCACTGCTGCGCACCTGCAATGACGACGGCGCGGTGTCGTGCGTGAACGGTGGCCACGCGCTGGCCAGGCGCATGGCGCGAGACCTCAGCTTTGCGTTGGCCGCCCACGGCTACCAGCGCGCCACGACCGATATCGATGTGGTAGCAACCGCCGCCGCGTCAGCGGGGTTGCGCCTGAAGCAAGTTTGAAACTGCCCCGAGGCCGCGAAGAGCTGCTGCCTCAGGGCATGCGCACCGCCGGGTCGCCCGGCCTGGCCAGGGCCTGGAAGTCGCGCACGTCCAGCGTCACCAGCGCCTGCACGCCGGCCTTGCGTGCCGCTGCCAGGTGCAGCCAGTCGTAGACGGCGCCACCGCGCACGCCTCGGCGTTCGGTTTCGGCAATGGCCGCCATCGTCTCTTTGCCGGTGAGGTGCACGAGCTCGACGAAGGGCAGCACGCTGGCGTCGATGAGTTCCACAGCCAGCGCCGGGCGCAGCCGCCGGCCCTGCCGGGAGCCGGTGAGGATGGAGAAGGTCTCGGTCAGCGCATGTGCGTACAGGCGGTGGCCACCCGCGGCCAGCAGGCGGTCACACACGGCATGGTGGGGTTCGTCGCCGTCCAGCGAGGCGATGACCACCGAGGTATCCAGCAACAGACTCATTGGCAGGCTCAGCGCTGCGTGCGGCGGCGCGCCTGTGCGTCGCGTTCAGCGCGCGTGGCTGCGGCAGCGTTCAAGGGGCGGCCGCTGGCCGGCAAAACGCGCCTGCGGCTGGGAGCCGCGGCCACCACGGGCTCGGCGCTGGGCGCTGCGGTGATCTCGATGCGTTCGGCGAGCAGTTCAAGGTTCAGGCGCGCGCCCGGCAGCAAATTCAAGCGGCGGCGCACTTCACTGGGAATCAGCACGCGGCCGGTCTTGTCCAGGGTGAGGGTGGCGTTCATGGGTTGAAGTTTGGCAGATGATCTGGCAAACATTCTGGCACACCATTTGGGAGACTTTATGGGTGAAAGGTGGCAGGCCACACGTGGTCACGCAGTGCAGTGCAGTGCGCGCTTGACTGCCGCGTCAAGGCTTAGAACTTGTCCGTAAATAGGAGAACCCTGCGTTGAGACCAAAGGGCGATGGATGCAGACGCGCCCTTTGGCCTCAACCCGAAGGGCCGGGGCCCTCCTATTTACGGACAAGTTCTCAGCCAAAGCGCCCATGCAAGTACCAGCCCGAGCCAGGCTCGCCAGGCGGCCCAGGCAAACGGTCGCGGTAAACCCACACCAGCGCGCCGCCGTGCGTTTGCGCGATGTAGTAGTCGCGCAGCGCCACATCACCATCCCACCAGCCGGTTTCAATGCGCTCGGGGCCAGCCAGCACTTGCAGCGCCCGGCCTTCGAACAAAGGCATGGCCTGGCGTTCGTGCAGGGCCTGCGCGGGGTGCAGCAACCACACCGGGCGGTGCAGGGGCAGCGGGTCGTGCTGCGGCGCTTGCAGCAGCGCGGCGGGCACGTTGGCGGCTGGGGTGTTAACGCCTGGCTGCACAGGCAACAGCACCGTGCCGCGTTCGGGCCGGTGGTCTTGCACCAGCACCAGGCGGCGCACCTGTTCGGGCCCCAGGCGGGCTTGCAGGCGTTCAAGCAAACGCGCCAGGCCTTCGCGCTGGCTGGCCTGGGTGGGAAAGAGTTCGCCCGAAGGCGCAGCGCGGTGTTCGAGTTCGCGGCAATGCAGGTGCAGTTCGAGCGTGGGCGCGGGCAGCACCAGGCGCTGCAGGCGTTCGCGCAGCAGGCCTTGCAGATGCGCCACATCGTCACTGGCCAGGGCCAAAGCGATGGGCAGTTCAGTGAACTCGTTGACCTGTTCGGTTTGGCGGTGGCGCTGCTCATGGCGCAGGCGCAGCGTGAAGCGGGCAATGCGTGCCTGCCGCGCGCGCGCCCAGGCCACCAGGCGCAGCAAGAGCACGGCGGCGGCGTGCAGCAGTTGCTCGGCGTCGTCGGCCCGCTCGTGCAGTTCGAGCTTGGTTTCAAAGACTGCGGCGGGCACGAAGGCCTGGCGCGGGTCGGGCTGCTCGCCACGGGCGCGGTCGATCTGCAGCAACAAGGCCGGGCCGAAGCGCCGCGCCAGGCCGTCGCGCGGCTGCGCGCGCAAGCCGCCCAGGGTGGTCAAGCCCATGGCTTGCAAGGCCTGGGCGTGTTCGGCGTCTTGGCCCAGCAGCGTGGTGGGCACACCATCAAGCAGCGTGCGCAAGGCACTCAACTGCTGGCTGCGCGCGCCCAGGGCCAGGCCCGTGCGCCACTGCGCCAGCAGCCAGGCGCCTGCGGGCGTGGGCGCGCTGGCCGCTTGCACGGCCAGGCCCAGCGGCGCCAGGGCGGCGTGCAGCTTTTTCAGCAAGGCCACGGCGCCGCCAAAGTAGCGCAGGCTGGCGCGCAGTTCGAGCAAGACACCGTGCGTGCGGCCCTCATCCAGCAGCACCACCATGGGCGTGAAGACCAGCGCCACATGGGCCACGGTGTGCAGTGCGGTACGTTCGCGCAAGGCATCAGGCTGGCCGGTGATGAGCTGTGGTGCCAGCGCCAACGCCGTGGCGCGCTTGGCGCCGGGCTCGATGCCCAACGCCGCCGCCGCGGCGTTGGCGGCCAGCACGCGCTGCGCATGCAGCAGCGCCACAGGCTGATCGCGCTGCGCCACGGGCAAGGTGGCCATGAAGGCTTGCAAGGGCAAGTGCGGCAGGCTCAGGGCCAGCCACAGGGGGGAAGGCATGGCGATGAAGGAGTGGGCGGTGGGTGGGGGCTGCCGGTTGCGCGGGAGTGATGTGCACCCGTCATGGCCCGTGATGCACCGGCCAAACGCGGGCCACCGCACCACCGTTCGTGGGCCGTGCCGACTGCTGCCCCAGGCCTGGCGACACGCGTGCCATGGGCTTGCTATAGCGCGTGCGAGCGCACCATCCCTGCTACCCCTGCTACCCCTGCTACCCCTGCTACCGCGCCACCCGGTGGCCCATGCGGGCCTGATGGCGCCGCTGGCAAGTGTTCGCGCAGTTCCGCCCCCAGCACCGCGGGCAGCTCCAGGTGCAGCACCCCACCGCTTGCCGGGCCGCGGCGCTTGAGCAGGCGCACGGCCAGCACATCAGGCCCGGCGCAGGCCAGGCTCAAACGCAGCGGCGCGGGGCTGGGTTTGCAGCGCGCTTCAATGCCGCTGAACACGAACGCCGGCCCGGCATGCGCTTGCGCGGCCAGTTGCAGGCGGCGTAAATGTTCAGCGCGCAGCCGCGCCGGCAACCAGGCCAGCACGGCGGCGGCCTGGCCGCTGCGCAGGGTTTGTTCCAGCGCCCACAGCAGATCGGGGTTGACCAAGGTGTGCTGGCGCGGGCCGGCGCGGCCGTGGATGACGATGAGCGCGCGCGCATCCACCCCCAGTTGCGCCAAGGCCCAGCCGCACAGCAGGGCCGGTGGGTCGAACAGCAGGATGCTGCGTGGGCCTGCGTTGGCACTGCCAGGCTCGCCCCGACCGCCCAGCGCCACCAGCGCCGGTGCCAGCAGGCGCATCTCGCCCAGGCCGGTGTGGGGCAGCAGCAGCTCAGTCAGGGCGCTGTGCGGCCAGCCGCCGCCGGGCAGCTCGGCATCAAGCAGCGCAAAGCCGGTGGCGCAGGTGCCCTCGCGGTGGTGGCCCAACTGGTGCGCCCGCCACAGCGCCGGGTGCAGGGCTTGCGGCTGCGCCAGCAGCGCCTGGCGCCCGGCAACAGCGGGCGCGGTTGGCAGGGGTGGCAGGGGCGACGGAGCTGATGCCGTGGCAGTGGCAGTGGCAGTGGCAGTGGCAGTGGCAGTGGCAACGGGGGCCGAAGCCGGGCGCGCGCCGCTGCTCACCCCAGGCGTGGCGGCGGCAGAAGCAGGAAAGGCAGGGGTGAAGAGATCCATGTTACTGTACGTTTATACAGTTTTTTGAATGCCCACTCAAGCCCGCTGGTGCAGTGTTCGGTGCGCGATAAGCTTGCGTGCACACACGTTCACTGCCCAACATGCCCACCAAAACCTCAGGCGGCCTGGTCTATTCCAGCGAAGCCGGCCGCATGTGCCCGGCCTGCCGCCGGCCGCCGGCGCAATGCACTTGTGCCCAGCAGAGCAAACAAGCGGTTCAAGGCGACGGCAAGGTGCGCGTCAGCCGCGAAACCAAAGGTCGCGGCGGCAAGGCCGTGACGCTGGTGCGCGGCCTGCCCTTGCCCGAAGCCGATTTGCTTGACTTGGGCAAGCGCTTGCGCAGCGCCTGCGGGGCCGGGGGCACGGTGAAGGAAGGCGTGATCGAAGTGCAGGGCGACCATGCCGAGCGCGTGACGGCCTGGCTGCAAAAGGAAGGCTGGGCGGCCAAGCGGGCTGGCGCTTAGCGCATCTGTACAGCCTGCTGCACAGCCTCCATGCGCTGGCGCAACGCCACCATGGCCGGCGTGGCCTGCACGCCCGCGGGCAACTGCTGCCAGGCCTGCAATGCCGCCGCGATGTCTTCTTGCGCCAAGGCGCCCTGCCCGGCCAGCGCATGCACTTCAGCGCGCCGCAGCAGCCAGCCCTCGCAGCGCGGGCTCTCAGTCACCAGGCTGTCCAGCACGGCCTGGGCGGCGGGCCATTGGCGCTGGCGCACCTGAAACTCCAGCGCCCACTGCCGCAGCACCAGCAGCGGCCCAAGCTGCGCCTGGCCTGCGGTGATGGCGGCCAGGGCGTCGTGCCGCTGGCCCGCGCGCTCATGGGCTTGGGCCAACGCGAAGTAGTGCTCGACCTCGGGCGACGCGTTGGTGGCCAACCGGGCAGCCTGGTCGGCAGCGGCAGCCTGGTGGCGGCCGGCCTGGGTGTGCAAGCTGGCTCGCAGCGCGTAGGCCGCGGCATCCAACGCCGTGTCATGCCCCGGCGCATTCAGGTGGCGGTTCAACCAGCGCAAGGCCGAGCGGGCATCGCCTCGGTCTTGCGCCAACCGCGCCATGGCCACATGCCAGGCGGTTTGCATGGCCGAGTCAGGCAACCCGGCGCGACGCGCGCGTTGCAGGTCAGCCAGCGCGCGCGCGTGCTGGCGGTGTTGGCGCAGCAGCTCGGCTCGGCGCAGCAGCAGCGCGGCATCTGCGGGCTCGGCGTGAATGCGCTGCGTCAGCGCCGTGAGCTGCTGGTGGACATCGCCGTGCGCAAGGGCGGTGTTGGCACCCAGGGCGAACAGCGCCACCACCAGCGCCCGCACCGCCCATGCGCCAAGCGCCGAGCGCCCGCGCATCGGTGTGATCATGGCCGCGCGGTCAACTCCGCATCCAGCTTCAAATCGCTGCTGTTGGCGGCCGATTGGTGCAGCTCAACGGCCAGCACGTTGTTGCCACTGAGCAGCGCGCCGCGCGGCAGCGTGATGGCGTAGTAGGTGGTCTCGGCCGCGCCGCCCACGGTGGACGACGCCAAGGTGCTGAAGCCCACTGCGCCGCTGGGCATGTTGCTGCGCGCCACTGACACGCCATTGAGGTAGATGACGGCGCCGTCATCGCGCATCAGGTTCAAGGTGAGCGACGTCACCAACGCGGCGTTGGCCACCGGGAAGGTGGTGCGGAAATAGATGGTGATGTAGCGGCTGGCGTTGTTGCCACCAAAGGACACGGTGGTGGCAACGTCAGCGTCGCCATAACCCAGCGGGCCGGCGCCACTGAGCCAGGTGCTGTCATCAAAGGCCAGGCTGGCCCAGGCGCCGCCGGGCGCGGCCGGCGTGACCAGGTACTTCCAACTGCTGCGCTTGGGGATCAAGGTGGTGCTGGTAGCGGGCGCGGTGACGCTGATGCCCACGCTGGCGCTGGTGGTGGTGGCGCCCAGGTTGTCGGTGGCGCGCGCAGTCAAGTTGTAGCTGCCCGCGGCCAGGGCCGGCCAGGTGATGCTGAACGGCGCGCCGGTGCTGCTGCCCACCAGGGTGCTGCCGGCGTAGAAATCAACCCGGCTCACGCTGCCATCGGCATCGGCCGCTGTCGCACTCAGTGTGATGTTTGAACCTAGAAACGGCAGTTGGACGCGCCCGAGTGGGCTGCGATGCGGCGCGCTGGCAAGGCGCGACGACGACGCAGGCTCATGCCTGCTAGACCGAGCCCGGACACAAACAGTCCTGTGGACTGTTTGTGCCTGGCGAGGGC
>JANOXU010000016.1:0-43752 GCA_031418595.1 Burkholderiales bacterium
TACAGCAACAGCCAATCGATTGTCGTTCAGCCGTGACGTGATCTTCCGCGGTCTATCGATCGCCCTGATCGGCATGCCCGGCGGTGGCAAGTCCACCGTCGCTCGCCACTTGGCGCGCCGGCTCGGGATCGATTTCGTCGACACCGACAGCGTGATCGAGCAGCGCATCGGCTGCTCGATCAGCGCGTTCTTCGAGCAAGCCGGCGAAGCCCGCTTCCGGCAGATCGAATCCGAGGTGCTGGCCGAATTGGTCGATGACACGGGCGGGGTGATCGCCACCGGGGGCGGCATCGTGCTCAGCGCGGCGAACCGCGCGCTGCTCACGGACCACACGACATGCGTCTACCTTCGCTCGACGCCGGACGAACTGTTCCGCCGCTTGCGGCACGACGCGAAACGCCCGCTGTTGCAGGTCGCCAACCCGCTGGCCCGTCTGCGTGAGATGCACGCCGTGCGTGATCCGCTGTACCGCGAGGTCGCGCACTTCGTGATCGATACCGGCCGGCCCTCGGTGCCGACGCTGGTCAACATGATCCTGATGCAACTGGAACTGGCCGGCGTGATCGACCCGGCGCATGTGCCGTCGCCGATCGACTCCCCGCCCGGTTGAGGCCCGCCGCAGGCGCGGCGCCCTCGTACACTTCGCCGATGCACATTGACCTCGAGCGTGTCCACATCGATCTGGCCGAGCGCGGCTACGACATCCTGATCGGCGCCGGCCTGCTCGACCGTGCCGACACTTGGCGCGATCTGCCTGCCGGCGCCAGCGCCGTGATCGTCACGAACGAAACCGTGGCGCCGCTGTTCGCGGCCCGGCTGAAGGTGGCGCTGGCCGGGCGCTTCGCGAACGTTCGGCTGATCGTGCTGCCCGATGGCGAGGCCCACAAGGCGTGGCCGGCGCTCAACACCGTGTTCGACGCGCTGCTGGCGGCGGGCTGCGATCGCAAGACCGTGCTGTTCGCGCTCGGCGGCGGCGTGATCGGCGACATGACCGGCTTCGCGGCCGCGTGCTACATGCGCGGCGTGCCTTATGTACAAGTGCCCACGACCTTGCTGGCGCAGGTCGACTCGTCGGTCGGCGGCAAGACGGCGATCAACCACCCGCTCGGCAAGAACATGATCGGCGTGTTCAATCAGCCGCTGCGCGTCATCGCCGACCTCGACACGCTAGCCACCTTGCCGCCGCGCGAACTGATTGCCGGGCTGGCCGAGGTCATCAAGTACGGGCCGATCGCGGACGACGGCTTTCTGGGCTGGATCGAAGCCAACCTCGAGGCGCTGAAGGCGCGCGACAAGGCGGCGCTGGCGCACGCGATCAAGCGCTCGTGCGAAATCAAGGCCTGGGTCGTCGGCCAGGACGAGCGCGAGTCGAACCTGCGCGCCATCCTCAATTTCGGCCACACCTTCGGCCATGCCATCGAGGCCGGCCTGGGCTATGGCCAGTGGCTGCACGGTGAAGCGGTGGCCTGCGGCATGGTGCTGGCCAGTGAGTTGTCGGTGCGCTTGGGGCTCATGCCGCCAGCCTTTGTGCAGCGCCTGCGCACCCTGTTGTTAAGCGCCGGCTTGCCTGTCCAAGCGCCGGCCTTGCCCACCGCGCGCTACCTCGAGCTGATGCGCGGCGACAAAAAGGCGCAGGCCGGTGACATGCGCTTCGTGTTGATTGAAGCGCTGGGCCGCGCCGTGGTGCGCGGCGCGCCCGATATGCTGGTGGCCGCTGCGATCGACGCCCACCGTGCGCCTACCGCAGCCCTGCGATGACCCTGGCCACCTACGCCTGCCACCCGCACCAAACCCGCGGGCGGCGCGCCAGCGAGCCGCCGGTGCTGCCGCCGCGCAACGAGCATCAGCGCGACCGCGACCGCATCGTCCACAGCACCGCGTTTCGCCGCCTGGTCTACAAGACGCAGGTCTTCATCAACCATGAAGGCGACCTGTACCGCACGCGGCTGACGCACTCGCTCGAAGTGGCTCAGGTTGGCCGTTCGATCGCGCGCGCCCTGGCACTGAATGAAGACCTGGTGGAAGCCATTGCGCTGGCGCACGACCTGGGCCACACCCCTTTTGGCCATGCCGGGCAAGACGCGCTGCATGAGTGCATGCAGGCCCATGGCGGCTTCGAGCACAACCTGCAAAGCCTGCGTGTGGTGGACGAGCTGGAGGCGCGCTACCCGCAGTTCGACGGTCTTAACCTCACGTTCGAGGCGCGCGAAGGCATCCTCAAGCATTGCTCGCGCGCCCGCGCCGCAGCGCTCGAACAAGCCGAGCCGGGCGGCGTGGCACAACGTTTCATTCAAGGCGGCCAGCCCAGCCTGGAAGCGCAGGTGGTGAATCTAGCTGACGAGATCGCCTACAACGCGCACGATGTCGATGACGGCGTGCGCTCGGGCCTGCTGCGCCTGGAGCAGTTGCACGAAGTGCCGCTGCTGCGTTGCTATTTGAACGAGGTTGAGCAAGAGCACACCGGCCTGGGCCAGCGCGCGCCGCGGCGGTTGCTGTTCGAATGCATACGCCGCATGTTGTCGAACCAGGTCTATGACGTGGTGGCGCAGACCCAAACTCGCCTACACGCCCACGCACCGGCCGATGTGCAAGCCGTGCGTGCCGGCCCGCCGCTGGTGGCCTTCACTGAGCGGTTAAGGGCCGAGACCACCGATCTCAAACGCTTTTTGTTCCGCGAGCTGTACCGCCACCCGCAAGTGGCTTTGGCCACCGAGCGTGCACGCACGGTGGTGGCCAGCCTGTTCACCCGTTACCTGAACGAGCCGGCGTTGCTGCCCGCGTTCTATGCCAATGCCGCCGACCGCCACCGCGCCGTGGCCGACTACATCGCCGGCATGACCGACCGTTTCGCCCAGCGCGAGCATCAACGCCTGACCGGCGTGGATGCCTTCGCCTGAGCGCGGGCCCCTGTTCGCGCGCCCACCATGGCACGCCAGGCCCGCCTCGCTGCATCCGGCCTGGCGCATCACGTCTTGCTGCGTGGCAATGCCATGCAGGAGGTGTTCAAAGACGATGCTGACCGGCGCGAATTCCTGGCCGCCTTGCAAGAGGCCGCCGCCAAACACGCCGTGGCCGTGCATGCCTATGCCTTGCTGGATGCCGAAGTGCACCTGTTGGTGACGCCCGAGCAAGGGCCGGCGTTGAGCAGTTTGATTCAAGCCATTGGCCGGCGCTATGTGGCGCGCTTCAACCTGCGCCACGGCCGTAGCGGCACATTGTGGGAAGGGCGCTTTCGCGCCGCCGTGGTGGAACCCGGACAGCACAGTTTGAACAGCCTGTGCGCCATCGACAACATGACTGCTGCTCTCGGCGCTGACGATGAGGGTGTGGCGCCACCGACCGCACCCGACCCCTTGCGCTGCAGCGCCGCCCACCACCTGGGCTTACGCAGAGATGGTTTTTTGGCCGAACTGCCGGCGTACTGGCAATTGGGCAACACGCCGTTTGCGCGCGAGGCTGCCTACGGGCGGATGCTGCAAGCCGGCCTTGCCAGCGCGCAGGTTGAGGCCATGGTGCAGGCGGCACGCCGCGGCAAGGTGATCGGCAGCGCGGCATTCGTTGCCCAGTTGTCCGAGCAGATGTCGCGGCCCTTGCACGTGCGGCCACGCGGGCGGCCGCGCATGGCGGTGCGTGCCGGGCAAGTAAAGGCTGGCACGCACGGCTGAGGCGCGCAAGATGCTTGGCCGCAGCAATGCGGCCGCGCGCAGTGAACACAGGCTGAATTCGCCGCGCGCGGTGGCCGCCGGCCTGTATTCATGCGCTTCACGAAGCGAAGGCGTGATTTTGATATGTCCCTAATAAAACAAGAGTCGCATGTGCTTGTCAATGTAATGACACTGACCCCATATATTTGTATTGCCTCTGCCTTGTCATCGCGCTAAGCTGCGCGCCCTCTTGCCGTTACCCGGAGATCGCCATGGGCCAGGCTGCACCTTCTTCTTCCGCCGCGTTCTCGACACAAGATCAGGCCATGGCTGCCGCCACGCAACACGGGCTGTACAGCCCGGGGCATGAGCACGACGCCTGCGGCGTGGGCTTCATTGCCCACATCAAGGGCAGCAAGGCACACAGCGTTGTCGAGCAAGGTTTGAAGATCCTCGAAAACCTCGACCACCGTGGCGCCGTGGGGGCCGACAAATTGATGGGCGACGGCGCCGGCATCCTCATCCAAATCCCCGACGACTATTACCGCGCCGAGATGGCCGCCCAGGGCGTGGCCCTGCCAGCCTACGGCGAATACGGCGTGGGCATGATCTTCCTGCCCAAAGAACATGCGTCGCGCCTGGCCTGCGAGCAGGAAATGGAACGTGCCATCCGCGCCGAAGGCCAGGTGCTGCTGGGCTGGCGCGATGTGCCGGTGGACCGCGCCATGCCCATGAGCCCGGCGGTGCGCGCCAAGGAACCAGTGATCCGCCAGGTCTTCATCGGCCGCGGGCCCGATGTCATCGTGCCCGATGCGCTGGAGCGCAAGCTGTATGTGATTCGCAAAACCGCCTCGTCGGCCATCCAGGCCTTGAAGCTCACGCACAGCCGCGAGTACTACGTGCCCAGCAAGAGCTGCCGCACGGTTATCTACAAAGGCCTGCTGCTGGCCGATCAAGTCGGCCGTTATTACCTCGACCTGGCCGACGCCCGCGTGGCCTCGGCCTTCGCCCTGGTGCACCAGCGCTTTTCCACCAACACCTTCCCCGAATGGCCGCTGGCCCACCCCTACCGCATGGTGGCGCACAACGGCGAGATCAACACCGTGAAGGGCAACTTCAACTGGATGCGCGCCCGCGAAGGGGTGATGAAGTCGCCCGTGCTGGGCGACGATCTGAACAAGCTCTATCCGATCAGCTTCGAACACCAGAGCGACACCGCCACGTTCGACAACGCGCTCGAACTGCTCACCATGGCCGGCTACCCGCTGGCGCATGCCGCCATGATGTTGATCCCCGAAGCCTGGGAGCAGCACGAGCACATGGATGCGCGCCGCCGCGCCTTCTATGAGTACCACGCGGCCATGATGGAACCCTGGGACGGCCCGGCTGCCATGGTGTTCACCGATGGCAAGCAGATCGGCGCCACGCTCGACCGCAACGGCCTGCGCCCGGCGCGCTACATCGTCACTGACGACGATTTGGTGGTCATGGCCAGCGAATCGGGCGTGCTGCCGATTCCTGAAAGCCGCATCGTGCGCAAGTGGCGCTTGCAGCCGGGCAAGATGTTCCTGATCGACTTCGAGCAGGGCCGCATCATCGACGACGAAGAGCTGAAGAACCAGTTCGCCAACGCGCGCCCGTACCGGCAATGGATCGAAAACGTGCGCATTCCACTGGAAAGCATCCAGGTTAACGATCCAGAAGCACCCACGTTCAAGGAATCGTTGCTTGATCGCCAGCAAGCCTTCGGCACCACGCAAGAAGACCTGAAGTTCCTGCTCGCCCCCATGGCCACGCTGGGCGAAGAGGGCATCGGCTCGATGGGCAACGATTCGCCCCTGGCCGTGCTGTCTGATCGCAACAAGCCGCTGTACAACTACTTCAAACAGCTCTTTGCACAGGTCACGAACCCGCCGATCGACCCGATCCGCGAAGCCATCGTGATGAGCCTGAACAGCTTCATCGGCCCCAAGCCCAACTTGCTGGACATCAACGCGGTGAACCCGCCGATGCGCCTGGAAGTCACACAGCCCATTCTCGACTTCACCGACATGGCGCGCCTGCGCCAGATCGACGCCCACACCTCGGGCAAATTCAAGAGCTTCGAGCTGGACATCTGCTACCCGCTGGCCTGGGGCAGCGAAGGCGTGGAAGCGCGCCTGGCCTCGCTGTGCGCGCAAAGCGTTGACGCCATCAAGAGCGGCCACAACATCCTCATCATCAGCGACCGCGCCATGAGCCGCGAGCAAGTGGCCATCCCCGCGCTGCTGGCCCTGTCGGCCATTCACCATCACCTGGTGCGTGAAGGCCTGCGCACCACCGCCGGCCTGGTGGTTGAAACCGGCAGCGCGCGCGAAGTGCACCACTTCGCCGTGCTGGCCGGCTATGGCGCCGAAGCCGTGCACCCCTACCTGGCGCTGGAAACGCTGGTCGATCTGCACCACACGTTGCCGGGTGATCTGTCGGCCGACAAGGCGATCTACAACTATGTCAAGGCCATCGGCAAGGGCCTGTCCAAGATCATGTCGAAGATGGGTGTCAGCACCTACATGTCGTACTGCGGTGCGCAGTTGTTCGAGGCCATCGGCCTGAAGCGCGAGTTCACAGAAAAGTACTTCCGCGGCACCGCCAGCCAGGTCGGAGGCATCGGTGTGTTCGAAGTCGCCGAAGAAGCCATTCGCATGCACCGCGCCGCGTTCAGTGCCGACCCGGTGCTGGCCAACATGCTCGACGCCGGCGGTGAATACGCCTGGCGCGTGCGCGGTGAAGAACACATGTGGACGCCCGAGGCCATCGCCAAGCTGCAGCACAGCGTGCGCGCACCCAACGGTGGGCGCTTCGACACCTACAAGGAATACGCCCAGCTCATCAACGACCAGAGCAAGCGCCACATGACGCTGCGCGGCCTGTTCGAATTCAAGCTCGATGCCACCAAGGCCATCCCGATTGACGAGGTGGAACCCGCGGCTGAAATCGTCAAGCGCTTTGCCACCGGCGCCATGAGCCTGGGCTCCATTTCCACCGAAGCCCACACCAACCTGGCCCTGGCCATGAACCGCATTGGCGGCAAGAGCAACACCGGTGAAGGCGGCGAAGACCCGGCGCGCTACCGGCAGGAACTGAAGGGCATCAAGATCACCGCCGGCACCTTGGTGAGTGATGTGATCGGCAAGGGCGTGGTCGAAGCCGACACGGTGATGCAAGACGGCGACAGCCTGCGCAGCAAGATCAAGCAAGTCGCCTCGGGCCGCTTTGGCGTGACCACCGAATACCTGGTGAGCGCCGATCAGTTGCAGATCAAGATGGCCCAGGGCGCCAAGCCCGGCGAAGGCGGCCAGTTGCCGGGCGGCAAGGTCAGTG
Organism: Burkholderiales bacterium; assembly: GCA_031418595.1. GTDB lineage: Bacteria > Pseudomonadota > Gammaproteobacteria > Burkholderiales > Burkholderiaceae_C > Rubrivivax. The sequence goes on from JANOXU010000016.1 coordinate 7,005, forward strand.
AATACATCGGCATGCTGCGCTACAGCGTGCCCGGCGTGGGCCTGATCAGCCCGCCGCCGCATCACGACATCTACTCCATCGAAGACCTGGCGCAACTGATCCACGACCTGAAGAACGCCAACCCGCGCGCTTCGGTCAGCGTCAAGCTCGTCAGCGAAGTGGGCGTGGGCACCATCGCCGCGGGCGTGGCCAAGTGCAAGGCCGACCATGTGGTCATCGCGGGCCACGATGGCGGCACCGGTGCCTCGCCCTGGAGCAGCATCAAGCATGCCGGCACGCCGTGGGAACTGGGCCTGGCCGAGACGCAGCAGACCCTGGTGCTCAACCGCCTGCGCGGGCGCATTCGCGTGCAGGCCGATGGCCAGATGAAGACCGGGCGCGATGTGGTGATTGGCGCGCTGCTGGGCGCCGATGAATTCGGCTTCGCCACCGCGCCGCTGGTGGCCGAGGGCTGCATCATGATGCGCAAGTGCCACCTCAACACCTGCCCGGTGGGCGTGGCCACGCAAGACCCCGCTCTGCGCAAGAAGTTCGCCGGCAAGCCCGAGCACGTGGTGAACTACTTTTTCTTCGTGGCCGAAGAAGCGCGCAGCATCATGGCGCAGTTGGGCATTCGCACCTTTGATGAGTTGATCGGCCGCGCTGATTTGCTTGACACGCGCAGTGGCATCGAACACTGGAAGGCGCGCGGCCTTGACTTTGCCCGCGTCTTCCACCTGCCGCTGGTGGGCCCCGAAGTGGCCCGCTTGCACAACGAACTGCAAGACCATGGGCTGGAGCGCGCGCTCGATGTCAAGCTCATTGAAAAGTGCCGCCCGGCCATCGAGCGAGGCGAAAAAGTGCAGTTCATGGAAGAAGTGCGCAACGTCAACCGCAGCGTCGGCGCCATGCTGTCGGGCGAACTCATCCGCCAGCGGCCTGAAGGCCTGAACGACCACACCATCTTCATGCAGATGGAAGGCACCGGCGGGCAAAGCTTTGGTGCTTTCCTGGCCAAGGGCATCACGCTGTACTTGATCGGTGACGCCAACGACTACACCGGCAAGGGCCTGTCGGGCGGGCGCATCGCGGTGCGCCCGAGCATCGACTTCCGCGGTGACGCCACGCGCAACATCATCATCGGCAACACCGCGCTGTACGGCGCGACCAGCGGCGAAGCCTTCTTCCGCGGCGTGGCCGGCGAACGCTTCGGCGTGCGGCTTTCCGGCGCCAGCGCGGTGGTGGAAGGCACGGGCGACCACGGCTGCGAATACATGACCGGCGGCACCGTGGTGGTGTTGGGCAAGACCGGGCGCAACTTTGCCGCCGGCATGAGCGGCGGCGTGGCCTATGTGTACGACGAAGACGGCGCATTCGCCAAGCGCTGCAACACCAGCATGGTGGTGATGGACAAGCTGCTGCCCAAGGAAGAGCAGCCCGGCAGCGCTGAAAGCTGGCACCAGGGCCAGGCCGATGAAGTGCTGCTGCGCAAGCTGGTCGAAGCCCACCACAGTTGGACCGGCAGCCTGCGTGCGCGCGAGGTGCTCGACGGCTGGGCGCAGGCCCGCGGCAAGTTCGTGAAGGTGTTCCCGCATGAGTACCGCCGCGCGCTCAGCGAGCGTGCCGCCAAGGCGCAAGCCGCCGCGGCGGTGAGCAAAGCCAAAGTCAGCCCAGTGCCGCAAAGCGCCCCGGCAAAGTAACCAATAGATCCAGAGGAATCAACATGGGCAAAGTCACCGGCTTCATGGAACACGAGCGCCTCGAAGAAGGCTATGCGCCCGTGGCTGAACGTTTGAAGCACCACAAAGAATTCGTCATCACGTTGAACCCGGCGCAGTCTGCGGTGCAGGCGGCGCGCTGCATGGACTGCGGCACGCCGTTTTGCAACAGCGGCTGCCCGGTGAACAACATCATTCCCGACTTCAACGACCTGGTTTACCGCGGCGACTGGCGCAACGCCATCGAGGTGCTGCACAGCACCAACAACTTCCCCGAATTCACCGGCCGCATCTGCCCCGCGCCGTGCGAGGCGGCGTGCACGCTGAACGTCAACGACGACCCGGTGGGCATCAAGAGCATCGAGCACGCCATCATCGACCGCGCCTGGGCCGAAGGCTGGGTCATACCAGTCATCGCAAACGTTAAAACTGGCAAGAACGTGGCCGTGGTCGGCTCCGGCCCGGCCGGCATGGCCGCCGCCCAGCAACTGGCGCGCGCCGGCCATGCCGTGACGCTGTTCGAGAAGAACGACCGCATCGGCGGCCTGCTGCGCTACGGCATCCCTGACTTCAAAATGGAAAAGAGCCACATCGACCGGCGCGTGCTGCAAATGCAGGCCGAAGGCGTGAGCTTCCAAACAAGTGTCTTGATTGGAACCCTGGCGGACCACAGCAAGGTCACCAACCATGCCAAGCAGACCGTCTCACCTGAATCGTTGTGTCAGGAATTCGATGCCGTGCTGCTCACTGGCGGCGCCGAGCAAAGCCGCGACCTGCCCGTGCCGGGGCGCGAACTCGACGGCGTGCACTTCGCCATGGAGTTCCTGCCGCAACAGAACAAGGTGAACGCGGGCGACAAGGTCAAGGGCCAGCTCAGTGCGGCGGGCAAGCATGTCATCGTCATCGGTGGCGGTGATACCGGCAGCGATTGCGTGGGCACCAGCAACCGCCACGGCGCCAAGAGCGTGACCCAGTTCGAGCTGATGCCGCAGCCGCCGGTGGAAGAAAACCGCCCGCTGACCTGGCCCAACTGGCCGCTGAAGTTGCGCACCAGCTCCAGCCATGAAGAAGGCTGCGAGCGCGCCTTTGCCATTGCCACGAAAGAGCTGGTCGGTGGAACTGGAAAAGACAAGGGCAAGGTCGCGGCCCTGCGCACGGTGAACGTGCAGTGGGCCGGCGGCAAGATGGTTGAAGTGGCCGGCAGCGAGAAGGAAATCAAGGCCGAGCTGGTGCTGCTGGCGATGGGCTTTGTCAGCCCCGTGGCCAGCGTGCTGGAAAGCTTTGGCGTGGCACGCGACGCGCGCGGCAATGCGCGGGCGCACACGCAAAGCGCTGGCGGCTATGCCACCAACGTGGCCAAGGTGTTTGCCGCGGGCGACATGCGCCGCGGGCAATCGCTGGTGGTGTGGGCAATCCGTGAAGGCCGCCAGGCGGCGCGTGCGGTGGATGAGTTCTTGATGGGCAGCAGCGCCTTGCCGCGCTGACGCATGCCGCCAGGCGTGACAGGTTTGGCGCTTCGCTGCCCGCAGGGTTGAAGTGCGCCGCAATGCGGCCGAAATCGAGTCCACCCACTCTGCTGGAAGGACTCCATGCTGCGCCCGCTTCTCATCGCCACCGCCGCCGCGCTCGCCGCTGGTACCACGCACGCCCAGGTGGCCAAGGTCAAGACCGCCGAAGCGCGTGCTGCCCTGCCTGTTGTGGCCGACGCCAACAGCCCCACGCTGGCGCTGAAGAAGTTTGTCTTCCGCGCCAACGACGAAAAGATCGGCGCGCTGCAAACGGGCTTCTTCTGCGGCGCCGCCGGCGACATCAAGTTCAGCACCAACACGATCAACCTGCTCACCAAGGACGCCGCTCGCATGACCCGGCGCGAATTGGACGCGGCGGGTTACGCCAAGCCCAGCACCAGTGAGTCGGCCTTTCAGACCAGCTCAGCGCCCAAGGCGGCCGACTACGAGATCGGCGTCACGTTGAAAGAGATGCAGGCCAACGCCTGCATCCGCGACAAGCAAACCGAAGGCGGCGTGTGGGTCAAGATGACCTGGGAGCTGTTCTCGCCGCGCTTGCAAAAGGTGGTGTACAGCTTCACCACCGAGGGCTCGGCGCAGACCAACGGCATGGAGACCGTGCCGCTGCCCGAAGTGGCCAGCCGCGCCATGGCGGTGGCGTTGCGCAACCTGCTGGCCGAGCGCGCGTTTGTTGATGTGGCGCAGAAGCCCGTTGAAGGTGCAGCGCAGGCCGCAGCGGGCAGCGAAGCTGCTGCACACAAGCTGCGCATCGCCGTGCGCGCCACCAGCGGCCAGAAGATTCAAGACCGTGTGCCGCAATTGCAGTCGGCCGTGGTGACGCTGCTTTCCGGCACGGGCAGCGGCAGCGGCTTCTTCATCAATGCCGAAGGCTATGTGCTGACCAACCACCACGTGGTGGGCGACGCGCGCTTCATCAAGGTCAAGCTGGCCAATGGCCGCGAGCTGGTGGGCGAGGTGCTGCGCTCGGACCGCAGCCGCGACGTGGCCCTGGTGAAGACCGAACCCGTGGCGCTGGCGCCGCTGGAACTGGCCAGCGACGAAAGCCGCACCGGCGAAGACGTGTACGCCATGGGCTCGCCGTTGGGCGAGCAGTTCGCCAGTTCGCTGACGCGCGGCGTGCTCAGCGGCGTGCGCACGGTGGAGCAGCAGAAGTGGCTGCAAAGCGATGTGCGCATCCTGCCCGGCAGCTCGGGCGGGCCGCTGCTGGGTGCCGAAGGCTTTGTGGTGGGCATGACCTCGCGCGGCATCAGCGCGGGCATGGCGGGCATCAACCTGTTCATTCCGATCCGCGAGGCGCTGGACACCTTGAAGATCGAGTTCAAGGAGTAAGCCGGCCTTGATCGCCACACCTCGGGTAGACCCCAGGTGTGGCGATGCACCATGCGACAATCGCGCCCCTCGCGTCACCGCATGGCCGCCCACACGGGCGCGCTCAAAGCAGATTGAGCACCGACAACCTCATCGAGATCGACCATGTGGACTTTGGCTACGACGCCAGCCGCCTGATCCTCAACGATGTCAGCCTGCGCTTTGCGCGCGGCAAGATCACCGCCATCCTGGGCGGCTCGGGCTGCGGCAAAACCACGCTGCTGCGCTTGATCGGCGGCAGTAATTCGCCCAGCAAAGGCGAGGTTCGTTTTGATGGCCAGCGTATCAACGCGGCTGACAAAGCTCAGATGTACGCCCTGCGCCGGCGCTTAGGGCTGCTGTTCCAGTTCGGCGCCCTGTTCACCGACCTGACGGTGTTCGACAACGTGGCCTTCCCCTTGCGCGAACACAGCGGGCTGAGCGAAGACCTGGTGCGCGACATCGTGCTCATGAAGCTCAATGCCGTGGGCCTGCGCGGCGCCGCGCCCTTGCGCATCAGCGAAGTGTCGGGCGGCATGGCGCGGCGCGTGGCGCTGGCGCGTGCGATTGCGCTGGACCCTGAACTCATCATGTACGACGAGCCCTTCGCCGGCTTGGACCTCATCTCGATGGGCGTGGCGGCCAAGCTGATCCGCACGCTGAATGACGTGACCGGTTCCACCTCACTGGTCGTGTCACACGACGTGCCCGAATGCATGGCCATCAGCGACTTCATCGTGCTCATGGCCACCGGCGGGCGCATCGTGGCGCAAGGCACGCCGGCCGAACTGATGGGCTCAATGGACCCCGAAGTGCGCCAGTTCGTTCGCGGTGAGCCCGACGGACCGGTGAAGTTCCACTACCCCGCGCCACCCATGGCGCACGACTATGGCTTGACGGGGGCCACGCCGTGAACCTGGTGCAGCAAACCGGCGCGAGCACGCTGAACTTCTTGCGCGGCCTGGGCCACGCCGCGTTCTTCGTGGGCGAAATGGTGCTGGCCATTCCAGCTTCGCTGCGCCGCTTCGGCCTGGTGGTGAAGCAGATTCATGCGGTGGGCAATTTGTCGCTGCTCATCATTCTGGCCTCGGGCACGGCGGTGGGCTTTGTGCTGGCCTTGCAGATGTACTACGCGCTGGTCACCTATGGCGCAACTGAATCGTTAGGCTTGATCGTTAACCTTTCTCTGGTGCGCGAACTGGGGCCCGTGGTTACCGCGCTGTTGTTCGCCGGGCGCGCCGGCACCTCGCTCACGGCCGAAATTGGCTTGATGAAAGCCGGTGAGCAGCTCGCGGCCATGGAGATGATGGCGGTGGACCCGAAGAGCCGCATCCTGGCGCCGCGCTTCCTGGCCGGCGTGGTGTCGATGCCGCTGCTGGCCGCGCTGTTTTCCACCGTGGGCATCCTGGGGGCTTACGTGGTGGCGGTGTTGCTGATCGGGGTGGACTCCGGCAACTTCTGGAGCATCATGCAGTCGAAGGTTGATGTTTGGCGCGATGTCGGCAACGGCATCGTCAAGAGCTTCTTCTTCGGCATCATCTGCACTGCAGTGGCGCTGTACCAGGGCCATGAGACCCAGGCCACACCCGAAGGCGTGGCCTATGCGACCACGCGCACGGTGGTAATCTCGTCGCTGGCCGTGTTGGCGATGGACTTCGTGCTCACCGCACTGATGTTCTCAGCGCCTTAGGAGATAGGAATGAACAAGCGCAGCATTGAAATCCTGGTCGGCTCGTTTGTGCTGTTGGGCATGTTGGGCATCGTGTTCCTGGCCCTGAAGGCTGCCAACCTGGGTAGCTTCGGCAGCGGCACGGGCTACATGCTGATGGCGCGGTTCGACAACATCGGCGGCCTGAAGGCGCGCTCGCCAGTGCGCAGTGCCGGTGTCACGGTGGGCCGCATAAAGACCATCGCGCTGGACGCCAAGACTTACCAGGGCGTGGTGACCATGGAGATCGACCAAGGCATCGTCTTCCCGAAGGACTCGTCGGCCAAGATCCTCACCGCCGGGTTGCTGGGCGACCAGTACATCGGCATCGAACCCGGCGCCGACGAAAAGAACTTCGTGGCGGGTGAAACCATCAAGCAAACGCAAAGCGCCGTGGTACTGGAAAACTTGATCGGCCAGTTCTTGTTCAGCAAAGCCGCCGAGGCCGGCTCGCCTGACGCGGGAGCCAAGAAATGAAAGCATTCGGCATGCGGGGCTGGGCGAGCGTCGCGCTGCTGGGCATGGCCTTGCAACTGGGCGGCTGCGCCACCGTCGAGAAGGCCGGCGCCAGGCTCAGCGACCGCATCAGCAAGGCCACCACCTTGAGCCCGGGGCAGAAGAAAGACCCCTGGGAAGAGTTCAATCGCAAGGTCTTCGGCTTCAACGAGGCGCTTGACGACAAAGTGCTCAAGCCGGTGGCCACGGTCTACAGCGACGTCGTGCCCAGCCTGGTGCGCGCCGGCGTGGACAACTTCTTTGGCAATTTCTACGACGGCTGGTCCGCCATCAACCACCTCCTGCAAGGCAAGGGCCAGACGGGGCTGGAAATGGGCATGCGCTTCATGACCAACATCGTCTTCGGCCTGGGCGGCATCCTCGACCCTGCTGCCGAAATGGGCCTGGAGCGGCGCAGCGAAGACTTTGGCCAGACGTTGGGCAAGTGGGGCTTCGCCTCCGGGCCCTACCTCGTGTTGCCGCTGCTGGGGCCCAGCACTGTGCGCGATGTCGTCGGCATGCCGCTGGACCTGAAGGCGTCGCCAGCCACTTTGATAAATTCAGGCGGCAGCCGCCTGGCTGTCAACACCGTGCAGGCGGTCAACCTGCGTGCCTTGTTGCTGGGGGCGTCGCGCATGCTCGACGATATTGCGTTGGACAAATACAGCTTTGTTCGCGACGCCTACCTGGCGCGCCGGCGCAGTTTGATCTTCGACGGCGACGCGCCCGAGGCCGACGAGCCACCTGAAACCAAGCCGTGAACCAAATGCCCGGTGGCTGCGTTGTAGCCCGGCCCCTGGTTATTTGAAGGATGACTTCGACATGTTCAAACGCCCTCTGACCCTTGCCCTGGCCGCACTGGCCCTGAGCGCCTCGGTGGCCGCCACCGCGGCCGATGTGGCCCCCGACGCCTTCGTGCAAAAGCTGTCCACCGATGTGATCGATGCGGTGAAGGCAGACAAAACCATCCAGGGCGGTGACGTCAGCCGCATCGTCACGCTGGTGGATGCCAAGGTCATGCCCAGCGTGAACTTCCCGCGCATGACGGCCGCCGTGGTGGGCCGCAGTTGGCGCAGCGCCACCCCCGAGCAGCAAGCGAAGTTGCAGGCCGAGTTCAAGACTTTGCTGGTGCGCACCTATGCCGGCGCACTCACGCAGGTGAAGGAGCATGCCGTTGAAATGCGCCCGTTGCGCGCCACCCCCGGCGACACCGACATCGTGGTGCGCACCCTGGTGCGCGGCCGCGGCGACGCGATCCAGCTGGACTACCGGCTCGAAAAGGCCGGCGAGTCGTGGAAGATTTATGACGTGAACGTGCTGGGTGTGTGGATGGTCGAGCAATACCGCAACAGCTTCGCGCAAGAGATCGGCACCAGCGGCATCGACGGCTTGATCACCAAGCTGGCCGAGAAGAACAAGTCGGCCAAGGGCTGACGCAAAGCCATGGCCGATTTTGCCCTGCCGCCCAAGCTCACGCTGGTTGAGGCGCGCGCTGTGCATGCGCAGCTTGAGGCGGCGGCCAAGGCGGGCGGTGCGCAGGCCTGGTCGGTGCAGGCCGCGGCGCTGGCGCAGTTCGACACCTCGGCCCTGGCCGTGCTGCTGGCCGCGCGGCGCCTGGGCGCCCAGGCCGTGCTGGGCCCGCCGGCCAAGCTCAAGGCGCTGGCCGAGTTGTACGGCGTGGCCGAATTGCTCGAGCTTCAACCACCCACGTAGCGCTTGCTGCGCAGGTTTTTCTTGATCTCTTGCAGCAGCGGCTGCAAGGTGGCGCCTTCGAGCCGCAACGCCACACCGGTGGTCAAGATGTCGATGATCACCAAGTGCAGCAAGCGGCTCACCATCGGGCTGTAACGGTCGTGGTCTTCCGGGTGGTCGGCGGCCAGCAGCACCTGGCTGGCGCCTTGCATGCCCTGCGCCAGCGGTGAGCCGCTGGCGGTGATGATGATCAGCGTGGCGCCCTTGCGCTTGGCAATGGCCGCCACGTCGATCAAATCGCGGCTGCGCCCGGAATTGCTGATCAGCACCGCGCAGTCGCCGGGCTTGAGCATGGTGGCACTCATCACCTGCACATGGCCGTCGCTCACCGCGGTGGCGTTCACGCCCAGGCGAAAGAACTTGTGCTGCGCGTCTTGCGCCACGATGCCCGAATTGCCCACGCCGTAGAACTCGATGCGCGCGCCGCTGCGTCCGGCCAGCGTCAGCGCTGTCAGCGCACGGTCAATGGCATGGCTGGCCGCGGCGTTGCGGTATTTCAGCAGCGCGCTCACCGCGTTGTCGATCACCTTCACCACCAGGTCGCCCGGCTTGTCGTCCTGGTCGACACTGCGGTGCACGAAGGGCACGCCTTCGTTCACGTTGCCGGCCAGCTTGAGCTTGAAATCAGCCAGCCCGTCATAGCCCACACTGCGGCAAAAACGAATCACCGTGGGCTTGCTCACCCGCGCACGCAAGGCCAGCTCGCTCACCGGCAGCGTGGCAAAGCCGCGCGCGTCGGCCAGCAGCAGCTTGGCCACGCGAGCCTCAGCCGGGGGCAAGGCGGGCAGGGCGGCGCGGATGCGGTCGAGCACCTAACTTCTGCCTGCGTGTGTCGTGCCTGCTTGCCTCATGCCTGCGCGCCTACCAGGCTTCTTCAGCCCAGACCATGCCGTCGCGTGCCACCAGCGCGCTGGCTGCGGCCGGCCCCCAACTGCCGGCGGTGTAGGGCCGCGGGCCGGTGCTGTCGGCTGCCCAGGTGTCCAAAATGGGTTCGACCCAGGCCCAGGCCTGCTCTTGCTCATCGCTGCGCACAAACAGGTTCAGTCGCCCGGCCAAGGCGTCGAGCAGCAGCCGTTCGTAGCCGCCCACGCGCTGGCTGGCAAAGGCTTTGTCGAAGTCCAGGTCGAGCGACACCGGCGCCAGCGCATCGCTGCTGCCGCTGCCCTTGGCGGCCATGAGTTGCAGCTCCAACCCGTCTTCGGGTTGCAGCTTGATGACCAGTCGATTGGGTTGGTGCGCCCCGGTGAAGATGGGGTGCGGCACGCCGCGGAAAGTGACCACGATGTGCGCCTCGGGCCGCTCCAGCCGCTTGCCCGTGCGCAGGTAGAACGGCACGCCGGCCCAGCGCCAGTTCTGCACCTCGGTGCGCAGCGCGACGAAGGTCTCGCGGGCGCTGTCGGCGGGCACTTTCACTTCTTCGCGGTAGCCCGGCACCACGCTGCCGCCCACGCTGCCGGCGCGATACTGGCCGCGCACCACGTCGCGCGCCACGCTTTCTGGCGTGAAGGCCTTGAGTGACTTCAGCACCTTGAGCTTTTCATCGCGAATGGCGTCGGCGTCGTTGCGCGCGGGCGGCTCCATGGCGATCATGGTCAGCAATTGCAGGGCGTGGTTCTGGATCATGTCGCGCAGCGCGCCGGTGCGGTCGTAGAAGTCACCGCGCGTGCCCACGCCCAGGCTTTCGGCCAGGGTGATCTGGATGTTGGCGATGCTCTCGCGCCGCCACAACGGTTCAAACAAGGCGTTGCCAAAGCGCAGCGCCATCAGGTTCTGCACCGCAGGTTTGCCCAGGTAATGGTCGATGCGCAAGGCCTGCTGTTCAGTGAAGGCGCCGGCCACGGCGCGGTTGATTTCGCGTGCGCTGGCCAGGTCATGGCCGAGCGGTTTTTCCAGCACCACGCGCACCTTCGGGCCGTTGCAACCCACCGCGCCGAGCTGGGTGCAGATCACCGGAAACAGGTGCGGGCTGGTGGCCAGGAACAGCAGCGCCACGTCGGCATTGCGTTCATCGAGCCAGGCTTTCAGGCCGGCGTAGTCGGCCTCGCGGCCCAGGTCCATGCGCCGGTAATGCAGCAGTTGCGCGAAGCGGGCGAACTCTTCGTCGCTGGGGCGCTTGGAGGCATCCACACCACCAAAGCGTTCCTTGATGAAAGCGCGGTATTCGTCGTCGCTGCGCTCGTCGCGCGCCACCGCCAGGATGCGCCCGCCCGCGGGCAGCTTGCCGTGGCGAAAGGCTTGAAACAACGCCGGCATGAGCTTGCGCCAGGTGAGGTCGCCGGTGCCGCCGAAGAGAACGAGATCGAAAGACATTGCAGTGTGCCCAGATCGTAGGAAGCTGTAATTTAGTTACATTGTCAATCATGCTGAGGTTTCATAACCGGGTCGATCACAGGCCAAATCACGGGCCAGGCTTCGATCCGCAGCCCAGCCGCCGATAGCGTCGACAGCGCCGCGGGTTTGTCCGGTGCAGCCCGGCGACGCAGCAAGGAAGCAGCTCGCTACGATGCCCTTTGTTCCACTCTCCCGGGCAAGATCATGAAATACGCAGTGCTTGTGTTGGCCGCCACCGCCCTGATGCCGGGTGCAGCCCGGGCTCAAGACGCCGGCCAGGTGAACATCATTTGTTCGGTGCAGGCCGAGTGGTGCAACATGATCCAGACCGTGTTCGCCAAGACCACCGGCATCAAGGTCAACATGTCGCTCAAAGGTTCAGGTGAGGCGCTGGCGCAGTTGATCGCCGAGAAGGCCAACCCCAAGACCGACCTGTGGTTCGGCGGCACTGGCGACCCGCACTTGCAGGCCGCTGAATCTGACTTGAGCGTTGAATACAAGTCACCCGCGCTGCCACAGCTTCACGCCTGGGCCCAGCAGCAGGCGGCGCAGTCGAAGTACCGCACCGTGGGCATCTATTCCGGCCCACTGGGTTTTGGCTACAACACCGAACTGCTGGCCAAGAAAAAGCTGGCCGTGCCCAAGACCTGGGCTGACCTGCTCAACCCGGCGTTAAAGGGCGAGATCCAGGTCGCCAACCCGGCCAGCAGCGGCACCGCCTACACCATGGTGGCCACCCTGGTGCAACTGATGGGCGAAGACAAGGCCTTCGACTACATGAAGGCGCTGCACAAGAACATCAGCCAGTACACCCGTTCAGGCACCGGCCCCATCAAGGCCGCGGCGCGTGGTGAAACCACGGTGTCGATCAGCTTCGTGCACGACGGCCCGGGCGAAAAGATGCAAGGCTTTCCGGTCGAGACCATCACCCCGGCCGACGGCACGGGGGCTGAAATCGGCAGCATGAGCATCATGGCCGGCGCGCGCAACCTGGCCAACGCCAAGAAGTTCTACGACTGGGCGCTCACGCCGCAGGCGCAGCAGTTCGGCGCGGCTTCAAAGCAGTTCCAGTTGCCGTCGCACAAGGCCACGCCGGTTGACCCGCGCGTGCCCGACTTCAAGGCCATCAAGTTCATCAATTACGACTACGCCAAGTACGGCGCCTCGGCCGAGCGCCGGCGCCTCATTGCCAAGTGGGAGAAGGAAGTCAACTCGCTGCCGCGATGAGCCCCGCCCGGCCGTCCGAAGGGGCTCGCACCGCAGTGCGCAGCACGAAGGCTCCCGAATGACTGCTGTGCCGGCCGCCTCGGCGCGCTTGGGCCGGCGCGCACGCATCAGCATGTTTGCCTGGGCCGGCCTGGGCCTGGCGGCGTACACGCTGCTGCCCTGGTATTTCGCGCAAGACCTGAGTCTGTGGAAGACGCTGCCGGGTGTTTTTAGTGGGCCCGAAACGGCCAGCGGCCTGGTGCAGGCCACCGTGCATGGCCGCGGCTGGTTGTGGGGCGGCTTGCTCGGCCTGCTGGCCTGTGCGCTGGCCGCCAGCTTGCCACCCGGGCGCAGACAGGGCCATGTGCTGGTGGCTGGCGCCGGGCTGGGCCTGCTCACCGTTCTGGCCAGCGGCTTTGCCATCGGCGCGCGCGGTTGGTCTTTCGGCTGGTTGAATCAAACGTTAGGGCCACTGGCCAATGGGCAGTTCGGCATCGGCATCGGTGGCGCGCTGGCGCTGCTGGCGCTGTTGATCCTGCTCGGCGCCGGCCTGGCGCGGCTGGGCTACTTCAGGCGCGATCTGTTCGTGGCCAGCGCCGTGGTGCTGTGCGCGGCGCTGCTGCTGTTGTTCGTGGCGCTGCCGGTCGTCACCGCGCTGCACGGCGCATTCTTGAGTGAAGACGGGGCCTGGTCGCTGCCCGCACTGGCCGAACGGCTGGGCCATGAGCGGGTGTGGGGCCTGGGCTGCGTGGCCGGCGGTGTGCGCTGCGGTGTGGCCTGGAACACGCTGTTCCTGGGTTTGATCACTGCCACCGGCACCACCGTGCTGGGCACCTTGATTGCGCTGATGGCCGAGCGCAGCACGCGCAAGGCATCGAAGCTGCTCAACGTGCTGGCCCTGCTACCGATCATCACGCCGCCCTTTGTGGTGGGCCTGGGCTTGATCCTGCTCTTCGGCCGTGCCGGCATCGTTAACCAGGGGCTTGAGTGGGCATTCGGCATCACGCCCACGCGCTGGTTCTACGGCCTGTTCGGCGTCTGGCTGGCGCAGATGTTCGCCTTCACGCCCATCGCTTTCATGATCATGCGCGGCGTGGTGCAGGGCATTTCGCCCGCGCTGGAAGAAGCCGCGCAAACCCTGCGCGCCAGCCGCATCAAGACCTTCACCACCGTGACGCTGCCGCTCATGAAACCCGGCCTGGCCAATGCCTTCCTGGTGGGCTTCATTGAAAGCATGGCTGACTTCGGCAACCCCATCGTGGTGGGCGGGCAGTTCGCGGTGCTGTCCACCGACATCTTCTTCGCCATCGTCGGCGCGCAGTACGACCAGGGCCGTGCCGCCTCGCTCGCGCTCATCCTCACCGCCTTTGCGCTGGCGGTGTTCTTCATCCAGCAGCGCGTGCTCGGGCGCACCAGCTACACCACGGTGTCGGGCAAGGGCGATGCCGGCCTGGCCATGCCGCTGCCCACCGCCGTGCGCCGCCTGGCGCGCGGCGTGGCGCTGCCCTGGCTGGCCTTCACCGTGGTGGTGTATTGCTTCGCTTTTGCCGGCGGCTTTGTGCAGACCTGGGGGCGCGACTACACGCCCACCCTGGCGCACTTTCGCACCGCGTTCGATGTGCAGTTCGGCGAACACGGCTGGCGCGATTGGGTTTGGGCCGGCACGGCCTGGAACTCGCTGTTCACCACCGTCAAGCTCGCGGCCATTGCCGCGCCGCTATGTTCGGCCCTGGGCCTGTTGATCAGTTGGTTATTGGCGCGCACCCAGTTCCGCGGCCAATCAGCCTTCGAGTTCGCCGCCCTGCTGGCCTTTGCGATACCGGGCACGGTGCTGGGCGTGAGCTACATCCTGGCCTTCAACGTGCCGCCGTTTGAATTGACCGGCACCGCGCTGATCATCGTGCTGTGCTTCATCTTCCGCAACCTGCCGGTGGGCGTGCGTGCCGGCACGGCCAGCTTTAAGCAGCTCGACAAATCGCTCGACGAAGCCTCCACCATGCTGCGCGCCAGCACCGCCACCACGCTGTGCCGCGTGGTGCTGCCGCTGCTCAAACCCGCACTGGTGGCCGCGCTGGTGTACAGCTTCGTGCGCAGCATGACCACGGTGTCTGCCGTGATCTTCCTGGTGACGGCTGAAAATGAGCTGGCCACCACCTACATCATCGGCCGCGTGGGCAATGGTGACTATGGCGTGGCGCTGGCGTACTGCACGGTGTTGATCGTGTTGATGTCACTGGCCACCGGTTTGATCCAGTTCCTGGTGGGTGAACGCAAGCTCGGCCGAAGGAAAACCACGTGAGCATCGAATTCAAGAACGTCACCAAGCGCTACGGCGGCGCGTCGTCACCGCTGGTGGTGAAGGGCATTGACCTGCTTGTGCCCAGCGGCACACTCACCACCATCCTGGGGCCATCGGGTTGCGGCAAGACCACCACCTTGCGCATGATCGCCGGGCTCGATGCTCCCAGCTCGGGTCAGATCATCATCGACGGCCATGACGTCACCGACCTCGGCCCGGCCGAGCGCAACGTGAGCATGGTGTTCCAGAGCTACGCCTTGTTTCCGCACATGAACGTGCTGGCTAACGTTTCATATGGTCTGAACGTCAGCGGCGTGCCGCGCGAACAGGCGCATGCCCGCGCCCGCGAGACCATGGCCCTGGTGGGCCTGGAGGGTTATGGCGAGCGCTTGCCCAGCGAGCTTTCAGGTGGCCAGCAGCAGCGCGTGGCCGTGGCGCGTTCACTGGTGTTGCAGCCTTCGGTGTTGTTGTTCGATGAGCCCTTGTCCAACCTCGATGCCCGCCTGCGCCGCAGCATGCGCGAAGAAATCCGCAGCTTGCAGCAACGCCTGAAACTCACCGTGGCCTATGTGACGCACGACCAGAGCGAGGCCTTGGCGGTGAGCGACCAGATCGTGGTCATGGACGCCGGCCTCATCGCCCAGGCCGGCACGCCGCAGGCCTTGTATGAGCGCCCGGTGAGCGAATTCGTGGCCGGCTTCATGGGCGAGGCGATGTTGTTCGATGCCCAGGTGCAAGCCGATGGTGCGGTGCGCCTGGGGCCTTTGAGCTTCAGCCCGCGCCACGGCGTGCGTGCCGGCGCGGTGAAGGTGGCGGTGCGGCCCGAGGCGTGGCAACTGCTGCCGGCCGGCGTGCCCGGCCTGGCTGCCACGGTGGCCAAGTGCGCGTACCTGGGCAACGTGCTGGAAGTGACGCTGCACACCGAGCTGGGTGAGATATTTGTCGTCAACCCCGACGTGGCACAGCCTTGGGCCGCAGGGCAGGGCGCCACGTTGCGCCTGGCCGGGCACGGTTTGTCTGTCGTCGCCGCCTGAATGAAACGTTGTAAATCCATCATGAACCATCCCCGATGTGACCAAACCGCCGCCTGGGCCGCCTTGAAAGGCCATTACCAGGCCCATGGCCGCGAGCTTGACTTGCGCGAGGCCTTTGCCCGCGACCCCGGCCGCGTGCCTGCTTTCAGCATTGAAGCGCCCGAAGTCTTTGCTGACCTGTCGAAGAACCTGATCGACACCGCCACGCGGCGCTTCTTGCTTGAGCTGGCCGCTGAGTGCGGCCTGGCGCAGCGCCGGGACGCCATGCTGGCCGGCGCACCGATCAACACCACCGAAGGCCGTGCCGTGCTGCACACGGCCTTGCGCGCGCCGGCGGGCGCAGCGCCGTTTTCGGCTGAAGTGCATGGCGTGCTGAGTGCGCTGCTGGCGTACGCTGAAGTCGTGCGCGCTGATGCCGGCATTACCAGCGTGGTGAACATCGGCATCGGCGGCTCCGACCTCGGCCCGCAAATGGCCGTGACGGCGCTGCAAGCCTTTGCCCACCCGCGGCTGCGTTTTCATTTCGTGAGCAATGTTGATGGGCATGACATCACGCCGGTGCTCAAGCAGCTTGATCCACGCCACACGCTGTTCATCATCGCCAGCAAGACCTTCACCACGCAAGAAACCATGGCCAATGCGGCGGTGGCGCGGGCCTGGTTTGTGGCCAACGGCGGCACTGACGTGGCCAGGCACTTTGTTGGCGTCACCACCAACCTGAAGGCCGCGGCCGAGTTCGGCATCAGCACCACCTTTGGCTTCTGGGACTGGGTGGGTGGGCGCTACTCAATCTGGAGCGCCATTGGCTTACCCCTTGCGTTAGCCTTGGGCGCCGAAGGCTTCAGGCAATTCCTGGCCGGCGCGCACGCCATGGATCAACATTTCGCCAGCGCGCCGTTTGAAAGAAACCTGCCCGTGCTGCTGGGCCTGCTCGACGTGTGGTACCGCAATTTCCACGGCTTCAGCAGCCGCAGCGTGGCGCCGTATCACCAAGGCCTGAAGCGCTTGCCGGCTTACCTGCAACAGTTGGAAATGGAAAGCAACGGCAAGTGCGTGGACGCCGCCGGTGCCGGCCTGCCCTACGGCACCAGCCCGGTGGTGTGGGGCGAGCCCGGCACCAATGGCCAGCACGCCTACTTTCAAATGCTGCACCAGGGCACCGACGTGATCCCGGTGGAATTCATTGCGGTGCGCACGCCCGAACACGCGCATGCCGGTCTGCACACCAAGCTGCTGGCCAATTGCCTGGCGCAATCACAGGCGCTGATGCTGGGCAAGGCGGTGGCCGCGGCACGCAACGAAAACGCCCCCACCGCATCGGCCGAACTTGACCGCGACGTGCTGGCCCACCACCGCGCCTTTCCCGGCAACCGGCCCAGCACCACGCTGGTGCTGGAGCGGCTCACCCCCCGCGCGCTGGGCGCTTTGGTGGCGCTGTATGAGCACCGCGTCTTCACCAGCGGCGCGCTGTGGGGCATCAATAGTTTCGATCAGTGGGGCGTGGAACTCGGCAAGACCCTGGCCGGCGACTTGTTGCCGCGTTTTGCCAGTGGCGACGTGAGCGGGCTCGATGCCTCCACCGCGGCCTTGCTGCAAAGGGTGCGGGCATGAGCCCGCCCGGCCGCCCGAAGGGCTCATTTACCGCAGTGCGCAGCACGGAGGTACTCCAGTGAGCCCGCCGGGCCGCCCCAAGGGCGAATACCGCAGTGCGCAGCACGAAGGTTGCCTGATGACCAACATCGTGTTTGATCTTGGCGGCGTACTGCTGCGCTGGCGCCCGCGCGAGGTGATGCGCGCGGCCATGCCGCAGCGCGCCTTGAGCGACGCCGCGGCCGACGACATCGCCCATGCCATCTTTCAAGGCTTTGGTGGCGATTGGGGCGAGTTCGACCGCGGCACCGTTGACCCCGCTGAACTGGTGGCCCGCATCGCGCGGCGCACGGGCTTGCCGGCGGCAGATGTGCAAGCGGTGGTGGATGTCATCCCGGCCGAGCTGGAGCCGTTGGCCGACACGGTGGCGTTGCTGGTGGCGCTGGCCGTGCGGGGCCACCCGCTGTATTTTTTGTCGAACATGCCGGCGCCCTACGCCGAACACATCGAGCGCGAGCATGGCTTTTTCAGCCACTTTCGCAGCGGTGTTTTTTCCGGCCGCGTGGGCCACATCAAACCCGAGCCGGCGATCTTTGAATTGGCCACGCAGCAATTTGGCGCGCGCGCACAAGACTGTCTGTTCATCGACGACGTGGCGCACAACATTGATGCCGCGCGCGCGCTGGGCTGGCACGGCCACCACTTCCAGGGCGCCGCTGCGGCGCGCCTGGCGTTGCAGCGGCTCGGCCTGTTGGAAGGCGCAGCATGAGTCACCGTGTGCCAACTCCCGAGCAGCGGGCCGAGCGCCGGGCCGCCATGGGCAATAGGCCCATGGCCTTCGGTAGGCACAAACAGTCCGCAGGGACTGTTTGTGTCCGGCCTCAGCCCACAAGCCGGCCCGCAATCCCCCCGGGGGATCGGCGCGTGTACCCACGCGACGAGGGGCAGTCATGAGCTCGCCCGGCCGCCCGAAGGGCGAATCCCTGAATGCGAAGCATGAAGGTACACCAGTGAGCCTGCTGCAAACCCTGGCCGCGCGGCGCCGTGCCGCTGGCGCCCGCCAGGTGGTGGCGGCGTTTCAACGCCGCTTTGCGGTGAGCGAAGTTTGCTGGACGCCGCCGCTTGATTCGCCCCTGGCCTACCAGGGCAGCGCCCTGCGTTTGCCGCTGGACGGCATCATCGGCCCGCGCACCTTGGCCTACGGCCATTGGCATGACGAGCAAACCGCGCAACTGCGCGCGCTGCTGCGCAGCATGCCTGGGCCGCCGCGGTTGTTGGTGGACATGGGGGCCAATGTGGGCCTGGTCACGCGCCAGCTCGTGGCGCCTGATACCAGCGCTTGGGTCGGGGCCTGCTGCTTCGAGCCACAACGCAACAACCTGGAGCAGTTGCGCTTCAACCTGGCGCCGCTGCGCAACATCACCATCGTCGCGGCGGCCGTGTCTGACACGGCGGCGCAGCGTGTGCTGCACGTTGACACCGGCAATGCCGGAGATTGTTCGCTGGATGATTTGCCTGCGGGCAAGCAGCGCACTGGCGTGCTGCACGAAACGGTTGACGTGATCTCGGGCGCCCAGGCGCTGGCGCACATCAACGCCGCGCGCGCGCATGCGCCGGGTGCGCGGGTGGTCTGGAAGTCCGACACCCAGGGCCACGATCTGAAGATCATTCACGCCCTGCCGGCCAGCTTCTGGGCCGAGGTGGATGTGGCCTTGATCGAATTGCGCTGCAGCCATGCCAGCCCGGCCGAAATAGACACGCTGCTGCAAGTGGCCGGCCAGTTTGCGCACCGTGCGTCGGTCAAGCGTGGCCACCAGGCGCTGAGCCTGGACGCGCTGAGCGCGTTTTGCCGCCAACGCAGCGCCAGCGAATTCGACTTGCTGCTGCACCGCTGAGCCACGCGCCGCCGCTGCCACGCCGGCACTGCGGCAACTGGGCTTGCTATGGCGGGCTGCCGGGTACGCGCTGCGCCGCGGCAAGGAAGCTGGCCATGGCGCGCGGCGGCACCTGCGCGGCGTAGGCCAGGCCGCGCAGATGCAGCGTGAAATCAATCGCCTGCTCACTGCGGTTAAGGGCCACCACGGCCAGCGTGCCATCAGGGTTGAGCGCCGCAGTGACCTCCAGCGCTTGCAGGGTGGCCGCGCAGAGCACGCGCCTGGCGCCAGGTTGAATGAAGCGAGCGAAGTGGCCAATGCCGTGGTACGAACTTTGGTGCAGCAGCCGGCCCTGGGCCACGTCGGCCAGCACCGGGGCGCTGCAAAAGTTACCCACATGGTTAGGGCCGCCTTGCAGGTCTAACAGCAAGTTCCAGTCGATCCAGCCCACCGTCCAGCGGTTCAGGTCGCTGATCATCGAACGCGCGTAGCGCTCGGCGAGTTCCCATTCACCCGTGTGCGGCCCACCTTCCTGGCAGCCTTCGGTGAACAGCAGTTGCTTGTCGGGCCAGGCGTCGTGCACCAGTTGCACATGGTCGAAGTGGTCTTCGCCGTACCAGTGGAAGCCGGTGCCCCACACGTACTGCGTACACCTCGCATCGGCAAAGATCACGCTGGCGCGCTCGACCATGGCGTCGCGGTTGTGGTCCCACACCACGATGCGCACTTCGCCCAGGCCGGCGCCAGCCAGCGCCGGGCCGAGGTGGTCGCGCACGAAATCGCGTTCTTCTTCGGCGCTGTAAAGGCACGAGTCCCAGGTTTGCCGCGCTTCGGGTTCGTTTTGCACCGACACGCCCCACACCGGCACGCCGTGCGCGGCGTAGGCCTGGATGAAGCGCACAAAGCATTGCGCCCAGGCAGCGCGGTATTCAGGATGAAGGCGCCCGCCGTCGGCCATGCGCTGGTTGCTCTTCATCCACGCCGGTGGGCTCCAGGGCGTAACCAGCAGCTTGAGAGGACGACCGGCCACGCGCTGCGCGGCTTGGATCATTGGCAGTAACGCCTGCTCGTCGCGCGCGATGCTGAAGCTGTGCAGCGCCACATCGCCCGGCGTTTCAACATGGGCGTAATGGCCCAGGCTGAAATCGCAACTGTTCATGTGCACCCGGCACAGCGTGTAGCCATGGCCTTGCCGGGGGCAAAAGCAGTCGCGCAAAAAGGCTTCTTGCTGGGCCGCAGGCAAGCGCTGCCAGGTGGTGGCGGCGGCTTCGGTGAAGGCGCCGCCAAAGCCTTCAATCGCCTGGAAGCGGCGCGTGTCATCAACCCACAGGCGCGCCGTGCCCGGCACTTGGTCAGGTGCCGAGGCGGGGTGCAGCGGCGGCTGGGGCGCCAGGCGCGCGCCCGCGCGCGCGCTCAGCCACCAAGGCAGGGCCAGGTTCACTTCGCCCAGTGGATGGCGTCGATGTGCAGCTTGGGCAGCCCGGTGGTGTTCTGCGGCTTGCCGGTGAAGCTGAAGCGGTCGGCGATCATGAAGCGAAAGTTCACCAAACGCAGATCGAGCTTGGCGTTGGCGGCAACAAAGGCCGACAGCGGGATCGAGACGTTGCACCACTGGTTGGCGTTGCAGTAGCCGTAATCGCCGGGGCCGATTTGCACGAACGCTTCCTGCGCGTCGCGGTCTTCGGTGTCGGTGCTGATGCCGATTTCGATCTTGCCGGGGTAGCTGTCGCTCTTGATGCTGAAGTTCAGGCGCCCGTTGGCGGCATAGGCCGAGAGGTTCTCGGTCACGCCCGTGCCGGAATACAGGAACAGACCCCAGCCGTAATTCAGCGGGTTGGGCGTGATCTCCAGGCTGGTGTTGCCGTCGCCCACCGCGGCGGTGGTGGCGTCGTCGCGCTGGCCGGTCAGGGCAAACGGATCCCAGCGCAGCCCGGTGGCACGCAGCTCGCCATTCACTACGGCTTCTGAATACAAGCTGTAGCGCGCCGCACTCACGGCGGTGTTAACGGTCGGCGCCAGCCAACTCAAGGCATCAGCCGCCGTATAACTGCCCGCTTCACAGGCCCAGGTCTGGCCGCAGGTGCCCAGGCCTTGCACCACATAACGGGCTTGGCGGTCTTTGTTGAACAGGCCCCAGCCGTCGTCGCCTTGCTTCCAGGCTTCATCAAAGGCCTGGAAGTAGAACATCGCCTGCGGCCCGTGCGCCGTGCGGCGGCCTTCGGTGGCCCAGGTTTGCAGGGCGTCGAAGTACATCCTCTGGTTCACCGGGTGGGCGCGAAAGGCCAGCGTCGGGCCACCGCCGGCATCGCGCGCGGTCCAGCCGGTTTCGCCAATCACCATCGGGAAGTTCGGCAAGTTGAGCTTGTCGAAGGCCGCGCGGGCGGCGCCGAACTGGCGCTGCGCTTCGGCCACGGCGGCGTTCATCATCGCCACACTTCGTTGGTTAGCCGGCACGCTCTTCTGGCGCCAATCCCACAGCAGCGGGTCGTAGAACGTGTCGAGCAGCGGGTAGGTGTGGACGGCGGCAAAGTCCACCACATCGGCAATCACCTTGGGCACCGCCGCCCAGAACAGCCAGTTGTCGTCGGTGGTCACCGGCTGGGTGATGGCCTGGCGCACCTTGCGCAGGTAGCCGGCCATGGTGTCGGGGGCGATCTTGTGGCTGGACCACACGACCATGGTCTCGTTGCCCACGCTCACCGCTTCAACGCTGGCGCGGAACTGGTTGGCCAGGGCGATGGCCTTGTCCAGCTCGGCCTGGTTGTCGGCTTCGTTGGCGGCATTGCCCACCGGGTTGACATAGGCGCCGAGCATGACCTTGATGTCCAGGCCATCGTCACGGATCACCGTGAGCACCGTCTGCGCAAAAGCCCGGCTGCTGAACAGGCGGATCAGCCCGATGCCGCTGGCGCGGATGAGCTGCAAGTCTTGCCGCACATTGGCCGCGGTGATGACTTCGCGGCCCAGGTCGGACTCGCCGGTGGCACTGCGGTAAGGCGAATAGCTCACCGCCGTGCGTGTGGTGAAGGCGCTGGACAGCGCGCGCTTGTCGCTGGCTGATGTGGGCGAGGGCGTGTAGCTGTCGCCACCGCCGCATGCCGCCAGGCCCAGCACCACAAGGGGCAAGGCCAGGCGGGCAGCGGCGCGGCGCAAAGCGTTGCCATGGAACCGGAGGTTGATCATTTGCGCCGCTCTCAAAACGTGTAGACGGCGCCAGCGCCGAACCAGTTGCCGCGCGCGGCGACCCGCGAATCGACATTGGTGTAGGCCGAGTGGCTGGGCATCGACAACGGCGCCAGGCCCTTGTGCCCGTAATGCACCATGCCGGCCAGGCCATAGGCTTGCAGGCCCTGGCCGAAGTCGTAGTTCAGGCCCAGGGTGTTGATCGTCAAGGTGTTGCTCTGGCCGCGCTCGCTGGGGTTGGCGGTGCTGGCCTTGCCGAGGTAGACCATGCCGGTGGAGCCGGTCCATGGGCCCATGCGGTAGCGCAGGCCCAGCATCACATCAGTGGAGCGCGCCGCATAGCCCGGGTTGGGCACGCCGTTCAGGCTGCCGCCCCAATCAACGTTGAACATGCTGTTCCACTGGCCCAGCGGGCCGGTGGTGGTTTGCACCGCGTAGGCGCCGCTCCAGCGGTTGTGGCGCAGGCCGCCAGAGAGTTCGATTTTCGAATCGACCTGGTAGCGCGCCATGGCCATGGCCATGCTTTGGCCCGAGCTGCCCAATTTGCTGTCGTCGGCTGAGAAGGGTGTCAGCCCGCCGAAGGGCGCGTGGCCCCAGGCCACGGGCTCGCCGTTGCGTGCCACTTGAACCATGGCATCAACCACCAGATCGCCGCGCACGAACTGGCCATACAGCTCCACAAAGCGTGGCTTGTTTTTCTTCCAGCCGGGTTTGCCTTGGTCATAGGTGGCTTCGAGCACCAGGTCGCCCGACAGCACATCGAGCTTGCGCGTCATGTAGCGTGCGGCGTGGCCGAGCAGGCCGTAGCCCGCACCGCTGGAGCCCCAGGCGTCGGACACGCCAACGTTTGTGCCATAGGGGTAGTCGGCCACGGCCCAGCCGCGGGTGGGCATGGCGCCAATGCGCAGGCTGCCGTAGTCCTCGTGGCTGATGCCCGCATTGCGCTCGTACACCCAGCCGGGCAGGTCTGTCTTGCCATCGCGCCAGCGTTGGCTGTACAGGCCAAAGGCCTTGAAGCCGCCGCCCAGGTCGTGCTTGACGCCCAGGTAGGGCTGGATCAGCGAGACATGGGTTTCTTCGGTGCCGAAACGCTTGCCGTAGACGATGTCGTCGGCCCAGACGCGCTGGCGGTTTTCGCCCAGGTCGCGCTGGCAATCGGTGCAGATGTTGGTGCCGCGCTGGAACTCGAGCTTGGCAAAACCGTTCAGGCTGAACGGGCCGAAGTCGATGGCCGCGGCAGGCAGTGCGGCGGCCAGGCCGAGCGCCAACGCAGTGGCATGACGCCAACCGGGCAGGGCCGAGCGGGCGGCGTCGCGGCGGCGCCGCGACGAGAAAATGGCATGGGACATAGAGGCCTTGTGAAAGCGCTTTCACAGAATAGCTGCGGCGGCCTGATCTCGTCAACAAAACCGGCCAAGTGTTTTCCCTCGAAGTGTTTTTTTGTGCGCTGGCTTGCTGATCATGATGCTGGCCATGGGGCTGATCAAGCGGCCAACCGGGCCGCAAATTCGGGAAAACGCCAGCGTTCGTGAAAGCGCTTTCAACAACAATCCTTTGCGCCGATACACGGCGCTTGAGGCGGCTTATGAACACCGTGCAACGCATCACCCTGGCCTTGGCGGCGAGCCTGGCGCTGAGCGCCATTGCGCAGCCCCTGAAGCTGGGCGCAGGCAGCGTGCAATTGCAGCCGCGCGGCAGCGACGCAGCCGTGCCCGACGCCCCCCACCGCACCGCGGCGCAGCGCTTGCTCGCCGCGCCCACCAACCAGTGGTATTCGTCGCTCATCTACAGCGCCAAGCCCGAAAACCTGTACGCCCAGCCGCTGAGCTTTCGCGCCACGGCGCAAGGCTTCGAGCTGGCCCTGCCGCGCAAGCAGGTCGTGCCCACCGAGCGGCGCGATGTCGAGATTCACTACGCGCACCAAGACGCCATCGTGCTGTCGCCCGCGGCCTTCGCGCCCGGCCCGGCGCAACTCGCGCGGGCCAGCGATTGGGCCATCGACATCGCCATGTCCAACGGCGCCGACGGGTGGCTGGCCACCATCGCCCATGGCAGCCCGTATGCGTGGTTCCAGCTCGGCCGTGGCGATGTGCTGTTGCGCTTGCCCGCGCCGGGCGAGCGCATCGAAGCGACTGATGCGCGTGCGCTGGTGCTGCGAGTCAAAGGCACGCCTTACGCGCTGTTTGGCCCTACCGGCGTGCGCTGGGAGCAGCGCTCGCCCACCGAATGGTTGGGCCACTTGCCCGCCGGGCGTGGCTACTTTGCCGCCGCCGCACTGCCCGACGACACCCCCGCCACGCTGGCCTTGCTGGCACGCCACGCCTACAGTCAACTCACGAACACCCAGGTGCAGTGGAAGGTAGACAGCCAAAGCGGCGACGTGCAAACCACCTTCAGCGCCAGCACCCGGGCGCTGGAAGGCGCCGACCCCGGCCCGTTGCTGGGCCTGTACCCGCACCACTGGCACGGCAACGCCAGCGTGCAAGGCAAGCTCGGCCCGGCGTACGACACGGTGCGCGGCCAGGTGCGCTTGCTGGCCGCGGCGCAGTTCACCACCACCACGCGCTACACCGGCTTTGTGCCGTACTGGCCCGGTATCACCGAGTCGCCCCGCCTGGGCGAACTGCGCGAAGTGATGAAGACCGATTTGCGCAACGCCCGGCGCATGATGTTGGAAAACGGCCAGGGTCCGTACTGGCAGGGCAAGGGCCTGCTGCGTGTGGTGAAGATGCTCGATGTCTTCGAGCAGCAAGGCGACACCGAAGCCCGTGCGCAACTGCTCACGCTATTGAAGACGCGCATCGAAACCTGGCTCGCGGGTGACGACCGCAAGACCTACTTCCACTGGGATCAAGCGCGCAGCACCGTGGTGGCGTATCCCGAGGAATATTTCAGCGTCGTGCAAATGAACGACCACCACTTTCACTATGGCTACTGGATTCGCGCGGTGGCCGAAATCGCGTTGCGCGACCCGGCCTGGGCGGCGCGCGGGCGGTGGGGCGACATGGTCGACCTGCTGGTCAAAGACATCGCCACTGCCGAGCGCGGCCGCACCGACTTTCCCTTCCTGCGCAGCTTCGACCTCTACGAAGGCCACTCCTGGGCATCGGGCATTGGCCTGGGCGCGCAGGGCAACAACCAGGAGTCTTCTTCCGAAGCGTTGAACGCCTGGGCCGGGCTCATCTTGTGGGGCGAGGTGAATGGTGACGCCGCCTTGCGTGATCTGGGCATCTGGCTGCTGGCCACCGAAACCGAGTCGGTGCAGCACTACTGGTTCGACATTCACGGCCTGGTCATCGCACCCGAATACAAGAACCCCGACGTGAGCATGCTGTTCGGCGGCAAGTACGCGCACAACACCTGGTGGACTGACGAGCCGCGGCAAGCCACCGGCATCAACCTGTTGCCCATGACCACCGTGTCCACCTACTTTGCGCGCGACCCGGCCTACGTGAAACGCAACCTCGCCGCCTTGGTGGGTGAGCAGGCGAACTGGGCCGCACGCGGCAAGAAGTTCGACCCGCCCGACATCTGGCAAGACATCTTTGCCAAGTACCTGGCGCTGGCCGACCCGGCCGCGGCGCTGGCGCAGTGGAACCGCTGGGGCGCGGTGGAACTCGGTGACTCACGCAGCCACACGCTGCACTACCTGATGAGCCTGGCCGAGATGGGTGCGCCCGACTTGTCTGTACAGGCCAACACGCCGCTGTACCAGGTGTTCAAGCGCGCCGATGGCCAGCGCACCTACCTCGCCTTCAATGCCGGCAAGGCCGCCATCGAGGTGCGATTCAGCAGCGGCCAGCGCTTGAGCGTGGCGCCGGGCAAGCTGGCGCGCGCCAGCGGCAACTGAACGCCGGCCGCCACGCCTACGGGTAAGCCCAGGCCGAATGGCTCTTGTCAGCGTGAGGCGCATTTCGGATACTTGTGAAAGCGCTTTCATGTTTTTCAACCCGCGCCCCCTTTCTGTTCTCGGCAACCTACCGCCGCCCACTTCGCCCAGCCGTGCACCAAGCGGCACTGCGCCCCCAGACTCGCCCACCGGACACCTCACCATGACACAACGTTCGAAGTCACTTTCCACGTCGATCTGCGCCTTGGCCGTGGCCACATCGTTGCTGGCCGCCTGCGGCGGCGGTGGTGCCGAAGCGCCGCCGGCCCAGAACAACCCGCCGGCCGACACCACGCCGCCGGTGGTGACCATCACCGACAACGTGGCCGCCACCACCGCCACCGGCGACGTGACCTTCAGCTTCGCCTTCAATGAAGACGTGGGCACCAGCTTCACCACGGACGACATCACCGTTGCGGGCGGCACCAAGGGCACCTTCACGCGCATCGGCGGCACCAGCGCCACGCTGGTGGTCACGCCCACGGCCAACGCGGCGGGCACGATCCAACTCAGCATTGCCGCCGGCCGCTTCAGCGATGCCGCGGGCAACCTCAACGTGGCGGCCAGTTCGCAGCAGGCCTTCAACACCGTGATCCCGGTGGTCGAAACCCGATTGGTAACGTTTGACGAAACCATCTCCCCGGTGCTCACCGGCTTTGGCGGCGCCGAAGACGCCACCGTGGTGGTCGACCCCACCAATGCGGCCAACCGCGTGGCCAAGGTCGTCAAGTCAGCCACGGCCGAACTGTGGGCCGGCGCCACCGTGTCGGTGTGCCCGAACAACGCCGTCGCGGCGCTGCCGTTCACCAGCACGTTGACCAAGCTGACCGCGAGGGTGTGGTCGCCCACGGCCGGCACGCCCGTGCGCCTGAAGGTCGAGAACGCCGCCGATGGCAGCAAGAGCGTCGAGACCGAAGCCGTCACCACGGTGGCCGCGGGCTGGCAGACGCTGACGTTCAACTTCAGCAACCCCGCCACCGGCACCCCGGCGCTGAACCTGGGCAACGTCTATAACAAGGTGTCGGTGTTCTTCAACTTCGGCACCACCGGCGCCGCTGCGGGCGGGGCCAAGACCTATTACCTGGATGACCTGGCGTTTGAAGGCGCCACCTTCAGCGCGGCCTGCGCCGCCGCCGCTGCCACCACCACCATCACCATGGACGAAGGCGCCGCCCCGGCGCTCACCGGCTTTGGTGGCGCCGAAGACTCCAGCCTCCAACCCGACCCCAGCAACGCCGCCAACAAGGTGGCGCGCGTGATCAAGAGCGCCACCGCTGAAGTGTGGGCCGGCACCACGGTGTCGAACCTGGCGAACAACACCATTGCCACCATCGGCTTCAGCGCCAGCGCGCAAACCATCACCGTGCGCGTTTGGTCGCCTACGGCCGGCACGCCGGTGCGCTTGAAGGTGGAGAACGCCACCGATGGCAACAAGAGCGTGGAGACCGAAGCCACCACCACGGTGGCTGGCGGCTGGCAAACACTGAGCTTCAACTTTGCCAACGCGGTGGCTGGTACCCCGGCGCTGAACCTGGCCAATGTCTACAACCGGGTCTCGATCTTCTTCAACTTTGGCACCACCGGTGCCGCCGCAGGTGGCGCCAAGACCTACTACTTCGAAGATGTGGTCTACCCCACCGCCACCGCTGTGCCCCCTGTCACGGCCGGGTTGCCGATCACCTTTGACAACAGCACGGTGACCTACACCCTCACCGGCTTCGGTGGCGCCGAGAACGCCGCCGTGGTGGCCGACCCGGCCGGTGGCGCCAACATGGTGGCCAGGGTCGTGAAGAGCGGCACCGCCGAGCTGTGGGCCGGCACCACGGTGTCCACCGGCGCCAACTTCTCGATCGCCACCATTCCCTTCAGCGCCAGCGCCAAGACCATGACGGTGCGCGTGTACGCACCGGCCGCGGGCATACCGGTGCGCCTGAAAGTGGAAGACGCCGCTGACCAAACCCGCTCGGTGGAAACCGAGGCCACCACCACCGTGGCCAATGGCTGGCAGACGCTGAGCTTCAACTTCGCCAACCAGGCCAGCGGCACCGCGGCGCTGAACCTGGCGTACACCTTCAACAAGGCGTCGATCTTCTTCAACTTCGGCACCACCGGCGCAGCCGGCGGCGGCGGCACGTTTTACTTCGACGACCTGAGCTTTGTGCCTTGATGGCTTGATTCGGCAACCCTGAACGCCCGCCGCGCACGGTGCTTGTGCACGGCGGGCCAGGCGGCTCAACGGCTGCCCTGGCAAGCCGCGGCCAACGGGCAAACGTAAACTGCGGCCTCACAAAAAAAGGCTCCCTGCACTCGGAAAAGGGCGCGATCCAAAGCCTCCATGCGCGCATCCAAACGCCCAAGCCCCAGCCCAAGCCCAAGCAAGCCCATGCGCCAGCAGCCCGCACCGGCCGCACCCGAAAACGGCGGCATCACCCTTGGCATGGTGGCGCAGGCGGCCGGTGTGTCGCCCAGCACAGTGTCGCGCATCCTCAACGGCACGGCCGTGGTCAGCGACGCCAAACGCCAGGCGGTGGACCAGGCCGTCGCCGCGCTGCGCTTTGTGCCCAACCCGGTGGCGCGCGGCCTGGCCGGTGGGCGCACCTTGAGCATCGGTGTGGTCACGCAGTCGCTCGACAGCCCCTTCTACGGTGGCGCGCTGCGCGGCATTGAAGACGAGCTGGCCCACGCCGGCTACAGCCCGCTGTTCGTCAGCGGCCACTGGAACGCCGCCGCCGAGGCGCGCTGCATCGACGTGCTGCGCTCGCGCCGGGTCGACGGCATCATCGTGCTCACCGGCCGGCTCAGCGACGCCGCGCTGAGCAGCCTGGCCCAGGCCTTGCCGGTGGTGGTCACCGGACGCAGCATGCAGGCCAGCGGGCTGGTGGCGCTGCCGTTCGACAACTTCGAAGGCGGGCGCCTGGCCACGCAGCACCTGCTGAAGTTGGGCCATCGGCGCATCGCCTTCATCGCCGGCGATCCCAAGCACCCCGACGCCAAAGACCGGCAGCGCGGCTACAAGGCGGCGCTGGCGGCGGCCGATGTGGCCTTCAATCCGGCGCTGGTGGTGCAAGGGGCATACACCGAAGACAGCGGCCACGCCGCCATGCAGCGCCTGCTCGACAGCGGTGAGGCCTTCAGCGCCGTCTTTGCGGCCAACGACCAGATGGCCTTTGGTGCCGCACTGGCCTTGCACCGCCAGCGCCTGCGCGTGCCGCACGATGTGTCGCTGGTGGGCTTTGATGACCTGGCCAGTGCGCTGTACACCCTGCCGCCGCTGACCACCGTGCACCACCCGGTGTATGAACTCGGGCAGATCGCCGCGCGGGCGATGCTTCAGTTGCTGGCCGGCGAAACGCCCACGGCCACCTTGCCCGCGCCGCGGCTGATCGTGCGCGAGTCAACGCTACACGCTGCCGCGGGCTGATGCCTGCCAGGGTCTGCATCCACCCCGCCATGACGCCGCACCCTCTGCGCGCTGAACCAACTTGGGCCTGGCGCCTGCCGTGCCTGCCGCGCCTGCTGCGGCGGTTGGCCGCCTGCACCTTGGCCGCCCTGGCCCTGCCCGCGCTGGCGCAGCAGGTGTTGACGGTGGCGGCGTTTCCGGCGGTGGATGCCATCGTCCGCGGCGCCCTGCCGGCCTGGCACAAGCTGCATCCGGGCGTTGACATCAAGGTCGTGAGCCGCCAGTTCAACGATCACCACACGGCCATGACCACCGCGCTGTCCACGCGCTCGCACCTGCCCGACGTGATGGCG
Source organism: Burkholderiales bacterium (assembly GCA_031418595.1). Classification (GTDB taxonomy): domain Bacteria; phylum Pseudomonadota; class Gammaproteobacteria; order Burkholderiales; family Burkholderiaceae_C; genus Rubrivivax. The sequence continues at coordinate 36,692 of JANOXU010000016.1, forward strand.
CTTGAAGTGGGTTACGTCGGCCGTTTTGCGCAAGGCGGCGGGCTTGAAGACCTGGCGCAAGCGCCCTACAACATCGGCCGCTTTGCCGCGCAGTACGTGCCCTATGCGCTGCGCCAGGGCAGCAGCCGCAGCGGCGCCATCGTGGCCGCGCCGACCGATATCGGCCCGGGCACCCTGCTGGTGCGCAGCGACATCCTGGCCCAGGCCGGCGTGCCCGAGGCCGCGCTCACGCAATCGTGGGAAAGCTATGTCACCGCGGGCGTGACCATCAAGCGCCGCACCGGGGCCTATTTGCTGGCCCATGCGCGTGACATCAAAGACATCGTCATCCGCACCGGCATCCAGCCCGGCGAAGGGCTGTACTTCGATCAAGACTCGCGCGTGCTGGTGCACACGCCGCGCTTCACCCGCGCCTTCGAGTTGGCGCGCCAGGTGCGGGCTCACCAGCTCGATGCCAAGGGCATGGCCTGGAGCAACGAGTGGGGCGCCGGCTTCAAGCGCGGCACCCTGGCCACCCAGTTCAGCGGCGCCTGGCTGGCCGGCCACCTCAACAACTGGTTGGCGCCCGGCACCGCGGGCCAGTGGCGCGCCTTGCCCTTGCCGCAGGGCGCCTATGCGGCCTATGGCGGCACCTTCCTGGCCATACCGCGCGGCGCCAACCCGGCGCACAAGGCACTGGCCTGGGAGCTGATTCAACTGCTCACGCTGAACCGCGACATGCAGTTGGCGGCGTTCAAGGCGCATGACGCCTTCCCGGCGCTGCTCAGCACCTACGACGATGCCTTCTTTGCCCAGCCCATCGCCTTCCTGGGCGGCCAGGCCGCGCGCGTGTTGTGGCTCGATGCCGCGCGCCACATCCAGGCCGTGGCGGTGCACAAGCAAGACGCCTTTGCCGCCGAGGTCATCGACACCGAACTCGACAAGGTGCTCGACCACGGCAAAGACATCGCCACCGCCCTGGCCGACGCCGCGCGCCTGCTCGAGCGGCGCGCTAACCGTTGAGACGTGTCGGTATGAAACTGCCCCGCCTGAAGCTGCCCCGCCTGACACCGCAATGGGCGCCCTACGTGCTGCTCAGCCCGTTCGCCGTGTTGTTCCTGGTCTTCGGCATGTTCCCGCTGGCGTTCTCGCTGTACCTGGCGTTCCAGAGCTGGGAGCCCACGGCCGGCCTGGGGGCGATGCAGTTTGTGGGGCTGGAAAACTTTGCCTTCGCGCTGCAAGACGAATGGTTCTGGAAGTCGCTGCGCAACACCGCCTGGCTGGCGCTGGCCAGCGGCGTGCCCCAGCACCTGGTCGCCATACCCCTGGCGGTGTTCATCCACAGCCGCTTCAAGCGCTGGCGCAATGCCGTGGTGGGCGTGTATTTCATGCCCTACATCACCAGCACGGTGGCCATTGCGATCCTGTTCAGTTCGCTGTTTGCCACCGACCACGGCGCCATCAACGCCGCGCTGCGCAGCCTGTTCGGCATGCCGGCCGTCGACTGGCTGGGTGCGCCCGAGAACATCAAACCCGCCATCGCGCTGATCGTTTTCTGGCGCTATGTCGGCTTCAACGTGGTGCTTTACCTGGCGGCGCTGCAAACCATTCCTGAAGAGCTGTACGAGGCGGCCAGGATGGACGGCGCCGGCTGGATGCAGCAGTTTTTCCACATCACGTTGCCCAGCCTGAGGCCGATGATTTACTTCGGCGTCACGCTCAGCGTCATCGGTGGGCTGCAATTGTTCGAAGAGCCGTTCATCTTGACCGGCGGGCGCGGCGGCTCCGACCAGGCCGGCATGACCACCGCCATCTACCTGTACCGCATGGCGTTTGACTTCAACGACTTCGGCGCCGCCAGCGCCATGTCGTGGTTGCTGTTCGTGCTCGTCGTGGTGTTGACCTGGCTCACTAACCGCGCCTTCAAGCCGCGTCATGGCAGCGCCTGAGCGGCCGGCGCAGGTTGACCGCCTGGCCCTGGCCGGCGCCTATGGCGTGGTCGGCGTGGGTGCACTGATCATGCTGGCGCCGTTCTTCTTCATGTTCGTGTTTGCCACGCATTCGCGCACCGAGATCTTCAGCCTGCCCCCGCCGCTGTGGTTTGGTGATGACTTGCTGGGCAACCTGAAGACGCTCACCGAGCGCCTGCCGTTTTGGCGCAACCTGGGCTGGAGTGTTTACGTGGCGCTGCTGTCCACCGCGCTGACGCTGCTGTTTTGCAGCATGGGCGGCTATGCCTTCGCCTGCTTCGAGTTCCGCTTCAAGAAGGCGTTATTTGCCTGGGTCATGGCCACACTGCTGCTGCCCAGTTTCATGAACATGATCCCAACTTTCATGGTGATGGACGCACTGGGCTGGATCGACCAACCGCGCGCGCTGTACATCCCCGGTGCGGCCAGCGCCTTCGGTATCTTTCTCATGCGCCAGTTCGTGCTGACCAGCGTGCCCAAAGAGTTGATCGAGGCCGCGCGCATGGACGGCTGCGGCGAACTCGGCATCTATTGGCGCATCGTGTTGCCGCTGCTCAAGCCGGCGCTGGGCACGCTGGGCCTCATCACCTTCATCGCCAGTTGGAACAACTTCATCGGCCCGTTGGTGGTGCTGCGCAGCCCCGACATGTACACCCTGCCGCTGGCCTTGCGCAGCCTGCAAAGCCCGGTCGATACCGAATGGGGCGCGCTGATGGCCGGCTCGGCCATTGCCACCTTGCCCTTGGTCATCTTGTTTGTCTTGTCGTCACGTCAACTCATCGCCGGGCTCACCGCCGGCGCCGTGAAGTAGCCCGCCATCAATCGCCCTGCTCATGACCTTTGCCATCCCCACAGACCTGCTCGCCGCCTTCCCGCAAGACTTTGTCTGGGGCGTGGCCACCAGCGCTTTCCAGATCGAAGGCGCGGCTGAAGCAGGCGGCAAGGGCCGCTCGATCTGGGACGACTTTTGCCGCCAGCCCGGCGCCATCGCCGATGCCAGCGACGGCAGCCGCGCCTGCGACCACTACCACCGAGCGCCGCAAGACCTGGATCTCATCGCCGGGTTGGGTGTGAATGCCTATCGCTTTTCAGTCTCGTGGCCGCGCGTGCGGCCCACCGGCAGCGGGGCGTGGAATGAAAAGGGCCTGGACTTTTACGAGCGCATGGTCGACGGCCTGCTGGCGCGCGGCATTCAGCCCTACCTCACGCTCAACCACTGGGACTTGCCCACCGAGTTGCAGGCCGCGGGCGGCTGGGCGGCGCGCGACACCGTGCCGCGCTTCGTCGAATACGCGCGCGGCATGGCGCAGCGCCTGGGTGACCGCGTGGCCGCGCTGACCACGCACAACGAGCCCTGGGTCATCGCCACCCTGGGCCATGAAACCGGTGTCTTCGCTCCGGGCCTGAAACACCGCGCCACGGCCATGCAGGCGTCGCACCACCTGCTGCTCAGCCATGGTCTGGCCTTGCAGGCCTTGCGCGCTGATGGCTGCCGCGCGCGGCTGGGCATCGTGCTCAACCTGGCGCCGATTTGCCCGGCCACGGCGCAGGCCGACGATGCCGCCGCCGCCAAACTGGAAGACGGCCGCCTGGTGCGCTGGTACATGGATTCGCTGTTCAAGGGCGAATACCCGGCCGATGTGCTGGCCCACCTGGGCGCCGATGCGCCCCGGGTGCAGGCTGGCGACATGCGCGACATCGCCACGCCGATGGACCACCTGGGCATTAACTACTACACCCGCGGCGTGGTCAGCGCCAGCGGTCAGTGGAGCGTCAAAACCAGCCCGCACCCGCTCACCGACATGGACTGGGAGGTCTACCCCAGCGGCCTGACCGAGCTGCTGGTGCGCCTGCACCGCGACTACCCGGTACCGCCGCTGTACGTGAATGAAAACGGTGCCGCCTTCAAAGACACGTTAGCCAACGGCGCCGTGCACGACGCCCAGCGCAGCGACTACCTTGCGCGCCACATCGCCGCCGTCGGCCAGGCGCTGCGCCAGGGCGTGCCGGTGGCAGGCTACATGGTGTGGAGCCTGCTCGACAACTTCGAATGGGCCTTCGGCTACAGCAAGCGCTTTGGCATCGTGCATGTCGACTTTGAAACGCAACAGCGCACGCTCAAAGACAGCGCGCTGTGGTACCGGGAATTCCTGCGCGGCCGGCGTGCGCGGCACAACTGAGCGGCCAGCCCGGGCAGCGGCATGAAGCGGGCCACATCACGGCCGCGCGGCAGGCGCAGCGCCAGGGTTGCATTCGGCCGCTTTCGCCTTGCATCAGTGTTTGTGCGGCTTGCGTTGTGCAGGCGCCGGCCTCAAAGTCGCGCACGTTTTCGGGGCCGAAACCCCGCTATTTTTTTGGAGATCACATGCGTCACATTTTCATCGCCGCCGCCCTGGCCGCGGCTTTCGCTGGCCCGGCCCAGGCCGGCAAAACCATTGATGCCATCAAGGCCCGCGGCCAACTGGTGTGCGGCGTCAACCCCAGCCTGCCGGGCTTTTCAGCCGCCGACAGCCAGGGCAACTGGACGGGGCTGGATGTGGACGTGTGCAAAGCCATCGCCGCCACGCTGATGAACGATGCGAGCAAGATCAAATGGACGCCGCTCAACGCCGCGCAGCGCTTCGCGGCGTTGCAGTCGGGCGAGGTTGATGTGCTGTCGCGCAACACCACCTGGACGCTCACCCGCGACGCTTCCCTGGGCCTGAACTTCACCGGCGTCACCTACTACGACGGCCAGGGCTTCATGGTCACCAAGAAGAGCAAGATCACATCGGCCAAGCAGCTCAAGGGCGCCACGGTGTGCGTGCAATCGGGCACCACCACCGAAAAGAACCTGACCGACTATTCCAAGGCCATGGGCCTGAACATGAAGTCGGTGGTGTTTGAAACGCAAGAGGCCACCAACAAGGCCTATTTCTCGGGCCGCTGCCAGGCCTACACCACCGATGCATCGGGCCTGGCCTCGGTGCGCAACAAGGAAGCCGGCAACCCCGAAGACCACGTGGTGCTGCCCGAGCTGATCTCCAAGGAACCGCTGGGCCCTTCCGTGCGCCGGGGGGACGACGAGCTGTTCGCCATCGTCAAGTGGGTGGTCTTCGCGCTGCTCGAAGCCGAGGAATACGGCATCACGCAGGCCAATGTCGACGCCCTGAAAGCCGACAGCAAAGACCCAGTGGTGCAGCGCATCCTGGGCACCAGTGAAGACACCGGCAAGCTGCTGGGCCTGGACAAAGACTGGGCCTACCGCGCCATCAAGGCGGTGGGCAACTACGGCGAAATCTTCGAGCGCAACGTGGGCCCGAAGTCAGCGCTCAAGCTGCCGCGCGGGGCCAACAACCTGTGGAACAAGGGTGGCTTGATGTACGCGCCGCCTGTGCGTTAACGGTTCAAGTCAGCGGGTCTGAATCCGAGCAGACTGCATGATCCCGGCCCGCCCCGCGCCGCCCAGAAAACGCAATTGGTCCTGGCGCAGCGCAGCGTTTCGCGGTGTGCTTTATCAAGTGCTGGCGCTGGCGCTGATCTTCGGCGCCGGCGCCTATTTGTTGAACAACACGCTGCTCAACATGCGCGCCCGCGGCATCCAGAGCGGGTTCGACTTTCTGTTGCAGCCGGCCGGTTTTTCCATCGGCGAAAGCATCATTCCCTTCGATTCGGCCGAGAGTTACCTCAAGGCCTTTGCGGTGGGGCTGTCCAACACCTTGCGCGTGGCCTTGGTGGGCATCGTGCTGGCCACGCTGCTGGGCACGCTGGTGGGCATTGGCCGGCTGTCGCGCAACTTCCTGCTGCGCACGTTGTGCACGGCCTATGTGGAGCTGTTCCGCAACGTGCCGCTGCTGCTGCAACTGTTCATCTGGTACTTCGTGATGACCGAGTTGCTGCCGCCCATCGAAGAAGCGCTGCAACCCGCAGCCGGCGTGTTCTTCAGCAAGAACGGCTTGCAGTTCCCGGTGCCGCTGTGGGCCTCCGGCCACACCTTCACCTTGGTGGGGCTGGCCGCGGGGCTGGCTTGCGCCTGGCTGTGGTCACGCAGTGCGCGCTCGCACTTCGAAGCCACCGGCCGGCAGCGTGCCGTGTTCTGGCCCGGCCTGGCGCTGGTGCTGGGCCTGGGCGTGCTGGGCTGGCTGCTCGGCGGCGCACCGGGCGGCGTTGACGTGCCGGAGAAGACCGAACTGAACGTGGTGGGCGGCGGCTCGGTCACGCCCGAATACCTCACCGTGCTGATTGGCCTGACCATCTACACCGCTTCATACATTGGCGAAATCGTTCGCGCCGGCATCCTGGCCGTGCCCTTTGGCCAGCATGAAGCCAGCGCCGCGCTGGGCCTGAGCCGCGGCCAGGCGATCCGCCTGGTGCAGTTGCCGCAGGCGCTGCGCGTGATCATTCCGCCCGTCACCAGCCAGTACTTGAACCTGACCAAAAACTCGTCGCTCGCAGTGGCGGTGGGCTACCCCGATTTGGTGTCGATATCTAACACCTCGTTGAATCAGACGGGCCGTGCCATCGAATGCATCGCCGTGATCATGGCCTGCTACCTCACGCTGTCGCTGCTCACGGCCGCGTTCATGAACGCCTACAACAGCCGCGCGGCGATCACAGAGCGGTAATGAAACACCCCCTACGCGCTGCGCGCGCCTTCCGGCAAGCATGCCGGAAGGCCTTCGCAGGCGAGAAACAGTCCGCAGGGACTGTTTCTCGTCCGGGCTCAGCCCCCTCAAGAAGGCAACGCCAGCGGCCCGGCAGAGCCGGATCCGCGGCGTTCGCTTGGCTCCAGCTGATTTGTCCGACGCGAGTCGCTTGACGGGTGGCAGGGCGTTAGTCCGTTCGCAGCGTTTGAAGTGAGTCAACCAGCATGACGCTGGACAGAACCATCCTGATCGACGCCATCACCTATGCGTCGTGGCTGTTCATCGTCTCGCTCGGCCTCACATTGGTGTTCGGCGTGTTGAAGATCCTCAACATCGCCCACGGCAGCGTCTATGCCCTGGGCGCCTATGCCGCGGCCAGCATGGTGGCGCTGGCCGCCTCGCTCGGTTTTGCGCCGGGCTTTTCACTTGTGGCCATGTTGCTGGCCGCCGCCGCGGTGGCGGTGGTGGTCGGGCCCTTGCTCGTACG
>JANOXU010000017.1:0-10961 GCA_031418595.1 Burkholderiales bacterium
CGCACTTCGCACAGCGGGTCGACCAGCCCGGTGGGGCGAACCAGTTGCTCCACCACCTGGCCGGCGTGGCGGTCTTCATAGTCGGCGGGCGTGGCCGACACAAACACCGCCTGGCGCATCTTGCCTTCGAATTCCTCGAACTTCAGCGGCCGGTTGTCCAACGCGCTGGGCAGGCGAAAGCCGTACTCCACCAGCGTGGTCTTGCGCGCCCGGTCACCGTTGTACATGCCGCCAAACTGGCCGATGAGCACATGGCTTTCATCCAGGAACATGATGGCGTCGCGCGGCAAGTAGTCCACCAGCGTGGGCGGCGGCTCGCCGGGCAAGGCGCCCGAGAGGTGCCGGGTGTAGTTCTCGATGCCTTTGCAGTGGCCCACTTCCACCAGCATTTCCAGGTCGAACCGGGTGCGCTGCTCCAGGCGCTGGGCTTCCACCAGCTTGCCGGCCTTCACCAGTTCATCGAGCCGCTCGCGCAGTTCAACCTTGATCGTTTCCACCGCCGCCACCACGCGGTCGCGCGGCGTCACATAGTGGCTGCTGGGGTAAACGGTGAAGCGCGGGATTTTTTGCCGGATGCGCCCGGTGAGCGGGTCCAGCAGTTGCAACGACTCCACCTCGTCATCAAACAGCTCGATGCGCAACGCCAGCTCTGAATGCTCGGCCGGGAAGACGTCGATCGTGTCGCCACGCACACGGAACGTGCCACGTGAGAAGTCGGTTTCATTGCGCTGGTATTGCATGCGGATGAGCTGGGCGATCACATCACGCTGGCCCATCTTGTCGCCCACGCGCAACGTCATCACCATGCGGTGGTAGTCCTGCGGCGAGCCGATGCCGTAGATGGCACTGACCGAGGCCACGATGACCACGTCGCGCCGCTCCAGCAGGCTCTTGGTGCAGCTTAGGCGCATCTGCTCGATGTGCTCGTTGATCGAGCTGTCTTTCTCGATGAACAGGTCGCGCTGCGGCACATAGGCCTCGGGCTGGTAGTAGTCGTAGTAGCTGACGAAGTACTCCACCGCGTTCTTCGGAAAGAACTCGCGGAACTCGCTGTACAGCTGCGCGGCCAAGGTCTTGTTCGGCGCGAAGACGATGGCCGGGCGGCCCATGCGCGCGATCACATTGGCCATGGTGAAGGTCTTGCCCGAGCCGGTCACGCCCAGCAGCGTTTGAAAGCTCAGGCCGTCTTCAATGCCCTGCGAAAGCTGGTCGATCGCCGTGGGCTGGTCGCCCGCCGGCAGGTACGGCTGGTAAAGCTGGAACGGCGAATCAGGGAAGGTGACGAACCGGCCCTCGGCGGCAACGCTCGGCACGGCAACGGCTTCGGTCATGGGCGGGCTTTCGGCGGTGGGCAATTTAGAATCGGGCGCCTCGCCAGCAGCACTGCGCCGGCATGGCAACCCGACAGCGTAGCGCACCGGCGCTGTTGCGGCTTCACCCTCACCCCTGTTTACGCCGTTGCGGCGTCGCCGCGCGACCTGGAGCTTTGCATGTCTTTGTTTTCTGCCGTCACCCTGGGCCCACGCGACCCGATCCTGGGCCTTAACGAACAGTTCACGGCCGACCCCAACCCGGCCAAGGTGAACCTCGGTGTCGGTGTGTACTTCGATGCCGCAGGCAAGTTGCCGGTGCTGCAGTGCGTGCAGGCGGCTGAGGCGCAATTGGCCACAACGGTGAAGCCGCGCGGCTACCTGCCCATTGACGGCATCGCCGCCTACGACCGCGCCGTGCAGGAACTGGTTTTCGGCGGCGACAGTGCCGCCTTGGCCCAAAGCCGCGTGGCCACCATTCAGGCACTGGGTGGCACGGGCGGGCTGAAGGTGGGGGCCGATTTCCTCAAGCGCTTGAACCCTGCTGCCACCGTGCTGATCAGCGACCCGAGCTGGGAAAACCACCGCGCGCTGTTCACCAACGCCGGTTTCGAGGTTGGCGCCTACCCGTACTACGACGCGGCCACCCGGGGCATTCGCTTCCAGGCCCTGTTGGACGCCCTGGCCAGCGCCACCGCCGGCACCGTGGTGGTGCTGCATGCCTGCTGCCACAACCCCACCGGCTGTGACCTCACGGCCGCGCAATGGGCCCAGGTGGTGGCCGTGGTGCAGGCGCGCGGCCTGGTGGCGTTCCTGGATATGGCCTACCAGGGCTTTGGCGATGGCCTGCGCGAAGACGGCGCGGTGGTGCAGCAGTTCCTGCAAAGCGGGGTCGACTTCCTGGTGGCGACATCGTTCTCCAAGAGCTTTTCGCTTTACGGCGAACGCGTCGGCGCTTTGAGCGTGGTGTGCGAGAACAAAGACGAAGCGCAGCGCGTGCTCAGCCAGCTGAAGATCGTCATCCGCAGCAACTATTCCAACCCGCCCACGCATGGCGCGCAGGTCGTGACCACGGTGCTTAATACGCCAGCGCTGCGTGCCCAATGGGAAGCTGAACTCGCCGGCATGCGCCAGCGCATTCGTGACATGCGCAGCGCGCTGGTGCAAGGCCTGGCCCAGGCCGGTGTGACGCAGGATGTGAGCTACATCACCGCTCAGAAAGGCATGTTCAGCTATTCGGGCTTGAGCATCGCCCAGATGCAGCGCCTGCGTAGCGAATTCGGCGTCTACGGCGTGGACTCAGGGCGCATTTGCGTGGCGGCCTTGAACCGACACAACGTCGACCAAGTCGCGCGCGCCGTCGCCCAGGTCATGTCAACGATGTAGGTCACGGCGGCACCTCGTTTCAGCGGATCGGCCGGCCCGCAATGGCCTCAAGATCACAACGGCTGGTGTTTTGTTGCACTGCAACATAGAATAGCGGCCATCACGCCAGATGAGGTGAAACGCGATGGTTGGGCCCTGCCCCCGCCCGCGTTCAACAACAAGGCCAGCCATCATGCTTTACCAACTTTACGAAACCCAACGCGCCATGATGGCGCCGTTTGCCGAGTTCGCCAGCGCGTCGGCCCGTCTGTACAGCCACCCGCTTTCGCCCTTGTCGCACTCGCCGTTGGCGCAGCGCGTCTCGGCCGGCCTGGAGCTGATGCATCGCCTGGCCAAAGACTACGAAAAGCCCGAATTCGGCATCACCGCGGCCACGGTGAACGGCATCGAGATTGCAGTGCAGCAGCAAGTGGCGCTGCAAAAGCCGTTCTGCCGGCTGCTGCGCTTCAAGCGCTTCAGCGACAACACCCAAGCGCTGGACGTGATGAAAGGCCAACCCACCGTGCTGGTGGTGGCGCCGCTGTCCGGCCACCACTCCACGCTGTTGCGCGACACGGTGAAGAACCTGTTGCACGACCACAAGGTCTTCATCACCGACTGGACCGACGCGCGCATGGTGCCCCTGGGCGACGGCGCCTTCCACCTCGACGACTACGTGGCCTATGTGCAGGAATTCATCCGCCACATCGGCCCGCACGTGCATGTGATTTCAGTGTGCCAACCCACGGTACCGGTGCTGGCTGCCGTGTCGCTGCTGGCCAGTGGTGGCGAGGCCCTGCCGCGCAGCATGACCATGATGGGCGGGCCCATCGACGCACGCCTGAGCCCCACGGCAGTGAACAACCTGGCCACCAACAAGAGCCATGGCTGGTTCAAGTCGAATGTGATCTACCGCGTGCCGGCCAACTTCCCTGGCGCCGGCCGGCCGGTCTACCCTGGCTTCTTGCAACACACCGGGTTCGTGGCCATGAACCCCGACCGACACTTGAAGTCGCACTACGACTACTTTCAAGACCTGATCCGTGGCGACGATGACAGCGTGGATTCGCACCGCGAGTTCTACGACGAATACAACGCCGTGCTCGACATGCCGGCCGAGTACTACCTCGACACCATCAAGACCGTGTTCCAGGACTTCGCATTGGTCAACGGCACCTGGGTCATTCAGGGCCAAGCGGTGCGCCCGCAAGACATCGCCGGCACGGCCTTGCTCACCATTGAAGGCGAGCTTGACGACATTTCCGGCGCCGGCCAGACCCATGCCGCGCACGGCTTGTGCACCGGCATTCCGCGCGAGCGGCAGTTCCGCCACGACGCGCTCGGCGCCGGGCATTACGGCATCTTCTCGGGCCGGCGTTGGCGCAATGACGTCTACCCCAAGGTGCAGGCCTTCATTGCGCGGTTCGACCAAGAAGCTGCTGCCGCAGGTCGCCCGCACAGCGCACCGGTCAAGGCCGCTGCAAAGGTGAAAAAGGCAAAGTGATAATCCGGCGGTGACCACCCCCGCCGAGCTTGCCGAGTTGCTGAACGCGGCCTTGCCGCAGACCCAGTGCACGCGCTGCGGCTACCCCGATTGCCGCAGCTACGCCCAGGCCATGGCCGACGGCCAGGCCGACATCAACCATTGCCCGCCGGGCGGTGCCGAAGGCATCGTGCGCCTGGCCGCGTTGTGCGCTCGCCCCACCAAACCGCTGGATGCCGGCAACGGCACCGAGGGCCCGCGCGCGGTGGCGGTGATCGACGAAGCCTGGTGCATCGGCTGCACGCTGTGCATCAAGGCCTGCCCGGTGGATTGCATCGTTGGCGGCTCCAAGCTCATGCACACCGTGGTGCAAGCTGACTGCACGGGTTGCGAGCTGTGCCTGCCCGTGTGCCCGGTGGACTGCATCGTGATGGTGCCGGTGACCGGCACGCAAACCGGCTGGGCCGCGTGGAGCGCGCCGCAGGCCGATGCCGCACGCCACAGTTATGCCTGGCACCAGCAGCGGCTGGAACGCGATCAACGCGAAAACAATGAACGCCTGGCAGGCAAGGCCGCAGCCAAACTGGCTGAGCTTGAAGCCGCTGCCTCAGCCGATGGCGCCGACCACGAAGCGCTTGAGCGCAAGCGCGCCGTGGTGGCCGCGGCCGTGGCACGCGCGGCGCAAAGCCCGCGTTGATCAGGAAACCGCGAACCCGGCAATGATTAACGCCAACGTTGAGCCGTTTTTCGCCGCGCTGCGCGCAGCCAACCCCAACCCACAGTCGGAGCTGGTGTATAGCAGCGTGTTCGAGCTGCTGGCGGCGGTGCTGCTGTCGGCCCAGGCCACCGACGTGAGCGTGAACAAGGCCACGCGCGCGCTGTTCGCTCAGGCGCCGTCGCCCCAACGCATGCTCGCCCTGGGGCTGCCCGCGGTGGAACAGCACATCCGCACCATCGGCCTGTTCCGCAGCAAGGCCCGTCACCTGATGCAGACCTGTGCCTTGCTGATACAGCGCCATGACGGCCACGTGCCGCGCGAACGTGAGGCCTTGCAGGCGCTGCCCGGCGTGGGCCGCAAGACCGCCAATGTCGTGCTCAACGTGGCCTTCGGCGAGCCCACGCTGGCGGTGGACACACATGTCTTTCGCGTCGCCAACCGCACCGGGCTGGCGCGCGGCAAGACACCGCTTGATGTGGAGCTGGGCCTGCTGCGCCGCACGCCGGCAGAGCACCTGGCACATGCCCACCACTGGCTGATCCTGCATGGCCGCTACGTCTGCCAGGCCCGCACGCCACGCTGTGGTGAATGCGGCGTGGCGGCGCTGTGCGATTCAGCGCCGCGCAGGGCTGGCGCTGACCCCACGCCTACAATGATCTGCGATGCCAGCGCCCGACCTCCAACAGCTTGAAGAATTCATTGGTCGAGTCGATCGGCTGGTGCTTCGGCACGGCGAGCTTCAACGCACCAACTCCCTGCTCACCGAACAACTTCACGTCGTGAGCAACGAGCGCGACAGCCTGCGTTCACGCCTAGCTGCGGCCCGTGCCCGCATCGACGCCTTGCTCGAGCGGTTGCCCGCCGAGCCCGGCACGCCGGCAAGTGGCCCATGAAGCAAATTGAAGTCACCATCCTCGGGCAGAGCTACATGCTGGGTTGCCCCGAAGGCGGCGAGACCCTGCTGCGCCAAGCCGTGGCCCAGGTGCATCGTGAAATGAGCGCCATTCGCGATGCCGGCAAGGTTAAGGCGCGCGAGCGCATCGCGGTCTTGGCGGCGCTGAACCTGGCCTACCAAGTGGCTGAAGGCGCCACACAACCGGCGGCAGCGCAACCAGCACCGGTTGGCACGAGCACAACGCAGCAAGACCTGCGCGCTGTCATGGCACGCATTGACGCGGTGCTGGGTGATGACGGGCAGTTGTTGTGAATTTCCATGTTCGAGCGGCTCGGGCTCCGGTCTAGAATGGATTCGTCCGTTGCATTCGCGTGGGTTTTAATTTCCTTGAACCGATGCTCATAGAGCTAGGGCTTGGAACATCGCCCGGCAGGTGTGATCGTCTCGCGTCAGATGAACCCGAAGCCAGGCTGACCTCGCCCAACTGAACTTGCCTTTTAGGTTCAGGAATGCAGCCCACGGTTTGCAACGGACACCTCCATACCCTGCCATGACGCGCCATTGGTTGATGAAAAGCGAGCCGGCCGAGTGCTCGATCGATGATCTCGCACGCGCGCCGAACCAGACCTTGCCCTGGGTCGGCGTGCGCAACTACCAGGCCCGCAACTTCCTGCGCGACACCATGGCTGTGGGTGACGGCGTGTTGTTCTATCACTCGTCATGCCCACAACCCGGTATCGCTGGCCTGGCCACCATTGCCGGGCCGGCCAGCCCCGACTTGACGCAGTTCGACCCCACCAGCCCTTATTACGACGCCAAGTCGCAACGCGAACTGCCTCGCTGGCTACAGATTGACGTGACTTTGATGCGCAAGACGCGCCTGCTGTCGTTGCAGGAACTGCGCAACGAAACCCGGCTGATCGACATGCAGGTGCTCGCGCGCGGCAACCGCTTGTCGGTCACGCCGGTCAGCCCGGATCATTGGCAGATCGTGTTGACGCTGCTTGATGCCTGAACACCGTGGTTGAGCCCGGCGTTGCGCTGCAATTGCTCGCGCTGGGCCTGGGCGCTGGGTTACTGGCTGGTTTGCTCGGCGTTGGTGGAGGCATGTTGATGGTGCCGGCCCTGTCACTCATCTTGCTGGATCAAGGCGTGCCGGCCGGCTTGAACGTGAAGATGGCCATCGCCACGGCCATGGCGACCATCCTGTTCACTTCCATCTCAAGCGTGCGGGCGCATCACCGGCGCGGCAATGTGCGTTGGGATCTGGTGCGCGGCCTGGCACCGGGCATCGTTGTCGGTGGCCTGGTGGCCGGTGCCGGCATCTTTGCCTGGGTCAAGGGGCCGGGTCTGGCGCTGGCGTTCGCCGGGTTCGCCTGGTTCTCGGCGGCGCAGATGCTGCTGGATCGCAAACCCAAACCCGGCCGCGAGGTGCCGGGTGCGTTGGGGCTGAGCGCAGCCGGCGGCTTGTTCGGCCTGGTCTCGGGCCTGTTGGGCGCTGGCGGCGCCTTCATGTCCAGCCCGTTCATGCTGTGGTGCAACGTGCCCATGCATCGTGTGGTGGCCACCAGTGCCGCGCTGGGTTTCCCCATTGCGTTGGCCAACACCGTGGGCTACTTGATCAGCGGGCGCAACCTGCCCGCGGCGATACCGGGTGCGTTGGGCTACCTCTATCTGCCTGCCCTGGTGATCGTGGCCGTGGCCAGTGTGGCCGCGGCGCCGCTGGGCGTGCGTGCCGCCCAGGCGCTGAACACGTGGCAACTCAAACGGGTGTTTTCGGCTCTGCTGTTGGTGCTGGGCGGAACCATGTTGCGTGAAGCCTGGCGGGCCTGGGCGTGAGGCCCGGCACGCAGCACCAGACTAAATCGGCTCGAATCTGATGCTCGCCAGTGTGAGGTGGTTGCCACCGCGCCGCTGCGCCTCGGTCAGGGCCAACTGGCAAGCGACCAACAGATCTTGCTGTGAGGTGGCGGTGTGCGGATAACTCGCAACGCCCATCGACACACTGAACGCCAGTTCCTGGCCTTCGTGCACCACGATCTGTGAGGCACATTGGCGGCGCAGCCCTTCCATGCGGGAGTGCCCCGTGGCCAGGCCGACGCCTGACAGCAACACAACGAACAAGCCTTCATCGAGCTGGCACGAGACATCCATGGCGCGCGTGTTGCCGCGCAGCAGCCGGCCCATGGCTTCGTACACCCGCGTGCGCCCAGCGTCACCGAAGCCGGCCAGCTTCTCGCTGAACGGATCCAGGCTGATCAAGACCAAGGCGAATTCGCGGTGCTCGCGGCTTGACAGGTCGACCTCGCGCACGAGTTGATCGTCGAAGTGCGAGCGCTTGTACAAGCCGGTGGTGGCGTCGCGCTGGGCCTGGTCTTTCAACTCGCGGCGCAAGGCGTCGTTGGCGCGCTGCTGTTGCTCGAGCTGCTCCAACGCGGCCTTGAGTTGGGCCTCACGCTGCTGGGCCACGGACTGATCCTGCCAAATACTGCAAAGGTGGCGTCGGCCGTCGGCGTCAGCCTGGCTGAGCATGCGTGTCACCAGATAGTCGTGCCGGCGCTGTGCCCACTCGAAGCGGTGTTCGCTGGCCAGCGCACCGTCTTGGGCCAACGCGGTATGGTCGGCAGCACGCAACGTGGTGGCCAAGGCCGGGTCGAGCAACTCGGCATCGGTCTTGTTCAACACCTCAGTGACAGCTCGGCCCAGAAACGCTGCCATCCCTGCATTGACATATTCGTAACGCCCACTGCCGGCGTCTTTGATGGCCAGCAAGGCGCCCTGGCGCGCCAACACGCAGGGCAGACACCCGGCCAACACCTGCAAATATCGAAGTTCTTGACTGTCCATGTTGCGCTGGCGCTATACGGGGCCTGTGGCTGCTGACCGGGCCGGCTTGTCTGACGCGCCAGGGTTGCGTCCAGCGGCCAAATGCAGCATGCCCGTGACGCTGCCGAATCGGTGTGGTGCGAGCTTGCTCGCGCGAAGTGGGTAATGGTAACCACGAGCGCCTGGCAAACCCGAGGATTACTTCACGCCTTGACCAAACCGCTTCGTGCATCGGCGCCGCTGATGCCGGCCCAGCCATCGCCTTTGCTCGGCCCGCGCGGCTAGGAAACGGCAAAACTTCAAGCTAGAATGCTTGACTTTGCTGGCGGTAGGCGTTCCCGCGCTGCCAGTGCACCCCCAAGAAGGATCAACCTGCTCCATGACCACGATTCGCGTCAAAGAAAACGAGCCGTTCGACGTTGCCCTGCGTCGGTTCAAGCGCACCATCGAAAAGCTCGGCCTGCTGACCGAACTGCGGGCGCGTGAGTTCTATGAAAAGCCCACCTCCGAGCGCAAGCGCAAGAAGGCTGCGGCGGTGAAGCGCCACTTCAAGCGCGTGCGCAGCATGCAGCTGCCCAAGAAACTGTACTGAACACCCAGCGCTGCGGCTGAACGAACGCCCGTGCGGGCAGCCGCAGCGGGCGTTTTCACTTTCCCGGGAGTTGTTGCGATGAGCCTGAAAGACCGCATCACCGAAGACATGAAGGCCGCCATGCGGGCCAAGCAGCCCGAGCGGCTGCTGACCATTCGCATGCTGCTGGCCGCCGTGAAGCAGCGCGAAGTTGACGAGCGCATCACGCTGGACGACGCCGCCGTAGTGGCCATCGTCGACAAGCTCATCAAGCAGCGCAACGACTCCATCACCGCCTTTCAGGCCGGCGGCCGTGTCGATCTTGCCACCAAGGAAGCCGCCGAGATTGACGTGTTGCAGGCTTATCTGCCCGCACGCTTGGGCGCGGATCAACTGCAGGCCATGGTGGCCGCGCTGGTGGCCCGGCTGGGCGCCAACGGCCCCGGTGACATGGGCAAGGTCATGGCCGCAGCGAAGGCGGAACTTGCGAGCCAGAGCGACATGGCCACCCTGTCGGCTGCGGTGAAAGCCGCGCTGGCCAAATGAGGGCGACGCGATGACATCCTCCTTGCCGATCCGCGCGGTGGCAGCCGACGTGTGCGTGGCCGCACAGCTCAGCCCCGAAGCGATGGCCGAAGTGGCGGCCATGGGTTTTCGCAGCGTGGTCAACAACCGGCCTGACTTCGAGCACGGCCCAGACCAGCCAACCAACGCCGCCATCGAGTCGGCGGCCCGCGCGGCAGGCCTGGAGTACCGGTTCCTCCCCGTTAACGGTGGCTACCAGTCACCCGAGCAGATTGCGGCGTTTGCGGCGCTGCTGGCCAAATTGCCACGACCAATGCTGGCGTTTTGCCGCAGCGGCGCGCGCAGCACGCGTTTGTACGAGGCCGCGCAGGCCGGCTGATTCGCTGCGAGCGCAGCGGCCGCGCGCTGCAAGCTCAGGTGTTTCCCTGAATCGGTCTGGAATTCGCCGGCGCGTCGTGCTATCGCCCATACATTCCATGATGTCGGCGCCGCGCTGAGGCGCGCGACGGCGCGGATGTGCAGCGCCGCTTGATTCGTGCACCGCGACCCATGCCCGGCCAAGACCTGAACCTGGAGCTTGTATGAACGCCCTGATCGCAGTGGCTCATGCCATCGACCGGCTGAACGACCGCTTTGGCGACCTGGCCAAGTGGGCCGTCATCGCCTCGTGCTTCATCAGCGCAGCCAATGCGGTGGTGCGCTACGGGTTCGACTACAGCAGCAATGCCTACCTCGAAATCCAGTGGTATCTGTTCGCCGCCTGCGTGATGCTGGGCGCATCGCAGGTGCTGCGGGTCAATGAACACGTGCGCGTCGATGTCATTTACGGCCGCTACTCGGGGCGCACGCAGGCCCTCATTGACCTGACGGGCTTCCTGTTCTTCATGCTGCCTTCCATGGCGGTGATGATCTATTTCGCCTTGCCGCTGTTCATGAAGATGTATGGCAGCGGCGAGATGTCAAGCAACGCGGGCGGCCTGATCCGTTGGCCGGCGATGCTGACGCTGCCTTTGGGTTTTGCCTTGTTGTTCCTGCAAGGTCTGTCCGAATCCATCAAACGCGTGGCCTGGCTGGCGCACAAGTACGACGCCGACTTCCACTACGAAAGGCCGCTGCAATGAGCCCCGCCCGGCCGCCATCGTCCACAGGCCTCTGGCCTCAGCCCGAAGGGGCTCGCACCGCAGTCCGAAGGACGGAGGTTTTTTCATGACCATGGAGACCTTCGCCCCGCTGATGTTCGCGGGCCTCATATTTGTGCTGCTCATCGG
>JANOXU010000018.1:0-20654 GCA_031418595.1 Burkholderiales bacterium
ACCAATCCGCGGATATGAGTCTGATTCATCGTCGCTGCAACGCTCGTGTCGCATCACCTGATCGATCCGAATTCAAACCAAGTCAAATGCGTTAACAAGGAAAGACAATTGACAGCGGCGACCATATGAGGAGCCTGTCGGGCTTTGGGTCGGGCCCGCGCCGAGGTGAGTTGCCGTGCCAGGCTAGGCGCCAGCGAGGCGTGTGGCGGGGCCACACAACGAGCTGGCAACGACGCTTGGCGCGGCAAGTCACCTCGGCCCTTCAGGTTGGGCCTGTAAAGGGGCTGATCCGTCGTTGCAAAGCCTCGCTGTGCCAACCGGCACAGCTGCGTCTTGCGACTAGGCTGAGCCCCTTTGCAGGCCCAACGCGGACCCGACCCAAAGCCCGACAGGCTCCTAGCCTGACGAACGAATCCATCGCTTTCATTTGTACTGAAACCTCTGCACCGCAACACTAGCCCGCCTCTTGCTTGGGCAGCAAACGGTCGTACTCGCTCTTGACCACGGCGTAGCACTCGCAACTGCGCTTCTCCAGCCCCGCCCGGTCGAGCACGCTGATGCGGCCGCGGGAGTAGCGGATCAAGCCGGCCTTTTGCAGCCGCGAGGCGCCTTCGGTCACGCCTTCGCGGCGCACGCCCAACATATTGGCGATCAGCTCCTGCGTCATCACCAGTTCGCTGCCGGGCAGGCGGTCCAGGCTGAGCAGCAGCCAGCGGCAAAGCTGCTGATCCAGCGAATGGTGCCGGTTGCACACCGCGGTTTGCGACATCTGCGTGATCAGCGCCTGGGTGTAGCGCAGCAGCAGGTGCAGCACCGCGCCGCCGCGGTTGAATTCGTCTTTCACGTCCTGTGCCGGCAGGCGAAAACCCTGGCCGGCACTTTGCACCACGGCGCGGCTGGGCGTGGATTCGCCGCCCATGAACAGCGCGATGCCCACCAGGCCCTCATTGCCCACCACCGCGATCTCGGCCGACGCGCCGTCTTCCATCACGTACAGCAGCGAGACGATGGCCGTGATGGGAAAGTAGACATGGCTCAGCGTGCTGCCCGATTCATACAACACCTGGCCCAAGTCAAGCGTCACCGGTTCCAGCCGCGGCTTCCAGCGCAGCCATTCGGCTGAAGGCAGCACGGCCAGCAGTTGGTTGCTCAGGTGTGCGGTGGGGTGGGTGGTCACGAAGGGCAAAGGTGTTGCAAGGGCTGATGCTGTGCCGCGGAAGCCTGAGTGTGTGCATCAGCCCACTTTTTGATTGTGCGCTAGCGCACACAGCGCGCAAAGAGCTTGCGCAAGGTCAAGGCATGTTGCTGCGGCACTACCTTCAGTCTGCGCGCCTTTGCGCGTGTGCGCAAGCGCACAGACTATAAATTGGCAGGCCCTTAAAAGGCAGTTCGGCCAGCCGCGCCAACCGCGCGCCTATGGTGCCGTTAGCACCCACGCCAGGAACCCCATGCAAGCACCCCGCGGCGCCCCCGCCCCGAGCCCGGGCCTGGCCGGCCATGCCGCCGCCCAGGTGCTGCGCCACCCCGCGGCTTTTGCGCTGGGCACGCTGCGGGCCTTTCGCGCCAACCAGGGCCTGCTGCTGGCCGGCGCGGTGGCGTATTACGCACTGCTGTCGATCGTGCCGCTGCTGATCCTGACGGTGATCGCGCTGTCGCACGTGGTCGACCAGGCCGAGTTGCTGCGAACGTTAGGGCGCTACCTGGAGTGGCTGGTGCCCGGGCAGTCACGCGCCATCGTGGCAGAGCTGGCCAACTTCCTGGCGCACCGCGGCGTGGTGGGCTGGGTCTTGCTCGGCACCATGCTGTTCTTCAGCACGCTGGCCTTCACGGTGCTGGAAAACGCCATGTCGGTGATCTTCCACCACCGCGTGGCCAAGCGCCGGCGCCGCTTCGTGGTGTCGGCGCTGATCCCTTATGTCTACATCCTGTGCCTGGGGCTGGGCCTGCTGCTGGTGACGCTGGTGGCCGGCAGCCTGCAGGCCATGGGCCAGGAACGCATCAGCTTCCTGGGGCGCAGTTGGTCTTTGGTTGGTGCCTCGGGCGCGCTGTTGTACCTGCTGGGCCTGGCCGGCGAGGTCTTCGTGCTGACCTCGATCTACCTCGTGATGCCGGTGGGCCGGCTGTCCCTGTCACACGCGCTGCTGGGCGCGTTGAGCGCAGCGCTGCTGTGGGAGCTGTCGCGCCACGCGCTGGTGTGGTACTTCAGCACGCTGTCGCAGATCAGCACCGTGTACGGCTCGCTGACCACAGCGATCGCCGTGTTGCTCAGTTTGGAACTCGCGGCCACCTTGCTGTTGCTGGGCGCGCAGGTGATTGCGGAATATGAACGGCTGGACCGGTTGGAACCGCCCCCCGCCGCCACGCCGATCACGCAGTTGCTGGCGTGATGCCGTCGACGCTCAGCGCCAGGCCGGCCAGCCCGAACACGCCCGGGGCGAAGGTGAACGGCGACAGCTCGGCGTAGGCGCCGTTGTAAGCCGCCACCGCGGCCACGGTCGCCACGGCACAGCGCAACAGCCGCTGAAAGGTGGGGTAAGCAATGAAGTCCATGGGGCAAAGGTCAACCCAGGTTGTCCGCCGCGAAACCCCAGTTGATGAGCTTGTCCAGCACCGCTTCAACGTGTGCGGCGCGGCGCTCCTGGAAGTCGAGGTAGTAGGCGTGCTCCCAGACGTCGATCACCAGCAGCGGCTTGCAGCCATCCTGGGTCAGCGGCGTTTCGGCGTTGGGCGTGTCCACCACCGCCAGCTTGCTGTCTTGCAGCACCAGCCACACCCAGCCGCTGCCGAAGCGGGCCGCGGCGGCAGCGGCTAACGCACGCTTGCAGCCGTCAAGGTTGTCAAAACTGGCTTCGATCAGCGGCTTGAGTGGCAACGGCGGCTCACCACCGCCGCCCGCACGCAGGCTGCGCCAGTAGAAGCGGTGGTTCCAAGACTGCGCGGCGTTGTTGAACAGCGCTGCCTGCTCGGGCTGGCCAACGGTGTCGTTGATGATCTGTTCCAGCGACATCTCGGTGCGCGCGCCGCCCGCCACCAGCTTGTTCAAGGTGTCGATGTAGGCCTGGTGGTGCTTGCCATGGTGGTGGCTCAGCGTGCTTGCGCTGATCACGGGGGCCAGGGCGTCCTGGGCGTACGGCAGATCGGGCAAAGGGTGCGGGTAGGTCGGGTGCGGGCTCATCGTGTCCTTAAAAGGGGGGCGGCGGGGGCAGGTCTGGCACGGTCACGCCCAAACGCCGAGCCTGGGCACGGCGGTCGGCGCTCAGGTTGGTCAGGCTCACGGTCACGGTGTCGCCGCTGCAAGAAACGCGGTGAATGACCACGTCTTGGCGCCCCTTCACCAGATGCACCTGCGCGAAAGAGCGTTCGCTGCCGTCTTCCATCACGCGCCGGTAACGCTCGATCAGCGCCGGGTGGTTCATCAAAGGGCCGGCGCTCAGTTGCCGCAGGCTCTTGCCGATGGGCTGCACCGTGCCCACGCGCAGCAGCCGGGCTGCCGCGGGCGTGGCGTGTTGCCAGATGAAGTCGACGATGCGGCCACGCTCGCGCTGCGCGGCCAGCCGCAGCACGGCGGCAGCGGCGCTGCGGCCGGCCGCAGCGACGGCCGGCGCCGGTTCAGTTTCCGGCACCGCTTTGAGCAGCGAGGCATACCAGGGCGACACCGGCTGCGCCACGGCCTGCGCCGCCACATTCGCCGCCGCGCCAACCTGCCCCTGCGTCAACGCCACCGGGGCGTGGTGAAACGCGGTTTGCATCAAGCCCTGGGCCGGCGCAGGCACTGCGGTGGACATGCGCATTCAGCTCTTTCCGAAGCGTGCCTTGGCCGCGGCAATGCAAGACGCCTTGGCGTCGCCAGCCAGCGACTCGCATTTCTCGGCGGCCACCTTGTAGTCGGCGTCCTTCTTGTCGCCGGCGGCTTCGGTGCGCGCGTCAGCCACGGTGTGGCTCAACTTGGCATCGGCCTTGGCCTTGACGGACACCGCCTTGGCTTCCTTGATGCACACGTCCTTGGCATTGCCGTTCAGGTCGTCGCACTTTTCCTTGGCCACGGCGTAGGTGGCATCGGCGCGCGCCATCAACAGCTTCTTGTGGTCGCCGTCCTTGCCGGTGTAGCCATATTCCAGTTCAGCCTTGGCCACTTTTTCGCGCCCCTTGGCTTCTTCCATGCAGATGTCTTTGGCGTTGGCGGCCAGCGATGCACAGGCTGTCTTGTCGGCCTTGTAGGCGTCGCTGATGCGCGTTTTGCCGGTCTGGTAGTCGGGTTTGCTCAGGGTGGCGGCCTGGGCCAGCGGCAAGGCCAACAGGGCGGCGGTGATGAGTGAAAACTTGATCGATGCGGTGCGGTTCATGGTTGTCCTAAGAGTTGCGATGGGGAGGTGTGGTCTGGTCGCGCACGGGGGCGCTCGGTCACGGCAGCGCCGTCGTCAATCAAGGTCAACTTGAAGCCCGCCAAGGCAACCTCGTCGCCCACGCTCAGCGTGGCTAACCAGGCGCTGGCGGCCACACCCAGCGAAGCCAGCATGGCCACCACGGCCATCATCAAAGCAAATGTGCTCATCGCTGACCTTTCAAGTTCGTGCTGTTGCGATGCCTCAGTGTGGCCAGGCAACGCCGGCGCGCCCAGCAGACAGCAGCGCTTGCTGGGGTAGTAGCTGTCCTACAACGTACAACGTGCACGCTGCGTGCGCGTGAGCGGCGCTCATTCATGGCGCAGCGCGTCGATCGGGTCCATGCGCGCGGCGCGGCGCGCCGGGAAGTAGCCGAACAGCACGCCGGGGCCTGGCCGGTCAGCACCGCCAGCGCGTGGCGGGTCTGGTCGATGCTGGTTTGCAGCGCCGGCAGCCGCGCCCGGGTCTGCGCCACGGCGCCGCGCGCCTGTTCCACTTCAAGCGCCGACACCAGCCCCGCCTGCGCGCGCCACTGCGTGAGCTGCAAGGTTTGCACCTGGCTGGTTAGGTTGTCAGCGGCAATGGTCAGCCGCGCCTGCGCGCTGCGCAGTTGGATATAGGCCAGCACCACCTCACCGGCCAGTACCAGTTGCACATCACCCAAGGTGGCGGCACGCGCATCGGCCGCGGCCTGGCTGGCACGCAACCCGCTGCGCTGGGCGCCAAAGAGATCAAGCTCCCAACTAGTGTTGCGGTGCAGAGGTTTCGGTACAAATGAAAGCGATGGATTCGTTCGTCAGGCTAGGCGCAAACCACAGCCATAGCCTTTGCTATGGCGCGGATTTGCAACGACGCATGGCGGACGAAGACGCGGTTTCATGTGTCGAAACTTCTGGATCGCAACACTAGCATCGAGCCCGAGGCGAAAAGTGGTGCCGGTGCTGCGCCCGGCCGCGCTGCCTTGCTGCACCGAGCCGGAACTGCCCAAGCCGGGCGCAAGCGCAGCCGCAGCCACGTCGCGCAAGGCCCGCGCTTGCTGCAACGCCGCGCGCGCGCCGGCCACGCCGGTGTTGGCGCGCAACGCGGCGGCCACCAAGTCGGCCAGCAGCGCATCGTTAAAGCGCAGCCACCACTGCGCGCCGGCCTCGGTGCACGGCGCTGCGGCACAACGGCTATCAGACCACTGCGCCGGCGGGTCGAACACCGGCGTTGGCGCGGGGCGGGCGCCGCGTGCGGCCGCCACGCAACGCAACCCGGCATGCCCGCCAGCGCGCCGGCCAGCACGGCGAGCAACCCCCAAACAGGCCCGCGCGCGCGCCGCGGCGCGCAGCGCGCACTCACGGCGCGCTGGGCGCGCGTTTAGGTGCCGAGTCCTGGGCCAGGGTGGAGTGGTCGTTGGCCTGCCCGGGCAACGGCATGGCGGTGGCTTCCTGCGCCCGGGTCATGGCAGGGTGCGCCGGCGCACCGCGCTGGGCATCGCTCGCCGAAGCCGCCACCACGCCAACGCCTGCTGCACGAAGCGTGGTCTTGGCATCAGGCAGCGAAGGGTCGATCGACACCTGCGCCGGTGCCACCGGCGCGGTGGTGGGCAGCGGCATGCTTGGCTGCGGGCCCGGACCCGGACCCGGGCGCTGGTCGCAGCCGGTGCTGACCACTAAGGCCAACACGGCCAGAGCGACAAGCAGGCCGCCGCGCATCGCTAACGTTTCAAACATGCCGTTCTCCAAAAGAAGTTGCCGTTCGACTTGTGCACTCATTAACGCCGACATACATGGGAAACAACCACACCTCACGCGGGGCTTGATGCGGCGCGGCGATCAGGCACCTGGCAGCGTTGTCGGCGAAGTCGCGCACAAAAGCCGTCATGCTCGCGCTGGCAGGGTCGATGCTCATAACCTGGCGCTCGGCACGGTCGGTTCGACGCGCCACGAGGTAGCAGCGGCGGGGGCGGCTGCTGCGGTCGGTGGTGGTGCAGAAGGTTGCCATGCGACCACCTTGCGCCGGCCACGGTGCGCGGTCTGTTTGATATCGCACAAAGCGCAGTGCGCGGCGCCATGCGCGCCTCCCTCCTACGCGCCACGGCGCGCTGTCCGACAGACAGCTTCAGCGCGGATTCCTACGATTCAGCCCACACCTCAAGCCTGCTCACCGCGCCTACACGAAAGCCTTCCCATGAGCCCGCACATGCTTGCCTCGCCCACCTGGGCCACGTCATCGTTCAGCGACCCGCCTGACACCGCCCCCATGGAATTTGCGTCACTGGGGCAGCACCTCAACCTGTGCCGCGGCCCACGTGGGCGTTTGTTTGCGCTGCGCTGCGCCGCCGAATTGGCGCACGCTTGGGCCAGCGCCCGGCTGGTGACCACCCTGTTCGGCGTGGCTGCGGTGGCCGCAATGGCTTATCTCATCAGTTAGCACCGCGTGCCCACCGTGCTGACGGGCCTGCTGCCGCAGGCACCTGCGGCGCTGTGCGACATGCTGGCGGCGTCGCACGACACCGTGCAGTTGCCCATTCGCGCCGAAATTTTCGGCGCGCAGCGCTTCGCGCAGCACGGCCGCAGCCTGGGCCTGACGCACAGCGCACAGCGCGCAGGCCTGGGCGCGCAGACCTTTTTTCCACGCCTGCGCAACAACATCCGCGTGCTGCGCCGCGCCCACGCCTACATCAGCGTGCAGGCCAGCACGGGCTATGACATCAGCCCTGCAGCCGAATGGCTGCTCGACAACTTCCACATCATCGAAGCGCAGCTCAAGGAGATTCACGACGGCCTGCCGCGCAGCTATTTCCGCACGCTGCCGATGCTGGTGGACGAACCCCTGGCCGGGCTGCCGCGCATCTACGGCGTGGCCTGGGCCTTCGTGGCCCACACCGACGGCGCGTTCAATGAAGCGCTGTTGCTGCCCTTCCTGCGCGCCTACCAGGAAACGCGCGAGCTGAACCTGGGCGAGATGTGGGCCCTGCCGACCACGCTGCGCGTGGTGCTGGTGGAAAACCTTCGCCGCCTGGCCGAGCGCGTGGCGGTGAGCAAGGCTGCGCGCGAAGTGGCCAACCTGTGTTGCGACCAGATCGCGCAGTGCAGCCTGGGGCTGCTGGAACAGCTCTTGGCCGTGCTCACCCAGCGCGGCGCCGGGCGCGTGTTTCTGGCGCAGTTGGCGCAGCGCCTGCAAGGCGCGCGCACCCCGTCAGCGCCGCCGCCCGTGCTGGACTGGCTGGCCACAGCGCTGCCCGATGCCGCGGTGGTGCACACCCAGCACATTGCCGACCAGGCCGCCGACAACCTGAGCGTGAGCAACGCGGTGACCTCGCTGCGCGCCATTGGCGACGCCGACTGGCCCGACCTGGTGGCGCGCTCCAGCGGCCTGATGGGGCTGCTGCTGGGCAACCCGGTGTTTGCCGCTGAACATGGCGTCACGCGCGACCTGGCCTTGCATGCGATTGAGAAACTGGCCCGGCGCTGCGGCCGCAGCGAAGCCAGCGTGGCGCAGGTGTTGCTCAGCCTGATGAACACCACACCGACCAGCGACCCCATGTGCGGTGTGCCCGGGCATTGGCTGCAAGGCGCCGGGCGCCCGGCCCTGCTGCACGCGCTGGGCCTGCCCGAAAGCCTGGCCACACGCGCCGTGCGCGCGCTGCGCCTGGCCGCGGTGCCGCTGTACCTGGGCGCCATCGTGCTGGGCACGGCGGGCCTGGTGGCCTGGCTGTTGGTGCATGCCGCACCGGCCCTGGCCGCGCCGCGCTGGTTGTGGTGGCTGGGCGCGCTGCTGATGGCGTTGCCGGCGGCTGAAGCCGTGCTGGCGGTGATGCACCGCCTGATCAGCGAATCGGCCCGGCCCTCGCACTTGCCGCGCCTGGCCTTCGCCCAGGGCGTGCCGGCCGAGCACAGGGTGATCGTCGTCATCCCGGCGCTGTTGAACGACCCGGCCGCCGCGGGGCCGCTGCTGCACCGGCTGGAACTGCACCACCTGGCCAACCCGGAAGCGCATGCGCAATTCGCCCTGCTCAGCGACTGGGCCGACGCGCCGCAGGCCCAGGCCGCCAATGACGCCGCCGTGTTGGACAGCGCGGTGCAGCAGGTGCAGGCCTTGAACCTGCGTTATCCGCAGCCCGCGGCCAGCGCTGGCCAACCCGGTGTGCCGCGTTTCATCGTGCTGCACCGGCCGCGCCGCTACAGCGCCACGCAGCGCAATTGGATCGGCTGGGAACGCAAACGCGGCAAGCTGGAAATGCTGGCCGCCGCGCTGGCCGACCCGGCCTGCGGCGAAGACGGCAGCAACAGCGGCTTCATTGACCTGGGCCCGGCCTCGCGCCTGGCTGCGGCCACGGCCTACATCGTCACGCTGGACAGCGACACGCAACTGCCACCGGGCCAACTGCGCGAACTGGTCGGCGTGGCCGCACACCCGTTGAACCAGCCGCGGCTCGATGCCACGGGCCGGCGCGTGGTCAGCGGCTGGGGCATCTTGCAGCCACGCGTGGCCACACCCTTGCCGGCGCCCAGCGAAGTGACGCTGTACCACAGCCTGTTTGCGGGGCAATGCGGCATCGACCCCTACAGCGCCGCCAGCTCCGAGGTCTATCAAGACCTGTTCGGCCAAGGCAGCTTCACCGGCAAGGGCTTGCTCAATGTGCAGGCCATGAATGCCGTGTTGGTCGGCCGCCTGCCCGATGAGCAGGTGCTGAGCCACGATTTGCTCGAAGGCGCGCTGGTGCGCTGCGCCACGGTGACCGACGTGACCTTGCTCGAAGACGCGCCCTTCCATGCCGATGTGGCGGCGTCGCGCGTGCACCGCTGGACACGCGGCGACTGGCAGTTGCTGCCTTTCCTGCTCAACTTCAAGCGCTACCGGCTGGGCAGCATCAACCGCTGGAAGATGTTCGACAACCTGCGCCGCTCCCTCGTGGCGCCGGCCTCGTTGGCGCTGCTGCTGCTGGCCCTGGCCGGCTACGTGCTGTCGCCGTGGGCGGCAATCGGCCTGGTGGCCGCGGCGTTCATGGCCGGGCCGCTGCTGGGCGCCGTGGCCGGCCTGGCCCCCAGCCGCGACGACGTGGCCAAGCGCCACTTCTACGCCCAGGCGGGGCTGGACCTGGCGCGTGCCGTGGGCGGCTCGCTGTGGCAACTCGGCCAGTTGCTGGCGTTGGCCTGGGCCGCTCTGGACGCGATGGGCCGCGCCCTGTTCCGCCTGCTGGTGAGCCGGCGCCAACTGTTGGAATGGCAAACTGCCGCGGCCGCGCAGGCGCGTGCCGCGAGCACCTGGCCGGCCTTGCTGCGCCAGCACCGCCAGGTGCCGCTGGCCGCGCTGGCGCTGGGCGCGCTGCTGTGGTGGGTGGCCACGCCGTGGCCGCTGCTGGCCACGCTGCTGTGCTTGGCCTGGGCCAGCGCGCCACTGTCCACCTGGTGGGTGAGCCGGCCGTGGCAGGCCCCAGCAGCGAACGACCACGGTTTGAGCGCAGCCGAACAAAGCTACCTGCACGCGGTGGCGCGCGACACCTGGCGCTTGTTCGAACGCTGCATCGGGCCCGATGACCGCCACTTGCCGCCCGACAACTTGCAGCTCTCGCCCAGCGAGATGCTGGCCCGGCGCACCTCGCCCACCAACATCGGCCTGTACCTGCTCAGCGCGGTGTGTGCGCGCCAGTTCGGCTGGATCGGCAGCACCGAGCTGGTGGCTCGGCTGCAAGCCACGCTGGCCAGCCTGGTCAGCTTGCAGCGCCATCGCGGCCACTTCCTGAACTGGTACGACACGCAAAGCGGCGCGCCGCTGCTGCCGATGTATGTGTCCACGGTGGACAGCGGCAACCTGTGCGGCCACTTGCTGGCCGTGGCGCAGGCTTGCCTGGAGCTGGCGCAGGCACCGTTCGATGGCCGCGCCGCGCAGCATGCGCTGCGCGCCAGCCGGCAGCGCCTGAAGCCCCTGCTGGCGCGCCGGCGCAGCCTGGTGGGCACGGCGCGAGCCGAGCTGCGCTGGTGCCTGGCCGACCACCGCGCCATGCGCCGTTCGGCCTTGCGCGACACCCTGGCGCGCAGCGGCGCCGAGACCGCCGTGGCCAGCGTAGACACGAACCTGAGCACCAGCTTGCGGGCCTTGGCACAGGCCTGCGAGCAACTCGCCTGGGAGGCCGACTTCGGCTTCCTGTTCCACCGCAAGCGCAATCTCTTCCACATCGGCTACCGGGTGGCCGAGCAGCAGCTCGACGCCGGCTTCTACGACCTGCTGGCCTCGGAGTCGCGCCTGACCAGCCTGCTGGCGGTGGCCAAGGGCGAGGTGCCGGTGCGCCACTGGGCCACGCTGGGGCGGCCGTTCTTCGCCGTGGGCACCTGCGCCGGGCTGCGTTCCTGGTCGGGCTCGATGTTCGAGTACCTGATGCCCACCCTGGTGCTGGCCGAGCCACAGGGCAGCGTGCTGCAAGACGCCTGCCAGGCGGCTCTGGCCGAGCAGCGGCGCTTCGGCGCGGCGCACGGCCTGCCCTGGGGGCTGTCGGAGTCCGCCCATGCCGGGCGCGACCACACCCTGGCCTACCAGTACGCGCCGCAAGGTGTGCCGCGGCTGGCGTTGCGCCGCACACCACCCGACGAGTTGGTCATCGCGCCCTATGCCACCGCGCTGGCCGCACAGATTGCGCCGCACCAGGCGTGCCTGAACTTCCAGGCCCTGCAAGGCCTGGGCGCGCGCGGGCGCTATGGCTTCATCGAGGCGTTGGATTGCTCGCCCGCACACCAGGCCGGCTCCAGCGTCGTGACGCCGGTCAACACCTTCATGGCGCACCACCAGGGCATGAGCATCGTGGCCCTGGCCAATGTGCTGCTGGGCGGGGTGGCGCAGCGCTGGGGCATGGCCAGCGCGCACATCCAAGCCGTGGGCTCGCTGCTGCACGAACGCGCGCCGCGCGAGGTGTCGCTGCTGTACGCGCCGCCCAGAGGCCCGTCCCCCCAGGCCTTGGAGCGCCGCGCGCCGGGCCTGCTGCGCGAGGTGGTGCCCGGCGTGGCCGCCGTGGGCCCCACGCATGTGCTGAGCAACGGCCGCTACCACGTGGTGCTGCGTGCCAACGGCGCCGGCCACAGCCGCCTGGGTGCGACCGGTATCACCCGCTGGCGCGACGACGCGCTGCGCGACGCCCACGGCAGCTTCGTCTACCTGCGCTGGGACCAGCACCCGCAGGTGGCGTCGATCACCCAGCACCCGGCGCCGGACCCGGCGGCGCACTACCACGCCACCTACCACGCCGAGCGCGTGACGTTCAGCGCCACCTGGCCCGAGGTGCAGGCCCACATGACGGTGTGGGTGAGCCCGGAAGACGACATCGAGTTCCGCCAGATCGAGTTGCACAACAAGGGCCAGCGTGCACTGGACATTGAACTGCTGTCGGCGTTCGAGGTCACGCTGGCCCACGCCAACGCCGACGAGGCCCACCCGGCGTTCAGCAACCTGTTCGTGCAAGCGCACTGGCAAGCCGAGGAACAGGCGCTGGTGTTCGAGCGCCGCGCCCGGCTGGAAACCGAAAGCGGCCTGCTGTGCGCCCACTTCATTGCCGAAAGCGACGAGCAGATGCTGGGCGTGCGCGCGCAGGCCGACCGCGCGCAGTGGCTGGGCCGCCATGGCCAGCCCAGCCGACCCGGTGCGCCGGCCGCGCGCTTCGATGACTCACCCGACCTGCGGCAAGACAGCGCGCTGAGCACCGGGCTGGATCCGGTGTGCGCGCTGGCCGTGCGGCTGCGCATCCCCGCGCAAGGCCAGGCCAAGCTGACCTTGGCCACCACGGCCAGCGCCAACGAAGGCACGCTGCAGGCGGTGCTCGACAAGTACCGCCAGCCCAGCCATGTGCAGCGCGCCTCGCTGATGTCGGCCACCTTGAGCGGCATCCGGCTGCGCGCGTTGCGCATCAGCCCGGAGACTTTCGCCGTCACGCAGATGCTGACCACCGCGCTGGTGCACAACCTGGCCCGCGTGCAGGCCGACAGCGCCGCCCCGGACGGTGACACCTGCGACCGGCGCGCGCTGTGGCGCCTGGGTATTTCGGGCGACCGCGCCATCGTGCTGGTGAGCATCGACGCCCGCGAAGGCCTGGGCCTGGTGCGTTCGCTGGTCAAGGCCTTGCAGCTGTGGGCCTGGGGCGGCATCGACTGTGACCTGGTGATCGTCGACCAGGAAGCCGCGTCGTACCAGATGGAGCTGCAACGCGAGTTGACGGCGCTGCGCGACCGCCATGCCGCCGACGCCGCGGCGGCGCCCGGGCATGCCAGCACGGCGCTGCAAGTGGTGTTGGCCAGCACCTTGGCGCCGGCGGAGCGGGCGGCCCTGCAGGCGCTGGCCCGGCTGCGCCTGCATGCCGACGGCCGGCCGCTGGCGCGCCATGTGGACGAATGGGTTCAGCGCCATGAACTGGCGCTACAAACGCGGCTGGACACGGCCAGCGTGCCGCTGGGCAGCGGCGCCGCGGCAGGCCAGGGCATGGCTGCCGCCGGCATGCCCGCGGCAGCCAACGGCGAGTTCGACGCGGCGTCGGGCGAGTTCCGCTTCAGCGCCAGCGCGCGCGCCGGCACGCCGCGGCCGTGGGTCAATGTGTTGTCCAACCCGGACTTCGGCGCTCAGTTGTCCGAAGCCGGCGCCGGTTTCACCTGGGCGCGCAACAGCCGGCTGAACCAGCTCACCGCCTGGTCCAACGACCCCGTGGCGGACCCGCCTGCGGAGTGGTTCATGCTGCAAGACCGGCGCAGCCTGCACGCCTGGAGCCTGGCGCCTTCGCCTTGGGGCGACGCCGATGCCACTTACCAGGTGGCGCACGGCCAGGGCAGCAGCCGCATCAGCCATCGCCGTGGCGCGCTGGAAGTCAGCGTCACCTGGTGCGTGGATGCGCACACCAGCGTCAAGCAAATCGCGGTGCGCCTGCACAACCATTCGGGGCGCAGCATGAACCTGCGCCTGGTCGGCCTGGCCGAATGGATGTTGGGCGCCAACCGCAGCGAGCGCAGCAGCACGCGCACTTCGCTGTACCGGCAGCGTCTGCCCGACCAGCCCGCCGGCGGCGCGGGCAAGCCACCCCATCCACGCAAGCTCACCGCGCTGCTGTGCACCCAGCGCGACGGCGCGGGCGGCTTTGGCGGCGGCACCGCGTTCCTGGCCCTGGCCGGCGCTGCCGACGACAGCGAAGACTGGACCTGTGACCGGCGTGAGTTCTTCGATGCCCGCGGCAGCCTGGTGGTGCCCGATCACCTGGGCCAGCGCGCAGGCCTGGGCCTGGACCCGTGCGCAGCCCTGTCGGTGCCCATTGCGCTGGCCGGTGGCCAGACCGTGCAGCAGGTGTTCTTGCTCGGCTGGGGCGACAACGCCGACGCTGCGCGCGCGCTGGCCACGCTGGCCGCACACGAAGCGCCGGGCCAACGCCTGCAGGCGGTGCGCGCGGGTTGGGACGAGCTGCTCGGCGCGGCCACCGTGGCCACGCCCGACCCGCTGTTCGATGCGCTGGTGAACCGCTGGCTGCTGTACCAGACGGTGGCTTGCCGGCTGTGGGCCAAGGCCGGCTTCTACCAAGCCGGTGGCGCCATCGGTTACCGCGACCAGTTGCAAGACGCGCTGGCCCTGACCTGGGCCGCGCCCCACATGCTGCGCGCGCAGATCGTGCTGTGCGCGTCGCGCCAGTTTGTTGAAGGCGATGTGCAGCACTGGTGGCACGCCAGCACCGGGGCCGGCGTGCGCACCCATTTCAGCGACGACTTGCTGTGGCTGCCGCATGCCTGCCTGCATTACCTGCGCTGCACGAGCGACGCCGCGCTGCTCGATGAAGAGGTGGCCTTCATCGAAGGTGGCACCATCCCTGAAGGCGCCGAAGACCTGTACGAAGTGCCGCAGGTCAGCGCGCAAACAGCCAGCGTGTTTGAGCACGCGGCGCGCAGCATCGACCACAGCCTGAAGGTCGGCGTGCACGGCCTGCCGCTGATGGGCACGGGTGACTGGAACGACGGCATGAACCGCGTGGGCCACCAGGGGCGCGGCGAGTCGGTCTGGCTGGCCTGGTTCCTGTGCCAGGTGGTGGCCGGCTTTGCCCCATTGGCGCGCGCACGCGGCGAACGCGACCGAGCGCAGCGCTGGGAAAGCGCCGCGCAAGGCTGGAAGGCGGCGTTGCAAGGCCCGGCCTGGGACGGCCAATGGTTCAAGCGCGCCTTCTTCGACGACGGCCAGCCCTTGGGTTCACACAGCAACGCCGAAGCCCGCATCGACCTGATTGCGCAGGCCTGGAGCGTGCTTTCAGGCGTGGCCTCGCCAGCGCTGCAACGCATGGCGCTGGCCGCGGTGACGGATCACCTGGTTGACCGCGACGCCGGCCTGGTGCGCTTGCTCGACCCGCCCTTGCAGCATGCGCAGCCCAGCGCCGGCTACATCCAGGCCTACCCGCCCGGGGTGCGCGAAAACGGCGGCCAGTACGCGCACGCCGCGGTCTGGGCCTTGATGGCGCAGGCGCAATACGCGGTGGCGCTGCCGCCGGGCGACCCGCAGCGCGACGCCGCGGCCGACCAGGCCTGGCAGACCTTCACCTACCTCAGCCCGGCCCACCGCGCCAGCCACCCGCAGCGCGGGGCAGCGTATGGCATTGAGCCGTATGTGATGGCCGGCGACATCTACAGCCAGCCGCCCTACGTGGGCCGCGGCGGCTGGAGCTGGTACACCGGCGCGGCGGCCTGGCTGCACCGCGCGGCCATCGAGTCGCTGTTCGGCCTGAAACAGGAGGCACATAGCCTGCGCTTCACGCCCTGCCTGCCCACGCACTGGCCGCGCGCCGAACTCACCCTGCGCCACGGCGAGATCACCTTGCGCTTCATCTTTTGCCGCGCCAACCCGCCGGCCGCGCTGCTGGCCACCGCGGCGCAGCAGGCGCAGTTGCTGCTGCCGGGCCAGACCTTGCTGCTGGGCCGGCTGGGCACGAACACCACGTACGTGGTGCCGCTGCTGCTCCAAAACCAGACTCAAAGGCTGGCCGCAGGCGCCACCGGTTGAAGGCGGCCATGTCCTACAGGGGCACGCGCAGCCAGCCTATGGCCGCGCCGGGCGGGTGTTTTTACAGTTCGGCAACGGTTCGGGGCATGCAGCAACGAGCCCGCCCATCGCAACAGGAACACCCTATGTCCAACAGGAATGAGCCCGGCAATGTCAAGGCCATCGCACCTGCGCCGCCGCGCTTGGCGCTGGACGAGAAGCTGATCGACGCTGCGCGCAGCCGGGCCGAAGATGCCTCGGGCGTGCCGCAGGCCGGGGCCTGGCGCCAGGATCTGATCAAGCTGCTCAACGACTCCTTGGCCACCGAGCTGGTTTGTGTGCTGCGCTACAAGCGCCACCACTTCACCGCCGTGGGCCTGGCCAGCGCCAAGATCGCTGAAGAGTTCCTGGTTCACGCCAACGAAGAGGCGGCTCATGGCGACCGGCTGGCGCGGCGCATCGTGCAGCTTGGTGGTGAGCCCAATTTCGCACCCGACTCGCTGCTCGAACGAAGCCACGCTGCGTATGACGAGTCGGCCGACCTCAAGGCCATGATTAAAGCCAACTTGGTGGCTGAATGCGTGGCCATCGAAGCCTACAGCCAACTCATTGCCTTGATTGGCGATCAAGACAGCACCACCCGGCGTTTGCTCGAAGACATCTTGAGTGACGAGCAAGGCCATGCCGACGAACTGAAGGACTGGCTCGCCGACTGAGCCGCGTCAGTTTTCAACCCCGCACCACCCCCACCCCAAAAAGGAGTACCCCATGAACCTGAGACACCTGTGCACCGTGGCCGCCGCCGTCACCGCCTTCGGGCTGATCACGCTTTCCGGCTGTGCCGTCACGCGCGGCCAGGAAACAGTGGGCGCCTACGTTGACGACGCCGCCATCACCACCGCCGTGAAAGCCCGCATGGTGGACAACCCCGATGTTGACGCGATGAGCATCAAGGTCGAAACGCTCAAGGGCACGGTCATGCTGTCGGGCTTTGCCAAGAACAGCATGGAACGCACCGCGGCCGAGAACGTCACGCGCAAGGTCAACGGCGTGAAGTCGGTGCGCAACGAAATCGTCGTTCGGCCTTGAAGCCGCAACGCATCGTTCACCACAGCGAAAGGACACAGACATGAACTGGGATCAAATTCAAGGCAACTGGAAGCAAGTCACCGGCAAGGCCAAGGAGCAATGGGGCAAGCTGACGGATGACGACATGGACGTCGTGGCCGGCCGCCGCGACCAGCTCGCCGGCAAGATCCAGGAACGCTATGGCGTGGCCCTGGACGATGCCGAAAAGCAGATCGCCGAGTGGCAACGCGGCGCCAGCGACAAATGGTTCAGCAAGGACGCACCGGGCACGGCACCGCGCGTTTGACCGGTTGAACCCACGCGCCCCGCCGCCTGCAATGGCGTCGGGGCGTTTTTCATGGGCTGGCCGAGCGAACTAACCGTCGACATGACCCGCTTGTTTGGCGCCGGTTGACCACCGTCGACGCGGCGCGCACCCGTCAGCCGAACATCGCGAACGGCTCGAAGCGGCCACGCAGCAGCGCGGGTTCGCCCTTCGCACCGAGCCAGCCTTGCGCCAGCGTCGCGTAGACGCGGCGGAAATCTGTGGTGTGGCGCAGGTTGTCGTCGGCCGTGCGGCCACTTAACGAGACCACCTCGCCGTACTGGCCGCCGCGCACGGGCTTGCCGGCGATGAACATCGGCCCGGCGGTGCCATGGTCAGTGCCGAGGTTGGCGTTCTCGGGCACGCGCCGGCCAAATTCGGAGAAGGCCATCAGCACCACATCGTCGGCGCGGCCAATGCGCTCCATGTCAAGCATGAAGCCGCTGATCGCGTCCGACACGTAGGTCAGCAGCCGCTGGTGCAACTCGGCCTGGTGGACGTGCGTGTCGAACGCGTTGTTGCGATACGCGACGTAGTAAAGCCGCGCCGGCAGCCGGGCGTCGATCAGCGCAGCAACCTTCTGCAAGTCCAGCGGCAGTACGCCGTAGTCCACCGGCGTGCGGTAGCGCGCACAGGCGTCGCGCACGCGCAGTGAGGCGTCGCGCGCGCTTAGCGCCACCTCGTGCAAATAGCGGCGATTGGCACTCGCGTCGGCCGCCGGCGGCTGCACGCGATCGATCAGCCCGCGCTCTTCGAACAACGCCTGGCGCACGAAACGCGCCGGGTCGTCGAACACCACCGGCACCTGCTTTGGGCTGGTCACCGCGAGCGACTGTGACGACCCGATGTTGACGATCAGGCCAGGCACGGTGTCGGGGCGCAGCGCATCGGCCAGGCGGCCGACCCAGCCGGTCTGCTCGCCGCTGTTGGGCGCTGCCGTGTGCCAATAGGCCATCGACGCGAAGTGCGAGAAGCTGGGCTGGTCGTAGCCGCAGCCGTGCACGATGGCCAGGCGGCCGTCTTTGTACAGCCGTTCGAGCCCGCCCAGGCCCGGGTTCAGGCCGTGGCGATCATCGAGCTTGCGCAAGCGCTCGGGCCGGATCGCGAGGTTGGGCCGCAGACGGTAATAGATGTCGTCGGCATACGGCACCACGGTGTTGAGGCCGTCGTTGCCGCCCGACATTTCGAACACGACGAGGATGCGCTCGTTGCCCGCCGCGGCTCGGGCAGCGCGCCATGGCGCCAGGCCCAGCGGCAAGCCAAGGCCGGCAGCGAGCAGCGCGCGCCGCAGGCCTTGTGGGGGCGAGGAATGCGCAGGGGAGTGCAACGGGTCGATCATCTCAGTGGTCCTTGGCGGCTGGCGCCATCTGTGACGCATGGAACAGCTCGTTCCAAGCGAACGCCGCGGAACCGGCTCTGCCGGGCCGCTGGCGTTGCCCCCTTGAGGGGGCGCGCGAAGCGCGTAGGGGGTGTTTCACTCATCCGAGCTGGTAGTCGGGGCTGCTGAGCATCAGGTGCAGCACCATGCGCAGGCCGTCTTCCATGTAGCTCTTCGCGCGCTCGATGCTGTTGGTGCCGAGCTGGGTGGTCAGAAAGGCCGCCCACGCCGCGCGATCTTCGCTGCCCGGCGCCACGCTGAAGAAGCGCCGTGCGAGCAGGTCGACCGCGTCGGCGCTGGTCGCCGCGCCACCGGCCAGCACCAACGCGCTCAGGTTAACGCGCGCCAGCGTGCGCGGGATCGGCTTGATGACCTCGACCGCCTTCTGCCAGCCGCGGTAGCTGCCGTAGCGGGTGTTGAAGTCTTCCTCGCGATCGAGCGCGCGGCTGGCCTGCGACATGCCCTCGCCAGCGCCAGTCATGCCCTCAGGCATCGTGGCCGCGCTGATGTCCAGCCCGCGCGAGATGCGTTCGTGCACCGAGCGCACCTCGGCGCCGACGATGATCATCGGGTAGCGGTCGTTGGCGGGTGCCATGAAGTCGGGGAACACCAGGTCGCGCACGAAATTGCCGCGCTCGATCAGCAGCCCCGGCGTGATCCAGGCCCGGCCGTAGGCCCAGCCTGCCACCGTCGGCGGGCGCAGCAGGTGCTGGCCGAGCGAGCGCGTGGTCTCGTTGAAGTCGGGCAGGCCGGGCATGTGAGTCAGACCGAGTTTGCGGTAAGTCGAAACCACCAGCTCCACCGGGCTCTTGATGCGCGTGCCGACCGACGCTGCGCTGTAGAAGTCGCGCGACAAAAAGATCGTCTCGAGCAGCGGCGCGAATTCGTAGCGGCTCTCGCGCAGCACGGCGCCGAGCCGGCGTGCGGTGGCCGGCGAGACCTCGTCGCGCACGAAGTAGCGGTACAGGCGTGAGGCGATGTAGTCGGCGGTGGCCGGCTGGGCGAGGATCAGATCGATCACCTGAACGCCGTCGAACCGGCCCTCGCGGCCGAACACGCTCTTGACGCCGTCGTCGTGCCGCTCGGCATGGACGCGAAAGCGCGTGCCCTCGAAGTTCCAGCCGGTGAAGGCGCGTGCGGACTCGCGGATGTCGCGCTCGCTGTACTGGCCCACACCCATCGTGAACATCTCGAGGATCTCGCGCGCGAAGTTCTCGTTCGGTGCGCCTTTGACGTTCACGCCGGCATCCAGGAACGCCAGCATCGCCGGGTCTTGGGCCACCGCGATCATCAGGTCGCGGAAGTTGCTTAAGGCCAGGCGCTGGAACAGCTCGAGTTGCTGCAGCATCTTGCGGTGGTCGCGCACCTTGTCTTCGTGGGTGGCGAAGTGGCCGTGCCAGAACAGCGCCATCTTCTCGACCAGCGGCCGCTCGGTGACCAGCATGCGCTGGGCCCACCAGTAGGCGATGCGGTTGCATTCGAGCGCGCTGGCGCGCAGCCAGAAAAAGAACTTGTCGACCACCGGTTGCGAGCGCCGGTTGCCGGCCGGCTTGACCAGCACGCCGATCGCCTCGCCGCGCTCCTTGGCGGCCTCGGTGGCCTGCGGGCGGCCGGCGGGGAACGGGTCGATGCCGGCATCCGGTATGCCCGACGGCTCGAACGGCACGACCGCTGGATCGGCCACATGCTGTGGCCGCACCAACCGCGCCACCGCGGCGCGCAACCCCAGCGCGCGCAAGCGCTCGACCTCTTCGGGCCGCGCGCCGAAGCCGGCGCGCTCGAGCAAGTGCGCGGCGCGCGGCGCGTCCCACTGCGCGGCGTCGATCGGCCGCAGATCGTCAACCCACTCGGCCGGTGCCGGTGCGGCCAGCGCACTGCCGGCAGCCGGCAGGACAAGCGCGCAGCCCACGACCACGATCCAAAAAACCGACTGCCCGATGGGCTGGCGAGGCATGCCGACTCCCTTCTTGCCCGTTATCGCAAAGGCCCGCACGGTAGCGGACTGGGCATTGGTTCGTCCTCAGGGTTTGGCCGCGGTGCCTAACCCCCACCGTCGCCCGCATGGCCCCTGGGGGCATTTCATTGGCGCAAGCAGTTGCTTTCGGCTCCCGCAGCATCATCTGGGGGCAAGCGCGCGGTGATCGGCCTGCGTGTCACGAGCCCGTGGGACAGGCCTGTCCTTCACGGGCTGCTCCCGATACAGGGTCTGGCGCAGCCGCTCACAATGGCGCCTGGCCCGCATCCGCACCCCCGCACCCGCACCCGCACCCGCACCCGCACCCGCACCATGAAGCCTGACTCCCTTTCCCGCCGCCCACGCCTTGGCCACACCGCCATGCTGCTGGCCACTGTGGCCGCCCTGGCCAGTTGCGCCAGCCTGCGCGACGCCGGCAGCGCGGCCAAAGACGGCGCGGCGGCCAAAACCGCCGCCAATGGCCCGGCCGCGCCGCCGCGCGTGGCCGCGTTGTGGCCGCCTGGGTCGGCCTCTGCGCCGGCCCGTGCGCCGGCCGCCGGGCTGCCGCCGGCCCGCCCG
>JANOXU010000019.1:0-36641 GCA_031418595.1 Burkholderiales bacterium
CCCGGCCGCCATCGTCCACAGGCCTCTGGCCTCAGCCCGAAGGGGCTCGCACCGCAGTCCGAAGGACGGAGGTTTTTTCATGACCATGGAGACCTTCGCCCCGCTGATGTTCGCGGGCCTCATATTTGTGCTGCTCATCGGTTTCCCGGTTTCGTTCTCGTTGACAGCGCTGGGCCTGGGTTGCGGCTTCTACGCCGTGCACAAAGGCTGGTTCCCGGCCGAGTTCATGGGCAATCTGCCGCTCAATGTGTTCGGCATCCTGTCAAACGAGCTGCTGTTGGCGATTCCCTTCTTCACCTTGATGGGCACCATCCTCGAACGCTGCGGCCTGGCCGAAGACATGCTCGATTCCATGGGCCAGTTGTTCGGCCCGGTGCGCGGCGGCCTGGGCTATTCGGTGATCATCGTTGGCTTCATCCTGGGCGCCATCACCGGCACCGTGGCCGGCCAGGTGATCGCGATGGCCATGATTTCGCTGCCGGTGATGATGCGCTGGGGCTACAACATGCGCTATGCCACCGGTGTGTTGGCGGCCTCGGGCACTATCACGCAGTTAGTGCCGCCTTCGCTGGTGCTCATCGTGCTGGCTGACCAGTTGGGCAAGCCGGTGGGCGACATGTACAAGGGCGCCTGGGGTCCCGCGATCATTCAAGTGCTGCTGTTCGCGCTGTACACCTTCATTTTGTCGCGCATGCGCCCCAGCTATGTGCCGGGTGTGCCCAAGGAAGGCCGCACGCTCAATGGCTGGGCACTGTGGAAGAAGTGTCTGCGCGGCATCGTGCCTTCGGCGCTGCTGATCTTCACGGTACTGGGCAGCATGGGCGGCTTGCCCGGGCTGAACACGGCCATCGCGACGCCCACCGAAGCGGGCGCCATGGGCGCGGTGGGTGCCTTCATCCTGGCGGCCATGCACAAGCGCCTAACGGTTGATTTAATCAGGCAGGCCTTGGTCAGCACCATGCGCATCACCGCCATGGTGGTGTTCATTCTGATTGGCTCGCGCGTGTTTTCGCTCGTCTTCCAGGGCGTTGATGGCGGCAAGTGGATCGAACACATGCTGGCCGGGCTGCCTGGCGGGCAATTGGGCTTTCTGATCGCCGTCAACATCTTCATCTTCTTCCTGGCGTTCTTTCTCGACTTTTTCGAGATCGCCTTCATCATCATTCCGTTCCTCGCGCCGGTGGCCGACAAACTCGGCATCGACATGATCTGGTTCGGTGTGATGATTTGCGTGAACATGCAAACCAGCTTCATGCACCCGCCGTTCGGCTTCGCCTTGTTTTACTTGCGCGGTATCGCTGACACCTTGTTCAAGAATGGCTCGCTGCCCAAAAAGGTGGAGTCGTCCGACATCTACATGGGTGCCATACCGTTCATCGTGATCCAGTTGGTGCTGGTGGCCATCGTCATCTTCTTCCCGCAAACCGTGACCGTGTTCCTCGATAAGGAAAAGGTGCTCGACCTGAACAAGGCAGGCGATGCAATCGAACAAATGGGAGGCGGGCGCACCAAGAAACTGCCTGATCTGGTGGCACCCGGCGCATCGGGCGCGGCGGCGCCCTCGCCACCGCAAGCCGCCGAAGAAGACCCGATGGAAGCTGTCAGGCGGGCGGTGGAACAGGACAAAGGCAAGAAGTAGCGCCCCAAGCACCGCTGCCAAGCGCGGGCGGTCTGCGCCCGATAGCACCGATCAATGAAAAAGGCCGCTGCAAATTGCAGCGGCCCTCTTATTTGAAGCCAGCGGACTTACAGCTTGGCGCTTTGCATGTAGTCGTCGAACCCGGCCTCCGTGAAGCGGAACCAAAGGTTCACATCGCGGCGGAACACAGAGAAGTCGTCATAGACCTTCTTCCAGTTCGGGTTGCTGGCAGACAGCTCGCTGTACAGCGCCTGCGACTCCTTGAACGCGGCGTCCATCAGGTCTTTCGGGAAACGGAACAGCTTGGTGCCACCGGCAACCAGTTGCTTCAGCGACGAGGAATTGCGCGCGTCGTACTTGGCCTGCATGTCCGTGTGCGCATACGCCGCGGCCGCTTCGACAATGGCCTTGTATTCGGCAGACAAGCTGTCGTACGACTTGGTGTTGACGTGCAGGTCGAGCTGCGGCCCGCCTTCCCAGTAACCGGGGTAGGCGTAGTACTGCGCCACCTTGTGGAAGCCCAGTTTTTGATCGTCATACGGGCCCACCCATTCGGCGGCGTCGATCGTGCCTTTCTCCAGCGCGGCATAAATTTCACCACCGGGAATGTTGGCCGCCACGCCGCCCAGACGCTCATAGACCTTGCCGCTGAAGCCACCGGTGCGGAACTTCACACCTTTCACGTCGGCCAGCGACTTGATTTCCTTGCGCCACCAGCCGCCCATTTGTGCACCCGTGTTGCCCATGGGGAAGCTGATGATGTTGTATTGGCGATAGAAGTCGCGCATCAACTTCAAGCCGTTGCCTTCATACATCCAGGATGTCATCTGGCGGCTGTTCAGGCCGAAGGGAATGGCGCATCCCAGCGCAAAGGTTGGATCCTTGCCGAAGTAGTAATACGGCGCGGTATTGGCCATTTCCACGGTGCCGGCCTGCAGCGCGTCAACCGTGCCAAAGGCCGGCACGATCTCGCCAGCAGCGTGCGTGGAGATCTGGAACTTGCCACCGGTCATGTCGCTGACCTTCTTGGCGAACACATCCGACACGCCGAACAGCGTATCGAGTGACTTCGGAAAACTCGAAGTCAGGCGCCAGCGCAGGCTGGCCTGGGCATGCACGATGGCCGGCGCCGTGCCGGCGGCCAGCACGCCCGCAATGCCTGCGCTGCGAAC
Source organism: Burkholderiales bacterium (assembly GCA_031418595.1). Lineage (GTDB taxonomy): Bacteria > Pseudomonadota > Gammaproteobacteria > Burkholderiales > Burkholderiaceae_C > Rubrivivax. The sequence goes on from JANOXU010000019.1 coordinate 2,812, forward strand.
AAATGAACGACGTTCCATGAAGAGTCTCCTGCGAACAAAAGTGTGAAGATCCAAACGCGGCGAATTCTAGGTTTCACCCATAGGCGACCGAGGCGGGTTTTCCCGCGCGAAACCCCGTCAACCAGACCGCGCAACATGCATTGCGCGCAAGTTCAACTTCCGGCCAGCTTCATGCGTGCAACCAGCACCGAGCCGGTCGTCTTGTTGCCCGAGGTGTAGGTGTCGGCGCCAATGGCCACCACGTCCTTCAGCATCTGCGGCAAGGTGCCGGCAATCGTCACCTCCTGCACCGGGTAGGCGATCTGGCCGTCCTCCACCCAGAACCCCGCGGCGCCGCGCGAATAGTCGCCGGTCACGTAGTTCACGCCCTGGCCCATGAGTTCGGTGACGAACAGGCCGCGGCCCAGCCGCTTGAGCATCACGTCCAGGTCATCGGCCGGTCGCGTCAAGCGGCTGGTTAATGCCAGGTTTTGCGAACCGCCGGCGTGGCCCGTGGTGTGCATCTTCAGCTTGCGCGCCGAGTACGTAGAAAGAAAGTAGCTGCGTACCACGCCCTTTTGCACCAGCCGGCGTGCCTGGGTGCGAACGCCTTCGTCATCGAACGGTGCGCTGCCCTTGCCACGCAGGATGAACGGGTCTTCGTCGATGTCGATGTGCTCGGCCCAGGCCTGCTTGCCCAGGCTGTCGAGCAAGAAGCTGGCCTTGCGGTACAGCGAGCCGCCGCTGGTGGCCTGCACATAGGCGCCCAGCAGCCCCGCCGCCACCGGCGCTTCGAACAACACCGGCACTTCGGCCGTGGCCTGCTTGCGCGGCTTCAGCCGCGACAGCGCCCGTTCGGCGGCATAGCGGCCCACTTCTTCGGGGTCGGCCAATTCGCGCGGAGAACGCATGCTGGTGTACCAGGCGTCGCGCTGCATGCCGTTGCCGCGCCCGGCAATGGGTGACACCGACAGGTAGTGGCGCGAACTGGCATAGCCACCACGAAAGCCCTGGCTGTTGCCGGCCCAGAAATGCGACTGCTGCGCCGACACGCCCGCGCCTTCGCTGTTGGTGATGAGCTTGCTGGTGCGCAGCGCCGCGTCTTCACAGCGCCGCGCCAGCTCGGCCGCCGCCGTGGCGTCGATGTCCCATGGGAAGAACAGCTGCAGCTCGCGCGCCACTTCTTGTGCGTTGGCCAGGTCTTGCGCATCAGGCAGGCCGGCAGCCGGGTCTTCCGCGGTGAAGCGGGCGATGTCGTAAGCCGCTTTGACCGTCTGTTCCAGCGCGGCACGCGAAAAATCCGAGGTGCTGGCATTGCCTCGCCGCTGGCCCAGGTAGACCGTCACGCCGAGCGATTTATCGCGGTTGCGTTCGACGTTTTCCAGCTCGCCCTTGCGCACTGAAACCGACAGCCCCACACCTTCGGAGACCTCGGCCGCCGCGTCGCCTGCACCCAGTTGTTTGGCCAGTGCCAAGGTGTCTTCAACGATCTGCTGGAACTGCTCGCGCGGGTAAGCAAAGCCAGGGGCGGCACGGGTTTCGGGCATGGGGCGTCGGACCCTTGCGGGCCCCGGGTGAGTGGGTGGCACAACGCCCGCAATGAGCGCACGTCTATGATAGCCACGCATGCCCACCTACCCTGACGAGATTGAGGCCGCTGCCACGGCCAGTACGCCGGCCAGCGCCCCGGCCGGCCCCAGCAAGACGCGCCTGAAACAGCAATCGCACGACTTGCAGGCCCTGGGGATGGCGGTGTCTGAGTTGTCGGATCAGCGGCTGGCCAGGCTGGAGCTGCCAGAAGGCCTGCGCGACGCCATCGAGCAGTACCGCCGCACGCGCAGCCACGAAGGCCGGCGGCGCCAGTTGCAATACGTGGGCAAGTTGATGCGCAACGTGGATGCCGAACCACTGCGCGAGGCGGTGGCCGCGTCCAAACTGGGCAGTGCACGCGAGACCCTGGTGTTGCATGAAACCGAGCGTTGGCGCGACGCCCTGCTGGCCGACGATGAAGCCCTGACCCGCTGGGTGGCCGAGCATGCCGAAAGCGATGCCCAGCACCTGCGCAGCCTGGTGCGTGCCGCGCGCCGCGACGCCGCGCTGCCCATCGAGCGGCGCAACCCGCGCAGCACGCGCGAACTGTTCCAGGTACTTCGGCCGCTGGTGGCAGCCAACGTGGCTGCGCAGCTCGATATCGAGCCCGCCACAGACTCAACCCAAGAAGACACATGACCGCGTTAGACCCCGTGCGCATCGGCCTGGTTTCTGTGAGCGACCGCGCCTCGGCCGGCGTCTACGCCGACCAAGGCATTCCGGCCTTGCAAGACTGGTTGCAACGCTGCGTGCGCAACCCCATCGCCTGGGAAACGCGGCTAATTCCCGATGAGCAAGCCGGCATCAGCGCCACGCTGATCGAACTGGTCGATCAAACGCATTGCCACTTGGTGCTCACCACCGGCGGCACCGGCCCGGCGCTGCGTGACGTGACGCCCGAGGCCACGCTGGCCGTGGCGCACAAGGTGATGCCCGGCTTTGGCGAGCAGATGCGCGCCATCAGTCTGAACTTCGTGCCCACGGCCATTCTGAGCCGCCAGGTGGCGGTGGTTCGCGGCGCGGCGTTGATCATCAACCTGCCCGGCCAGCCCAAGGCCATTGCCGAAACCCTGCAAGGCCTGCCGCAGGCCACACCGCCGGTGCACGGCATCTTTGCCGCCGTGCCGTATTGCATCGATCTGATCGGCGGGCCTTACCTGGAAACCGACCCCGCCTTGTGCAAGGCGTTCAGGCCGAAATCAGCGCAGCGTTCCTAACGTTTCGCGTCACTTCACCAGCCGGTTAAGGCCTTCAGCGTCGAAGCGCTCGGTGCGGTGCGCGTCTTGCGGCACGCACTCGCTCTTGGGCAATTCGCGCGCACCCGAAGACAGCGTCTCGATCGCCTGCCACAGCAGCGCAATCTGGTGCTCATGGCCGCTGGCGCTGTCGATCAACCCACGCATGGCCTGGGCCACCGGGTCGTCGCCATTGGTCACGCCGTAGGCCGAAAAGCCCATCTTTGCTGCGGCCTCTTCACGCGCGGCATCGGCACTCTTTTGCACGATGCGCGCCGGAATGCCCACCGCCGTGGCGCCGGCCGGCACCGGCTGCATCAGCACCGCGTTCGATCCCACGCGCGCGCCGTCGCCCACCGTGAAGCCGCCCAGCACCTGGGCGCCGGCGCTGACGATCACGCCACGCCCCAAGGTGGGGTGGCGCTTGGTGCCCTTGCCCAGCGACGTGCCACCCAGCGTGACGCCTTGGTAGATGGTGCATTCATCGCCCACCTCGGCCGTCTCGCCGATCACCACGCCCATGCCGTGGTCGATGAACACACGCCGCCCGATGCTGGCGCCGGGGTGGATTTCGATGCCGGTGAAGAAGCGCGCCAGGTGTGAGATGAAGCGTCCCAGCCATTTGAAGCCACCACCCCAGGCGGCATGCGCCCAGCGGTGCAACACCAGCGCATGCAGGCCCGGGTAGCAGGTCAGCACTTCGAAGGTGGAGCGCGCGGCGGGGTCGCGTTCGCGGATGCAGGCAATGTCGTCGCGCAGGCGTTCAAACATGGTCAAGTGATTTCAAGGAGGCCAATCAGTGTATGCGTGGGGCTTGGCCCTTGCGGGCACGGGTGCATCAAGCCTTCTTGGCCATGGCGCGTGCCACGCCGCGCAAGACGTGAACCTCTTCGGTGCTGAGCTGCAACCGGTTGGCCAGTTGGTTCAGCCGCGGCAGCAGTTTCTTCGGCGCTGCAGGGTCGAGGTAGCCGATGTCTTGCAGCGCTTGGCGCCAATGTTCGAGCAGGCCTTGCACCGCGGCCGCGTCGGCCAGCGCTGGTTCGGCCGTGCGCGCCACCACGTCAAAGCCACCCAGAGCCTGGCGCCATTCGTAGGCCACGATCTGCACGGCTTGTGCCAGGTTCAGCGAGCCATAACCCGGCGCGGTGGGAATGCTCAAGGCCACGTGGCAACGGTAGACGTCTTCATTGGCCAGGCCGAAGCGCTCGGAGCCGAACACGAAGGCCACGCTTTGCGGCAGGCTTGCCAGCGCAGTCAAGTGCACGCGCGGCGCGCGGGTGGGCGGGCCGAAGTCGCGCGGGGTCATGGCCGTGGCGCACACATGCTGCATGCCATCTAACGCTTCAGGCAAGCTGCTCACCACGCGCGCACGTGCCAGCACATCGGCCGCGCCGCTGGCCATGGCCACGGCATCTTCGTGGCACAGCACATCACCGAAGCGCGGATTCACCAAAACCAGGTCGGTGAAGCCCATCACCTTCATGGCGCGTGCGGCGGCGCCTACATTGCCCGCATGGCTGGTGTTCACCAGCACGAAACGGGTGGCGCTGGCGTCAGACTCGGGCATGGTCGGTAAAATCGGGCTTCTTCGCTGGCATTGTCAGTGTTGCGCTCTTTCCCACAATCCAGCCGCCAGCCCATGTCGCAACAACTGCACCCCACGCTCAATATCGCCATCAAGGCCGCGCGCGCCGCGGGCTCGATCATCAACCGCGCCGCGCTCGATGTCGACCGGCTGCAAGTCACCGCCAAAGGCATCAACGACTTCGTCACCGAAGTCGACCAGGCGGCTGAACGCGCCATCATCGAAGTGCTGCTCGAATCCTTCCCCGCGCACGGCATCCTGGCCGAAGAGTCCGGCAGCACGCACGGCGCCAAGAACAGCGAGTTCCAGTGGATCATCGACCCGCTCGACGGCACCACCAACTTCATCCACGGCCTGCCCACCTATGCCGTGTCCATAGCGCTGTCGCTGCGCGGCGTGATGCAGCAGGCCGTGGTCTACGACCCGGCGCGCAACGACATGTTCTACGCCAGCAAGGGCCGCGGCGCCTTCCTGAACGACCGCCGCTTGCGCGTGGGCAAGCGCACGCGGCTGAACCAGGCGCTCATCGGCACCGGCTTTCCGTTTCGCAAGGGCGACGATTTCCAGCGCTACCTGAAGATGTTCGAAGCCGTGATGCAAGCCTGCGCCGGCGTGCGCCGCCCGGGCGCGGCCGCACTCGACCTGTGCTACGTGGCCGCCGGCTGGTACGACGGCTTCTTTGAAACCGGCCTGCAGGCGTGGGACATGGCCGCGGGCTCGTTGATGATCACCGAGGCTGGCGGCCTGATCGGCAACTTCACCGGCGAGGCCGACTTTCTGCACCAGCGCGAAGTGGTGGCGGGCAGCCCGAAGATCTACGGCCAACTGGTGCAGATGCTGGCGCCGTTTTCGCAGGTGGCCGCGAAGGTGCCAACGCCCGTGCCCGCCGCCGCCGCTGATGCCGGCGCAGCCCAGGATGCTGACGCTGTGCTGTTGGCCATGCAGGTCGCCGCCGCACCCCGAAAGCCACTGCGCATCCGCAAGGTTTGAGGCGGCCTGCCCGCAGGCGTTGGCGTTGGCGTTGACGTCGGGCAGACCACGCCGGGCTCGCGCCGGGCACCCCGCACGCCGTAACGGTGATCACAATGCCGGCATTGGCACCTGCGTGCCGATCGTCGCGTTGAGCGCCAACCCAATGCCCGGTGGCCAAAAGGCCTGCTGGGCCGCAGGCGCTCGGTCTTTGATGAGTCACGCGTGAACCCACCCAAGCTATTGATCCTGGCGGACACACCGGCCACTGCCCAAGCTGCAGCCGCTGCCCTGCAAGCCGGCTTCGACCACGTGGCCATCTCGCTGGATGCCGAAGCAGGCGCAGCGGACTTCGCACGCGCCCTGCCTGATGTGGTGCTGCTGGCCTTTACCGACCTGGCCGTGCTGCAGACCCGGTACACACGCCTGGTTGAAGCCCAGGTATCCGTGCCAGGCCATCACCACCGAACGCTGATCCTGTGCCGCCCCGAGGACGCCCACACCAGCCACGAGCTTTGCGAACAAGGCCGGTTCGACGACGACCTGTGCTTCTGGCCGCCCAACGCCGATGCACGGCGCCTCGTGATGAGCGTGCGCCAGGCCCGGCTGCGGTTGCGCTGCGAACTGGCATTGGTCAGCGCCGCGAGCGAGATCGCAGACTATGCGCAGCGCAACGCCGCCCTCGGCGCCGCACTGGCAGCCCAGTCGGGCACCGGCAGCGACCCGGCCTGTGCGCCCAATGGCCTGGTGCATCATGCCCAGCAGCGGGTCATGGCACTGTGGCGCGACGCCCGCGCCGCAGGCGCCCAGCGGCAGGCGCCAGGTGCTGCGTCGGCTGAACTGCTTGACCGCGTCGACGACTTGTTGTCATCGTCGCGCGCGTTGCGCGATGACACTGCACTTCAAGTTGACACCGTGCATGCCCAACTCGCCAACACGGCTGCCGCGCGCCGCCTGCCGCAGGTCTTGGTGGTTGAGGACGACGAGTTTCAGCAAGAGATGGTGGCTGGGCTGCTGCAAGACGAAGGCGTTGCCATCGAACGGGCCATGACCGGCGCCCAGGCCTTGGAGTCGATCACCACCGTCGTGCCCACCCTCATCCTGCTCGACTACCAGTTGCCCGACACCGACGGAATATCCTTGCTGCTCACCCTGCGCGCCATGCCCGCGCTGGCTCGCGTGCCCATCATCATGATGACCGGCAACAGCGATAGACAAGTGGTGGTGACCAGCCTGCAGGCCGGCGCCAGCGAGTTCATCGTCAAGCCGCTCGATCCGGCCAAGCTGCGCGCGAAGTTGCGCCTGTACCTGGCACGCGCGGCGTAGCAGGCTGCCGGGCATTGAACCGGGCCCTCTTCGCGCCGTTCGGCCCGGGCCGCCACGGCCCCTAACATGCGCGCCTGGGCAACAGGCGCGTGCGCGCGTTGCGCCACGGCATGAACGCACGCACCCCCTTGACTAACCGCCCACGGCCGCCATGCCCCCCCCGCCGTTGCCTCAACCCTTGCCGGACTTGTCGGCCCACACGCCCATGATGCAGCAGTACCTGCGCATCAAGGCCGAGTTCCCTGATACGTTAGTGTTCTACCGCATGGGCGACTTCTACGAGGTCTTCTTCGACGACGCGCGCCGCGCCAACGCCCTGCTCGACATCACCCTCACCGCGCGCGGCCAGAGTGCTGGCGAGCCCGTGGTGATGGCCGGCGTGCCGGCGCATGCGCTCGAAGCCTACCTTGCCCGCCTGCTCAAGCTCGGCCAGGCCGTGGCCATTGCCGAGCAGGTGGGCGACGTGGCCACGGCCAAGGGCCCGGTTGAGCGCAAAGTCACTCGAATCGTTACCCCCGGCACGGTGACCGACAGCGAGCTGCTCGCCGAGCGCGCCGACACCCTGCTGCTGGCCCTGCACCGCGAGCGCGCGGTGTGGGGCCTGGCCTGGCTGGGCCTGAGCAGCGGCACGCTGGGCCTCACGCAGTGCAGCGAGCGCGAGTTGCCCGCCTGGCTGGCGCGACTGGACCCGGCCGAGCTGCTGTTCGATGCCGGCCTGGCCCTGCCCGAAGCCGCGGCGCCATTGCGCGCCGCGCGCACGCCGCGCCCGGCGTGGCAGTTTGACGCCGCGCTGGGCCAGCGCAAGTTGCTCGATCAACTCCAGGTGGCCTCGCTGGCTGCGTTCAATGCTCACGGCCTGGGTGCGGCGCATGCCGCGGCCGCGGCCTTGCTCGGCTTTGCCGAACGCACGCAGGGCCAGGCCCTGCGGCATGTGACGACCCTGCAGGTGCCGCGCAGCGACGAACTGCTCGACCTCAGCCCCGCCACCCTGCGCAACCTGGAACTCACGCAAACCCTGCGTGGCGAAAGCAGCCCCACGCTGTTGTCGGTGCTCGACACCTGCCGCACCGGCATGGGCAGCCGCAGGTTGCGTCAATGGTTAGCGCAGCCAGCACGCGGGCGCAGCGTGGCGGCCAGCCGGCACGAAGCCATCACCCACCTGCTGGGCGCAGGGTTTGACGAGCTGCGCCAGATGCTGCGCGAAGTCAGCGACGTTGAGCGCACCGCTTCGCGCGTGGCGCTGCGCCAGGTGCGCCCGCGCGAACTGGCCGGCTTGCGCCACACCTTGACACGGCTGCCGGCGCTGCTGGCCACCGTGCCGGCCGCGGGCACCTTACTGGCGCAATGCCGCGCCGGCTTGCACCTCGACACTGCCGTGCACGATGTCTTGAAATCCATTGCCGACGAGCCCGGCGTGCAGTTGCGCGATGGCGGTGTGATCGCCAGCGGCGTTGACTTCGAACTCGACGAGTTGCGCGCCATCGCCACCAATTGCGACGCCTTCCTGGTCGACCTGGAGCAGCGCGAGAGCGTGCGCACCGGCATCGGCAACCTGCGCGTGCAGTACAACAAGGTGCACGGCTTCTACATCGAAGTCACCAGTTCGGGCCTGGACAAGGTGCCCGCCGACTACCAGCGCCGGCAAACCCTGAAGAACGCCGAGCGCTACATCACGCCCGAATTGAAGACTTTCGAAGACAAGGCCTTGTCGGCGCAGGAACGCTCCCTGGCGCGCGAAAAGCAACTTTATGAAGCGCTGCTCGATGCCCTGCAGCAGCACCTGGAGCCCTTGCGCCAACTGGCGCACAGCCTGGCCACGCTCGACGCGCTGGCTGCGCTGGCCGAGCGCGCGGCCACGCTGAACTGGTGCTGCCCGCAGTTTGTGCCGCAGCCGTGCATCGAGATCGAAGGTGGCCGCCACCCGGTAGTGGAAATGCGCCTGGCGCAAACAAGCGCCGGCGAGTTCATCGCCAACCCCACGCGGCTGGATGCGCGCACCCGGATGCAGGTCATCACCGGCCCCAACATGGGCGGCAAGAGCACCTACATGCGCCAGGTGGCACTCATCGTGCTGTTAGCCGCCATGGGCTCGTACGTGCCCGCGGCAGCGTGCCGGCTGGGGCCGATCGACGCCATCCACACCCGCATCGGTGCGGCCGATGACCTGGCCAATGCGCAGTCCACCTTCATGTTGGAAATGACCGAGGCGGCAGCCATCATCCATGGCGCCACCGAGCACAGCCTGGTGTTGATGGACGAAATTGGCCGCGGCACCAGCACCTTCGACGGCCTGGCCCTGGCCGGCGCCATCGCCAGCCACTTGCACGAGCGCAACAAGAGCTTCACGCTCTTTGCCACGCATTACTTTGAGCTCACCGAATTCGCCGCGCGCCACGCCGGCGCGGTAAACGTGCATGTGAGTGCGGCCGAAAGTGCCGGCGGCATCGTGTTCCTGCATGAGATTCAACCGGGCCCGGCCAGCCGCAGTTACGGCGTGCAGGTGGCGCGGCTGGCCGGCATGCCCGCGGCGCTGGTGCGCCAGGCACGCGCCACGCTTGAAGCGCTGGAAGCGCAGTCGCAGGCGCAGCAAGCGCAGGTGGATTTGTTCGCCGCCGCAGCCCCCGCGAGCGCGCCGGAACCCAGCCGCGTGCAGCAGGCACTGGCACGCATCGAGCCCGACACTCTGAGCCCGCGCGAGGCACTGGCGGCGCTGTACCAGCTCAAACAAGTGGCTGCACAGGAATGAAACCCTCAAGGAACGAAACCTCACGCCCGCTGATCGTCTTCTCGCACGCCAACGGCTTCCCAGCCGGCTCATACCGCCTGTTGTTCGAGCACTGGCGACACGCCGGCTACGAGGTGCAGGCGATCGAGAAATTCGGCCACGACCCGCGCTTCCCGGTGAGCAGCAACTGGCCGCACCTGCGCGACCAATTGGCCCAGTTTGCTGACGCCCACCGCGCTGGGCGCCAGGTGCACCTGGTCGGGCATTCGCTGGGCGGCTTCTTGAGCCTGCTGGTGGCCTGCCGGCGGCCCGAACTGGCGGCCAGCGTGGTGTTGATCGATTCACCGTTGATTGCCGGCTGGCGCGCGCAGGTGGTGCGCGTGGTCAAGGCCACCGGCTTGATCGGCCGCTACTCGCCGGCCAAGGTGTCGCACCGGCGGCGCAACGAATGGGACAGCCGTGCGGCGGCGCACGCCCACTTTGCCGCCAAGCCGATGTTTGCGCGCTTTCACCCCGGCGCTTTGCAAGACTATTTGCATGCCGGCGTTGAAGAGCAAAGCGGCCGCGCGCGGCTGAGCTTTGCGCGCGAGGTGGAGACCCGCCTGTACAACACCCTGCCCCACCACCTGGGCCCGCTGCTGCGCCGCCACCCGCCACGCTGCCCGGTGGCCTACATCGGCGGCACGCATTCACCCGAGGGGCGCATCGCCGGGCTGGATGTGGTGCGGCGGCTGTGCGGGCCGCGCATCAGTTGGGTCGAGGGCTCGCACCTGATCCCGTTCGAAAAACCCATTGAGACGGCGCACGCCGTGCTTCAGTGGCTGCCGCCTTGCGCATCAACGTTAGAAATCACTGGCACGGCAACATAGCCACCCGCCAACGCCACCAGGCGCAAGGCGCCTTCGAACACCGCTTCCACCGCCCCGCGCACGCCGGCATCGGCCACCGGGCCCTGGGCCAGCACGCGGCCGGCTTGCAGCACCAGCAGGGCATCGGCCTGCAAGGCCAGGTTGATGTCATGCAACACGCTGACCACGCAGTGCGCACGGCCAAGCTGGCGCAGCAAGCGCACCACGGCCACCTGGTGCGGCGGGTCGAGGTGGGTGGTGGGCTCGTCCAACAGCAGCACCTCGGCCTGCACCGCCAGGGCACGGGCCAGCAGCACGCGCTGGCGCTCACCGCCAGATAGCGCAGCCACGCTGCGCGCTGCCCAGGCGGCGCACTCGGTGGCCTGCATGGCCTGCTGCACCGCGGCTTCGTCAAGGGCCGTGGCCGTGCCCCACAAGCCCAAGTGCGGCAGGCGGCCCAGGGCCACCAGGTCGCGCACGTTCATGTCGGTGTGCTCGGGGCCTTGCTGCGCCAGCCAGGCCAGGCGCCGCGCGCGCTGCGCGGCGGGTTGGCCATGCAGCGGCTGACCGGCCAGCAAGACCTGCCCGCTTTGCAAGGGCAGCAGGCCGGCCAGGGCGCGCAACAGGGTTGACTTACCAGCACCGTTAGGGCCGACCACGGCCGTCCAACCCCGGCCGAATGCGGCGCTCAAGCCGTGCAGCACGGGCCGCTGGCCGAGGTGCACGGTCGCTCGCTCAGCGCTGAGCATGGCCGTCATTGGGTGCCTCATTCGCCCGCCCTGCCCTTCAGCGCCCACAACAGGTACAGCCCGCCCAGAAAAGCCGTGAGCACGCCCACCGGCAGCTCACGCGGCGCCAACACCAGCCGCGCCGCCACGTCGGCGGCCAACAGCAGTGCGCCGCCCAGCGCGGCGCTGGCCAGCAGGTGCTGGCGCTGGCTGCCTGCAAACAACCGGCGTGCCAGGTGCGGCGCCACCAGGCCCACAAACGCCACCAGGCCGGCCTGGGCCACGGCGGTGGCGGTGGCCAGCGCCATCAAGCCCAACAGCGCGGCGCGCCAGCGCGGCACCGCCAGGCCCAGGCTGGCGGCGCTGTCGGCGCCCAGCGCCAGGGCGTCGAGCACCCGCGCCAGGGCCGTGCCGGCGGCCAGCACCGCGGCCAGGCAGCCCAGCGCCCACGCCGTGGCATCGGCGTCGAGCAAAGCCGTGCTGCCGAGCAAGAAGGCCTGGCGCGCACGCAAAATTTCGGGCGCCAGGCTGGCCAGCAATTCACTCGCCGCCACCAACATCACACCCACCGCAATGCCGGCCAACAGCAGGCGCGGCGTGTGTTGTGCGCCACGCGCCAGCAACAGCGTGAGCAAGGTGCCGGCCACGGCGCCGACAAAGGCCGCGCCAACCAGCCCGCCCTTGAACGCCAACACGCCGCCAAAGGCCAGCGCCATGACCACGGCCAGCGACGCGCCGGCCGCCGTGCCGAGCAAATACGGGTCGGCCAGCGGGTTGCGCAGCAGGCCCTGCGCCACCGCGCCGGCCCAGCCCAGCAGCGCGCCCACGGCCCAGGCGCCCAAGCTGCGCGGCAGGCGAATGTCGAGCAGGATGAACCTGTCCTGTGCATCTTGAAGTTTCGGCCAGGCCCAGCCCTCGGCGCCGGCGCACAAGCCTGCGGCGACCAGCGTGGCCGTGATGAGCAACAACGCCCAGGTGGGTGTCGCACCAGGCTTCATGGGCGCAACGGCGCAGGCAAGCGCCGCAGGCAATCGGCCAGCACTTGCGCGGCCTCACCCAGGCGCGGGCCGGGGCGCACCAGCAACTCGTTGGTTGCGTCATCAAAGGCACAAACGCGCCCCTGGTGCAAAGCGTGCAGTTGCGTGAACGCGCTGCGCGCTTGCATGGCCGGCAGCGCGCTGGCGCGCAGCATCACCACACCGGGCTGGCTCTTGAGCACGTATTCGGGGTTGAGTTTGGGAAACGGCCCCCACTGCGGCCCGGCGATGTTGCCCAGGCCCAGGCGCGCCAGCGTCTCGCCCAGGTACGACGCCGCGCCCGCGGCATAGGGCGATTCATCGACCTCGAAGTACACGCGCTGGCCGCGCCAGGCCAAGGGCACGCCGCCCGCCGCCGCATCAAGGCTGGCCTGGATGCGCTGCCACAAGGCCGGCGCGTCGCCCACAGCCAGCGCTTGGGACAGCAGCGTGAGCGAACGCCGCACATCGGCATGGGTGTCTGACTTCAGCGCCAACACGGCAATGCCCAGGCCATGCAGCCGCCCGAGCAGCCGCGCGCCGGGCGCGGCCACCACGAGCTGCGGCTGCAGGGCGACGATGCGTTCAAGCTGCGCGTCTTCCAGCCCGCCCAGCTTGGGCAGCGCGCGCACCTGTGCCGGCCAGTTTGAGAAGTCGTCGGTGCCCACCAGCCGTGAGCAGCCGCCCAGGGCGCAGATGCTTTCGGTGGCTGAAGGCAACAGGCTGATGACGCGCAGCGCGGGGCCGCTCAGGTGCAGCGACACGCCGCGGTCATCGATCAGATCCACCGGCGCGGCGCCGGCGCCGGCCGCCGCGGCCCACAGACCTGCCGCCAACCACTGGCGCAGCGCCTTGATCACTTCACAGCCCCCGGTAGCGCAAGCCCAGCCAGCCCTGCCGGCCCGGCGCCATGGCATCGAGCACCGGTTCATAGGCCCGCCCCGTGGCGTTGTTCAGGCGCGCTTCCAATTGCCAGCCGCCACCCAGCTTGAACTGCCCGCTCAAGTCGAGTGTTTGGTAGGCGGCCTGCACCTGGTCGCCTTCGCTGCGCGCGCCCACGCTGAGCAGTTGCGCGGCTGCCGCCCACGCGCCCTGGCTCCACTGCGCGCCCAGCCGTTCCTGGTGCGGCGCGCGGCGCGGCAGGCGCTGGCCGCTGGCGGCATCCTTGGCATCCAGAAAGTCAATGGCCACCTCGAAATGCCAGGCGGCCACACGCTGTGCGAGCGCCAGCGTGGCGCCTTGCAAACGGGCGCGCGCCACGTTACCGGCGCAGCCCGTGGGGTAGCCCGGCGGGCAGGCCGCGGGGTCGGCTTGATAACCAATCAGATCACTCACCCGGTTGCGGTATAGCGTGGCGTCGAGCCGGCTGGCACCTAGCTGCCAGCGCGCCCCCAGATCCACGCTGCGCGAGCGCTCGGGTCGGATGCTGGCCACGCCGTAGCCAGGGTAGTACAGGTCGTTGAACGCCGGGGCGCGAAACGCTGTGCCGGCCATGGCGCGCAGGCTGAAGGCATCGCTCGCCTGCCAGCCCCAACCCAGCTTGCCGGTGTTCACGTTGCCATACACCGAGTTGCGGTCATGGCGCACATCGGCCTGCACGCGCTGCGTGCCGAAAGCCCCGCTGTAGCCCAGCACCGCGCCCAGGTTGCGGCGCGCCGGTGCGGTGTAGTCGGTGCTGGTGATGCGTTCATCCACATGGTCCAGCGCCAGCACGGCCTGCTGCCCCGGCGCCGGCTTGAACAGGCCTTGCCATTGCAACTGCTCACGCCGCGTCTGGTAGCGGCTGACCTGGCTGGCGCCGCTTTGATAATCATCGCGCTGCACCGCGGCCATCGCCTGGGTGGCCCAGCGTGGCGACAGTTCAGCCTTGAAGTCCAGCGCCGCGGTGCTGGCCTGGGTGCGCGAGCGGAAGTCCGGCGTGGCGTCGGGCGAAAACGTGGGCGGCAGGTATTCGGCACTGTCGAACTGCGCGCGCAACTGGCTGTGCGTGAGCGCCAGGCCCAGGCGGGTGCCGGGGCTGAAGGCGAAGCCGGCACGCAGCGTGGCGGCGTCGCGGGCAAAGCCGTCGCGGTCAGGGTTGTGCAGGCCGAAGGTGTCGCCGGGCTTGACCGCATTCACGCCGTCGCTGGCCTCGTGGCTGGCGCCCAGCGCATAGTCCCAACCCCCACTGCGCCCGCGCAGGCCGGCGGCCACTTCACCGGAGCCCAGGTTGCCCGCACGCATGAAGGCATCCACCTGCGCCGGCCCCTGGCCGCTGCGCGTGAAGATCTGCACCACGCCGCCCACGGCGTCGGCCCCATACAGGCTGGAGCCCGGCCCGCGTAACACCTCGATGCGTGCCACCTGCGCCAGGCTCAAGGAGGCAAAGTCAACCTGGCCCGCCGTGGCACCGCCCACGCGCACGCCGTCGATCAACACCACCACGCTGGCCGCTGACGTGCCGCGCAACATCAGCCCTGCGCTTTGCCCCGACCCGCCGTTGCGCGACAACTGCATGCCGCCTTCGCGGCGCAGCAGGTCTTCGAGTGAATCGGCCAGTGAAGCACGAATGCGGGCTTCGTTAATGACCAGCACATCGGCCACCAGGTCGGCTGCGGCCTGCGGCACACGCGCGCCGGTGACGACCACCACGGCGGCGGGGTCGGTTTGCGCATGCGACAGCGACGCTGCGCACAACCCGACAAGAAATGAGAATCGGAAACGGAAGTCCAAGACCAGCCCTTTCGCGCTGCACGCCCCGTGCAGCCAACGGTTAAAGAGTGGCCCCGGGGTTTGCGAACGCGCTGCGGGCACGCCAGGCAAACAGCCCGGCGCACCGTGAGCGCGCCGCCCACCGCAGCGCCAACAACGCATGTTTGCAGGCCGGTCTCCGGGCTTGCGAGTGCCGGCTCGTTGCCGAGCCGGCTGGTCTTGCTGGCCGCGCCTTCCCAGATATGTTTTTATCCAGTGGCACCGCGGCCGACACTCGCCTACCGTTGCGGGGGCAGCGCCCGAATGGGGCTTGATCCGCGTGCGAACCCAAGCCTGACGGGCTTCCCGTTTCATCGCGCCCTTGCACTGCAAGGGCCACGACACCTGAAGCATGTGCGGCCGAGTCTAGCAGCGTCGTTTGATGCGTTCATGGCGCGCGGCGGGCCAACATCGCGTCGATATAATCGCGCTTTCCCACCTCGGCAACACCAAAGCTGCTTCACGCATGCGAGGTTTTGCCGCATGTCATGACCAAGTTCGTCTTCGTCACCGGCGGTGTGGTGTCCTCTCTCGGCAAGGGCATTGCATCGGCGTCGTTGGCCGCCATTCTTGAATCGCGCGGCCTCAAAGTCACCCTCATCAAGCTCGACCCGTACCTCAATGTGGACCCGGGCACGATGAGCCCGTTCCAGCATGGCGAAGTCTTCGTCACCGACGACGGCGCCGAGACCGACCTGGACCTGGGCCACTACGAGCGCTTCATCACCACGCGCATGAAGCGCAGCAACAACTTCACCACCGGGCAGATCTACAAGTCGGTGTTGGAAAAAGAGCGCCGCGGCGACTACCTGGGCAAGACCGTGCAGGTGATACCGCACGTGACCAACGAGATTCAGGATTACATCAAGCGCGGCGCGGGCTTCGGCACACCCGAAGGCGTTGACGTGGCCATTGTTGAAATCGGCGGCACGGTGGGCGACATCGAAAGCCTGCCCTTCCTTGAAGCCGTGCGCCAACTCAGCCTGCGGTTAGGCCCGCAGCAAACCGCCTTCGTGCACCTGACCTACGTGCCCTGGATCGCCGCGGCCGGCGAACTCAAGACCAAGCCCACGCAGCACACGGTGCAAAAGCTGCGCGAGATCGGCATCCAGCCCGACGCCCTGCTGTGCCGGGCCGACCGCGCCATCCCTGATGAAGAGCGCGAGAAAATCTCGCTGTTCACCAACGTGTTCGAACACGGCGTGATCAGCATGTGGGACGTGGACACCATCTACAAGGTGCCGCGCATGCTGCACGAGCAGGGCCTGGACGAGATGATCTGCATGAAGCTGCAGTTGCTGACCAAACCCGCCGATCTGCGCCGCTGGGACCGCCTGGTGCACGAAGTGGAACACCCGCAGGCCGAAGTCACGATCGCCATGTGCGGCAAGTACACCGACTTGTCTGACTCCTACAAGTCGCTGAATGAAGCGCTGCGCCATGCCGGCATCCAGCACCATGCGCGGGTCAACATCGAATACGTTGACGCCGAAACACTGACCGCGCAAAACGCCAGCCAACTCGAAAAGTTCGACGCCGTGCTGGTACCCGGCGGCTTTGGCAAGCGCGGCGTGGAGGGCAAGATTTGCGCGGCCCAGTACGCCCGCGAACACCGCCTGCCCTACCTGGGCATTTGCCTGGGCATGCAGGTGGCCACCATCGACATGGCGCGCCACCAGGCCGGCTTGAGCGGCGCCAACAGCACCGAGTTCGACCCGGCCACGCCGCACCCGGTGATTGCGTTGATCGACGAATGGCAAGACCGTGACGGCAGCATCCAGAAGCGCAACGCGCAGTCAGACCTGGGCGGCACCATGCGCCTGGGCGCGCAAAGCTCCGATGTAAAGCCCGGCACGCTGGCGCATGCGATCTATGGCGACGTGGTCACCGAGCGTCACCGCCACCGCTACGAGGCGAATGAAAATTACCTCGAACGTTTGCAGGGCGCCGGTTTGGTCATCTCGGCCATCACCCAGCGCGAAAAGCTGACCGAGATGGTGGAGTTGCCGCGCGACGTGCACCCCTGGTTCGTGGGCGTGCAGTTCCACCCCGAATTCAAAAGCACGCCGTGGGACGGCCACCCGCTGTTCAACAGCTACATCCAGGCTGCGCTGACCCGCCATGCCCAGCGCGGCAAGGCGGCGTTGAGGCAGGTCGCATGAACTTGTGCGGCTTCGAGATCGGCCTGCGCCAGCCCTTCTTCCTGATCGCCGGCCCGTGCGTGGTGGAAAGCCTGCAATTGCAGATGGACGTGGCCGGGCACCTGAAGGAAGTCACCGCAGCGTTAGGCATCCCGTTCATCTTCAAGAGCAGCTACGACAAGGCCAACCGCAGCAGCGGTGAAAGCTTTCGCGGCCCGGGCATGGAGCGTGGCCTGGAAATATTGGCGCAGGTGAAGCGCGAGCTGAACGTGCCGGTGCTGACGGATGTGCACGCGCAAGCCGAGATCGCCGCCGTGGCCGCGGTGGTGGATGTGCTGCAAACGCCGGCCTTCCTGTCGCGCCAGACCGACTTCATTCGCGCCGTGGCACAAAGCGGCAAACCGGTGAACATCAAGAAGGGCCAGTTCCTGGCGCCGGGCGACATGAAACACGTCATCAGCAAGGCCCGCGCGGCGGCGCGAGAAGCGGGCCTGAACGAAGACAACTTCATGGCCTGCGAGCGCGGCGTGAGCTTTGGCTACAACAACCTGGTGAGCGACATGCGCAGCCTGGCCATCATGCGCGAAAGCGGTGCGCCGGTGGTGTTTGACGCCACGCACAGCGTGCAGTTGCCGGGCGGCCAGGGCGCCAGTTCGGGCGGCCAACGCGAATTCGTGCCCGTGCTGGCGCGCGCCGCCGTGGCGGTAGGCATCGCCGGCTTGTTCATGGAAACGCACCCCAACCCCGCGCAGGCGCTGAGCGACGGCCCGAATGCCGTGCCGCTGAAGCACATGCGCGCCTTGCTCGAACAACTGCTGGCGCTGGACCGCGTGGTCAAGGCGCAGCCTTTGCTCGAAAACGACTTCAACTGAGGAATGGTTATGGCAGCCGGCTATCTCGTCGTCGATGTTCAGGTCAGCAACCCGGAACAGTTCAAGCACTATCAAGCCGTGGCCCCGGCCGCGGTGGCCGCCGCGGGCGGTGAATACATGGTGCGCGGCGGGCGCAGCGAAGCGCTGGAAGGCGATTGGCTGCCGCAGCGCACCACCGTGGTTCGCTTCCCCAGCTACGAACAGGCCAAGGCGTTTTACGACAGCGAGCTGTACCGCGCCGCCCGCGCCAAGCGGGCTGGCGCCACGGCGCACTTCAACATGGTGTTGGTTGAAGGCGTTTGAGCAGAATCTGAATTCGCAATTTCATCAAGGAACAAAGTGAGCGCAATCGTTGACATCGTCGGCCGCGAAATCCTCGACAGCCGCGGCAACCCCACTGTTGAATGTGATGTGCTGCTGGAAAGCGGCACCATGGGCCGCGCGGCGGTGCCTTCCGGTGCGTCCACCGGCAGCCGCGAGGCCATCGAGCTGCGCGACGGTGACAAGGCCCGCTACGGCGGCAAGGGCGTGCTCAAGGCGGTGGAGCACATCAACACCGACATCAGCGAAGCCGTGATGGGCTTGGATGCTTGCGAGCAGGCCTTTCTCGACAAGACCATGATCGACCTCGATGGCACCGATAACAAAGGCCGCCTGGGTGCCAATGCGATGCTGGCCGTGAGCATGGCCGTGGCCCGCGCCGCGGCCGAAGAAAGCGGCTTGCCGCTGTACCGCTACTTCGGCGGCATGGGCGGCATGCAGTTGCCGGTGCCGATGATGAACGTCATCAACGGCGGCGCGCACGCCAACAACAACCTCGACCTGCAAGAGCTGATGATCATCCCGGTGGGCGCGCCGAGCTTTCGTGAAGCGGTGCGCTATGGCGCCGAGGTCTTCCATGCGCTGAAGAAGATCATCGACGCCAAGGGCATGCCCACTTCAGTGGGCGACGAAGGCGGCTTCGCGCCGAATGTGGCCAGCCATGAAGCCGCCATCCAACTCATTTTGGAAGCCATCGACAAGGCCGGCTACACGGCGGGCGAGCAAATCGCCATCGGCCTGGATTGCGCGGCCAGCGAGTTCTACAAAGACGGCAAGTACCACCTGGAAAGCGAAGGCCTCAGCCTGAGTGCAGCCGAGTGGACTGACATCCTGGCCACCTGGGCCGACAAGTACCCCATCATCAGCATCGAAGACGGCATGCATGAAGGCGACTGGGAAGGCTGGGCCCAGTTGACTCAAAAGTTAGGCAAGAAGGTGCAACTGGTGGGCGACGACCTGTTCGTCACCAACACCAAGATCTTGAAGCGTGGCATCGACGAAGGCATTGCCAATTCGATCCTGATCAAGATCAACCAGATCGGCACGCTGACTGAAACATTCGCTGCCATCGAAATGGCCAAGCGCGCCGGCTACACCTCGGTCATCAGCCACCGTTCGGGTGAGACGGAAGATTCAACGATCGCCGACATTGCCGTGGGCAGCAACGCCGGGCAAATCAAGACCGGCTCGATGAGCCGCAGCGACCGCATCGCCAAGTACAACCAGTTGCTGCGCATCGAAGAAGACCTGGGCGACGTGGCCAGCTACCCGGGCCGCGCGGCGTTCTACAACCTGCGTTGAATTGACGCTCGAACACACGCCACCATGACCGCTGCCCGCCTGGCCACCTTCGGCTTGCTGGCCCTGCTTTTGCTGGTGCATGGCCAGCTCTGGCTGGGCAGCAGCGGGCTGCGCAACACGGTGGCTTTGAGCACGCAGTTGGCCGCGCAGCAACGCGACAACCAGGCCGCCCGCGCGCGCAATGAGCGGCTGCGCGCCGAGGTGAATGACCTGAAGGAAGGCCTGGAGATGGTTGAGGAGCGGGCGCGCTTCGAACTCGGCATGATCAAGCCCGACGAGATCTTGGTGCAGGTTTCCAAGCCGCGCTGAGAGGTGAGCGACCTTTCCAGCTCACTGGCCTGGGCACTGGCCGGCTTGCAGGCCGCACCGCTGCAGCTGCTGGGCAGCCCGGTCACCTGGGCCGAAGGCCTGGGCTTCGTGCTCAGCCTGGCCATGGTGGCGTGCAACATCCGCGTCAACGTGTGGGGCTGGCCCTTGGCCATTGCCAGCTCGCTGCTTTACGCGCTGGTGTTTGCCGGCAGCAAGTTGTATGGCGAGGCGGCGCTGCAAGGCCTGTTCATCGCCATGGCGGTGTGGGGCTGGCGCCAGTGGCTGCGTGGTCATGACAGTGCCGGTGCGGGCCGCAGCGGTGCTGCGTTGCGGGTGGGCCGGCTCAACCCGCACCAGGCCGGGCTCGCTGCCCTGGCCACGCTGGCCGCCTGGCCGCTGCTGGGCCTGGTGTTGCGGCGCGCCACCGACACCGACGTGCCGTTTCTCGACGCCGCGCCCACCGTGGCCAGCGTCACCGCAACGCTGCTGCTGGCGCGCAAGCGCATCGAAAATTGGGCGGTGTGGCTGGGCGTGAATGTCTTCAGCGTCGGCCTGTTTGCGTACAAAGGCCTGTGGCTGACGGCGCTGCTGTACGCGGTGTTCGCGCTGCTCTCTGTGGTGGGCTGGCGGGCGTGGAAAAGGCAGTTGCCATGACCGCCGTGCAAAGCGCGCAGGGTTCTTGATGACCACCTTTTGCATCGCCATTCTCGGCGCCGAAAGCACCGGCAAGACCGCGCTGGCGCAGGCCCTGGCCGCCGCGCTGGCGCTGGAAACCGGGTTGCGTTGCACCTGGGTGCCAGAGCACTTGCGCGCATGGTGCGAGCGCGCCGGACGCACGCCGCAGCAGGGCGAGCAGGCCGGCATCGCGCAGGCCCAGCATGCGCACATCGTGCAGGCCGCGGCCAGCTTTGATGTCGTGGTCAGTGACACCACGGCGCTGCAAACCGCGGTCTACAGCCGCATCGTCTTTGCTGATCGCTCGCTCGACGCCAGCGCCATCGAGTTGCATCGCAATATGCACGTCACCTTGCTCACGGCGCTCGACCTGCCCTGGGTGGCCGATGGCCTGCAGCGCAGCGGCGAGCAGGTGCGCGCGCCGGTTGACGCCGCCTTGCGCGACTTGCTGCTGGCCGGCGGCCTGCCCTGGGCGCTGGTGGCCGGCAGCGGCCCGGCACGCTTGCAGGCCGCGCTGGATGCGGTGGCCCCGCTGCTGCGCCGGCATGCCGCGCCGCGCACCGGCCTGTTCACGCGCCTGGCACAGCGCAATGCGCAGCCGCAGGCGCGGGCCTGGCAATGCGAGCGTTGTGATGACCCGGCGTGCGAGCACTTGTCTGTGGGCCGGCCGCCGGGCCCGTTTCCCACCCGCTGAAGGCGTTGCGGCCACAGGTCCGCAAACGGCCAGCAGCCACGCCGGCAACGGCGCACATTGGCCCAACCACCTCACACGGCCACCGCTCCACCACCGCCCCACCCATGACCGCTGCAACACCACCCACTGACCCCGCACCACCAGCCGCCGCAGGCCCTGCCGCCCTGCCGCGCAGCTTCGCGCCGCTGGCCTGGGCCAACCTGGCGGCGCAGGCGGCCGAGCAGGTCAGCCTGGCGGCCGTGCCCATCGTGGCGGTGATGCTGCTGGGCGCCGGGCCGGCGCAGATCGGTGTGCTGGCGGCGGTGCAGTCGCTGCCGTTCCTGCTGCTGTCGATTCCGTTCGGGCTGCTGGCGGACCGGCATTCGCGCCGCGCCCTGATGGGGCTCAGTGAAGCGCTGCGTGCCGCCTCGCTGCTGGGGTTGCTGTTGGTCACGCTCAGCGGCCAGGTGTCGCTGGCCTGGCTGGCGCTGCTGGGCTTCATTGGCGCGGCCGGCACGGTGGGATTTTCAGTCGCCGCGCCGGCCTATGTGGCCACCCTGGTGCCACTGGCCGCACTGGGCGCAGCCAATGGCCGGCTTGAACTCGCGCGCAGCGCGGCGTTTGCCGGCGGCCCGGCACTGGCCGGGGCCTTGGTGGCATGGGCCGGCGGCTCGGCGGCATTCGTCTTGGCCAGCGTGCTGTCTGCCGCCGCACTGATGTTGCTGTGGCGCCTGCCCGAAGGCCCGCGCCCACGCGCCACGGCGCGCCACCCCTGGATCGAGCTGCGCGAAGGCGCGCAAGGCGTGTGGCGGCATGCGCTGCTGCGGCCCATTCTGCTCACCGCCATCGCCTGGAACATGAGCTGGTTCGTCTTGCAGGCCGCCTACGTGCCCTATGCCATGAACACGCTTGGCCTGACGGCCAGCGCCGTGGGCATCACCTTGGCCAGCTACGGCGCCGGCATGGTGCTGGGCGCACTGCTGGCGCCGCGGCTGATGCGTGTGCTGCCGTTCGGCCGCGCCATCATGCTCGGGCCGCTGGTTTCAGTGCTGGCCGCCGCGGCCATGCTGGCCACCTTGTGGCTGCCCAGCGGCTGGCTGGCGGCGTTCAGCTTCTTCCTGTTCGGCGCCGGCCCGATCGTGTGGACCATCAGTTCCACCACGCTGCGCCAAACCGTCACCCCCAGCGCCATGCTCGGGCGCGTGTCGGCCATCTTCCTCACAGTCAATTCAGGCGCGCGGCCGCTGGGCGCGGCCCTGGGCGCGGCGGTGGGCGCGCAGTGGGGTGCGCCGGCCTGCCTGGCGCTGGCCTTCTTCGGCTTCGTGGTGCAGGCGTTGGTGATCGTGTTTTCGGCCGTGCGCCGCTTGCAGGCCTTGCCGGCGGCGCCATGAGGCGAGCTGCAATCAGTTGACGCTGCTCGAGCCCGGCGCCTGGTTTGGCGGCGTGGTGAACAGTTCACCCACGTCGACCGCATCAAAGCGGTACTGCTCGCCGCAGAAATCGCAACCCACTTCCACCATGCCGCGCTCTTCAATCAAGCTGGCGCTTTCGGCGTGGCCCAGGCTGCGCAGCATGTTGCGCACCCGTTCGCGCGTGCACCGGCAGGCAAAGCGCGGCCGCTGCGGCGCCTGGCGCACCAGGCGTTCCTGCCAGAACAGGCGGTGCAGCAAGGCGTCAGCGTCCAGGCCCAGCAACTCGTCGCGCGTGAGCGTGCCGCCGAGCAAGGCGATGCGCGTGAAGTCTTCGTTCAGGCCGATCTCGTCTTCACGCCGCGCGCCCAGGTTACCCGCGCCTTGCATCGGCATGCGCTGCAAGAGCAAGCCCGCAGCGCGTTCGCCGTTGGCCGCCAGCACCAGGCGGGTGTCGAGCTGCTCGCTTTGCAGCATGTAGTGCTCCAGCACCTCAGCCAGGTGCTGCAGCGGCTCGCGCTGGTCGCCATGCAGAGGCACCACGCCCTGGTAAGGCTGCTGGCCGGGCAAGCGGTCTTCAGGGTCGAGCGTGATGGCACAACGGCCCTGGCCGTGCACATTGAGCATGGCTTCCAGACCGGCGCCCATTGGTAAGTCATCTGGCAGTTCGCCCACGAGCTTGGCCGTGGCGCGAAAGCTCAGATCGTTGCGCACCTCGGCCACCGCCAGCTTCACCGGGCCGTCGCCATTCAGTTGCAGCACCAGTGACCCATTGAACTTGATGTTTGCCTGCATCAGCACGCCGGCCGCGGCCAGCTCGCCCACCAGGTTGCGCAGTGGCTCGGGCCAGACGCCCAGCGCTGCGCGGCGCGTTTGCAGCTCGCGCCAGCTCGCGCCAAGCTGCACCAGCAGCCCGCGCACGGGCAGGCCTTCGAAGTAGAAGCGGTGCAGTTGATCAGGCATCAGATCGGGCATCAGATCGGGCATCAGATCAAGCATCAGGCCAGGCGCTTCAGGCCGTTGCGGTGGCGCTCGGTCTGCATCAGGTAATGCGCGGCCAGGTGGTCGAGCATGGCCTGCTGTTCGGGCGACAAGGGCTTCACCACTTTGGCCGGCGAGCCCATGATGAGCGAGCCATCAGGAAATTCCTTGCCCTCGGTGACGATGGCGCCGGCCGCGACGATGCAGCGCTTGCCGATGCGCGCGCGGTTCAGCACCACGGCCTGGATGCCGATCAGCGAGCCGTCGCCCACCGTGCAGCCGTGCAGCATGACCTGGTGGCCCACGGTCACGCCTTCGCCCAGCGTCAGCGGCACGCCGTCATCGGAATGGAGCACGCTGCCGTCCTGCACGTTGGTGTGGCGGCCGATGGTGATCCAGTCGTTGTCGCCACGCACCGTGCAGCCGTACCACACGCTGGCGCCGGCAGCCATGCGCACGCGGCCGATCACGCTGGCGCCTTCAGCCACCCAGGCGGTGGGGTCGAGCTCGGGCACACGGTCTTCAAGCTGGTAAATGGCCATCACGATTCCAATTTTTTGCAACCCATAATTCTAAGGATGGAGCTACGCGCCGAAGCCTTGCGGGTGTTGTGCTTGGCCGACCCTGCGGCCAAGGCAGATGCGGCGCGGGCCTTGCCGATTGAAGGGCGAATCGATACAGCCGCCGTGCTCGAAGTCACCCAGCCCCTGCCCGGCCGCCCGGCGCGCCCGCTACTGGTGGCACCCAAAGACGTACCGCAGCGCAGCCTGGCCACACCGGCCGGCCGCGCCGCCTTGCTGCATGCCATTGCCCACATCGAGTTCAACGCCATCAACCTGGCGCTCGATGCCATGTGGCGCTTTGCCGGCATGCCTGGCGCGTATTACCTCGACTGGCTGCGCGTGGCACAAGAAGAAGCGCTGCACTTCACGCTGCTGCGCGAACACCTGCGCAGCCTGGGCCTTGACTACGGTGACTTCACGGCGCACGATGGCCTGTGGACCATGGTGGAGCGCACGCGCCACGACATCACCGCCCGCATGGCCCTGGTGCCGCGCACGCTGGAAGCGCGCGGGCTGGACGCCACACCACCGCTGCAAGCCAAGCTGGCGCGCGTTGGCGATGCGCGCGCGGTGGCGATTCTTGATGTGATCTTGCGCGATGAAATCGGCCATGTCGCCGTGGGCAACCATTGGTATCACTTTCTGTGTGACGCCCAAGGCCTGGATGCGCAAGCGCACTACGCGCTGCTGGCGCAACGCCACAGCGCGCCGCGCCTGCGCCCGCCGTTCAACCTGCCGGCGCGCCGCCAGGCTGGCTTCACTGCGCAGGAGTTGGCGCACTTGCAAGCAGGCCCCGGGTTGGCGGTGCCCTCGTGATGCGCTGGCTGGGCGGCGGGCTGGCCGTGCTGTTGCTGGCCGCCCTGGGGCTGGCGCTGTGGCTGCTGGTGTGGCCCTTGCGCAGTGCCGGCGCGGCGCCGCAGGCCGCGCCGTGGCCCGCCAAGCCGCGGCTGGTGCTGGTACTGGGCGCGGGCGGGCCGCGCGCACTTGCCCACGTGGGCGTGCTCAAGGCGCTGGAAGAACTGGGCATCGTGCCCGATGCGGTGGTGGGCGGCTCGGCCGGCGCCTTGATCGGCGCGCTGTGGGTGGCCGGGCATGACGCCGCCCAGCTTGAAACGCTGGCCCATGAACTGCCCTGGTGGCAGATGGTGGATCTGGCGCGCGACGGCAGCCTGCGCCTGCGCGGCGAGCGCCTGGCGCTGTGGCTGCAAGCGCGCACCGGCGTGCGCCGCATTGAAGACCTGAAGCGCCCGTTCGCCGCTGTGGCCACCGATGCCGCCACGCATGAAACGGTGGCGTTCACGCGCGGCAGCCTGGGCTGGGCGGTGCGCGCCTCCAGCGCCAAGCCCGATTTGATGGCGCCGGTGGCGGTGGGCGAGCGCCAGTTCATCGACGCCGATCAATCTAGCCCGGTGCCCGTGTGGGCGGCGCGCGCGCTGGGCGCGCAGCGCATCATCGCGGTCGATGTTTCGGCCAAGCTGGAAGCCACGCCGCCCAGCGTGCCGGATGCATGGCGCGAAGGCGACCGCCTCACCCGCCAGCGCACCGACGCGCAAACGCCGCAGGCCGACCTGCTGATCCACGTTGACCTGGGTTACTACGCCGGTGGCTCGCAAGCCTATCGGCGCTTTGCCATCGACGCCGGCCACGCCGCCACACTGGCGCAAGCCGGCGCCCTTCGCGCGCTGCGCGACCGCCCCTGACAGGAACCTCCATGCGCATCTTCGTCGCCGGCTTCCAGCACGAGACCAACACCTTCGCACCCACCCAGGCTGCATGGCCGGCGTTCACCAGCGGCTCGGCCTTCCCGGCCGCCGCGCAGGGTGACGCCATGCTCGCTGCGCTGGCCGGCACCAGCCTGCCCATGGGTGGCTTCATCCGCAGCGCGCGCCAGCGCGGCTGGCAACTGTTGCCGTCACTTTGGGCCGGCGCCAGCCCGTCGGCGCATATCACCCAAGACGCTTTCGAGCGCATTGCCAACACCATCTTGACGGATGCTGATCGCGGCGGCTTCGACGCCGTCTACCTCGACCTGCATGGCGCCGCGGTGGCCGAGCAGGCTGACGATGCCGAGGGCGAGCTGCTGCAACGCCTGCGTGGCGTGATCGGCCCGGCCATGGCGCTGGTGGCCAGCCTGGATCTGCACGCCAACGTCACCGCGCGCATGCTGGCCCACTGCACCGCCATGACGGCGTACCGCACCTACCCGCATGTCGACGCCGCGGCCACGGGCGCGCGCGCCGCGGCCATCTTGGCGCAATGCCACGACGCCGCCACACCCTGGCACAGCGCGGCCTGGCGCGCGCCCTTTTTGCTGCCGCTGAACACGCAGTGCACGATGATGGAGCCGGCCGCCGGCGTGTATCGCCGCCTGGCCGAGCTGGACGCTGCCAGCGGCGTGCACCTGAGTTTTGCGATGGGCTTTCCGGCCGCCGACTTTGATGAATGCGGCCCGGTGTTGCACGGCCATGGCCCCGATGCCGCGCGCGTGAACGAGGTGGTGGCCCAGTTCGGCGCCGAGCTTGAGGCCGGGCGCGGCAACTGGAAGATGACGCTGTACACCCCGGCCCAGGCGGTTGATGAGGCGCTCAAACTTGCCGCTGCAGCCGACAAACCCGTGGTCATCGCCGACACGCAAGACAACCCCGGCGCCGGCGCTGATTCCAACACCACCGGCCTGCTCCACGCCCTGCTGGCCGCGGGCGCCGGCCGGCGCTTCCCGCAGCAAGTGGCGCTGGGCCTGATGTTCGACCCCGCCGCGGCGCAAGCCGCCCACGCTGCCGGCGTGGGCGCGCGCATCGAGCTGGCGCTGGGCCGTTCGGTCACCGGGTTTGATGGCCGGCCCACCGACCCGCCCGTTCAAGGCCTGTTCACGGTGCGCACGCTGAGCGACGGCGTGGTGCCCCTGCACGGCCCCATGACGGCCGGCGCCACGCTGCACCTGGGCGCCAGCGCCGGGTTGGAGATCGACGGCATCCTGATCAATGTGGTGAGCGGCCAGTGCCAGATGCTCGACCTGGACCTGTTCCGCTTTCTCGGCGTGGCGCCCGAAACCATGAAGCTGCTGGTGAACAAAAGCTCGGTGCACTTTCGCGCCGCCTTCACGCCGATTGCCGCGCACATCCTGGTGGCCAAGGCGCCGGGGCCGATGGCGGCCGACCCGGCCGAGCTGCCCTGGCAAAAGCTGCCGGCGCACAGGGCGCGGCAGCCTTGACCATCAAGTCTCATCAAACTTTAGACGATGCTGACCATGACCGACCCGCTCCTGCTCGACCTGCCCAGCACCTGGAACACCAATCGGCTGCTGCTGCGCGCGCCGCAGGCCGGCGACGGGCCGGCGCTGCACGCCGCGGTGGCGGAGTCATTGCCCGCCTTGCGCCAGTTCCTGGCCTCGCTGCCCTGGGTGGCGGCCGAGCAAAGCATCGAGCGTTCCGAGATCTACTGCCGCAATGCGCAAGCCAACTTCGTCGCCCGCAAGGACATGCCCTACCTGCTGTTTGAAAAGGCCAGCGGCGAGCTGGTGGGCAGCAGTGGCCTGCACCGTCCGGAATGGTCAACGCCAAAGCTGGAAGTCGGCTATTGGGTGCGCAGTTCACGCGCCGGCCAGGGCTTCATCAGCGAAGCGGTGAATGCGCTGGCCGCGCTGGCCTTCAACGCGCTACTGGCCGCGCGGCTTGAACTCATCACCGATGAAGACAACGGCCCCTCGCGGCGCGTGGCCTTGCGCTGCGGCTTCACGCTCGAAGGCATTCTTCGCCACGAACGCCGCGCGCCAGACGGCAGCCTGCGCAACACCTGCGTGTATGCGCGCCTGGCGGCCACGGCACAGGGCTGAGCCGGCGCATCACCCGCGCGGGTGGTGCTGCGCATGCAGCTGCCGCAGCCGCTCGCGCGCCACGTGGGTGTAAATGGTGGTGGTGGAAATGTCGGCATGGCCCAGCAGCATCTGCACCGCGCGCAGGTCAGCGCCATGGTTGAGCAGGTGGGTGGCAAAGGCATGGCGCAGCGTGTGCGGTGACAGCGGCGCGGTGATACCCGCGGCCAGCGCGTGGCGCTTCACAACGTTCCAGAACATCTGCCGCGTCATCGGCCCGCCGCGCGCGGTGACGAACAGCGCTTCGCTGTGCTGGCCTTTCAAGATGGCCGCGCGCGCGTCAGTCAGGTAGCGTTCGATCCAGGCCTGCGCCTCGCCGCCAAAGGGCACCAGGCGTTCCTTGCTGCCCTTGCCGGTGACGCGCAGCGCGCCGTCCACCAGGCTCACATACACCGTCTTCAGCCCCACCAGCTCGCTCACGCGCAGGCCGCTGGCGTACATCAGTTCGAGCATGCAGCGCTCGCGCAGGCCCAGCGGCGTGGCCACGTCGGGCGTGGCCAGCAGGGCTTCCACCTGGGCTTCGCTCAGGCTGTGCGGCACGCGCAGCGGCTGGCGCGCCGACAGCAGCTTCAACGTGGGGTCTTGCGCCATCAGCCGCTCGCGCAGCGCCCAGCGGCAATAACGTTTGAAAACAGACAAACGCCGGTTCGCGGTGCTGGCCCGTGAAGCCGCATGTTTGGCCACCATGTAGGCCAGCAGGTCGCTGGCCTGGGTGTCGTTCAGGGCTTTGGCTGAGCCGGCCTCAAGCCAAGTGGCATAGAGCTGCAAGTCGCGCCGGTAGGCCGCCAGGCTCAAGCTGCCCAGACCGTCTTCGAGCCACAGCGCGTCGATGAAGCGGTCGATGCTTTCCTGGCTGCGTGCAGCCTGCTTGGCTGGCGCAGCCGCAGGCCTGGCCACCATCAATCGAGCACAAGCTTTTGCTTGGCCACCACGGCCTTGTAGACCGCGAACTCGGCTTCGATCTGCTTGGCAAATTCGGCCGGCGTGTTGGCCACCACCATCGAGCCGGTGTCTTCGATGCGCTTGCGCACGTCGGGCATGTCCACCGTCTTTTTTACCGCGGCATGAACCTTGTCGATCACGTCTTGCGGCAAGCCCTTGGGGCCGTAGATGCCGTAATAAGCCATGCGGTTCACGTCAGGCAGGCCCACTTCCCTAAAGGTGGGCACGTTGGGCAGTTGCGTCAGCCGCTGCGGCGCGGCCACCACGATGGGGATCAAGCGGCCGTCTTTGATGAAGGGCAGCGCCGAAGGCATGTTGTCGAAAATGATGGTCACCTGCCCGGCCACGGTGTCGTTCAGCGCCGGCCCTGCGCCGCGGTAGGGAATGTGTGCCATGAAGACACCGGCCTGGCCCTTGAACAACTCGGTTTGCAAGTGGCCGATGCCGCCCGTGCCAGAGCTGGCATAGCTGTACTTGCCCGGGTACTTTTTCAATTCGGCAACGAAGCCTTTGTAGTCGCGCGCCGGGAAGCTGGGGTGCACCGCAATCACATTCGGCGTGGCCGCGACGTTGATGATGGGCGTGAAGTCGGTGAGCGGGTTGTACGGAATCTTCGGGTTGATGGCCGGGTTGGCCGCGGTGGTGGAAACGGTGGCCATGCCCAGGGCATAGCCATCGGGCGTGGCCTTGGCGGTTTCATTCGCCCCCAGCGAACCGCCACCACCGGCCTTGTTTTCGACGATGAAGTTCTGCCCCAGGTGCGCGGCGATCTTTTCAGCCACCACGCGGGCCACGATGTCGGTGGTGCCACCGGGCGCGAACGGCACCACCAGGCGCACCGGCTTGTTCGGGTAGGGCTGGGCCAGGGCCGAGCCGGCGGCGGCCAGGCTCAGGGTGGCTAACAAAGTCTTCAGCAGGATTCGGGTCATCGTCTTGGGTGGGTTGCAAAAGGGGAGATTGAAAAGCGGGCATCAGCTCCAGGCCGCGCCGAGCAGCGAAGCCTTGAGCCGCTCGTCGGTGGGCTTGTCGCCAATGAAGATGCGCAGCAACGCGGCGTACAGGTCTTCACCCGCAATCGCTTCGCCGCGCGGTTTGCCGTTCAGCGTGAGCACCAGGCCCTGGCCGGGAATGAAGTCGAGGTTGACCACATCGCCCTTTTTCACCTGGCCAATCTGGGTGAGGATCAGGTCGAAGCGCGCCATGCGCTCCTTCAGCGCGGCCAGCTCAGCGGCGCTTGAATTGCGGCCGATGCCTTTGTCGAAGGCCTTGATGAATTCGGCCGTGGGCACGTCTTGCATCATGCGCATTTGCAGCCGCTTCGGGCCCACGCCGTTCAGCGCCTGGGCCGCCGCGCGGGTCTTGTCTGGCAGGTACAGGCCCGCGGCGTAGGCCTTGAACCAGGCCACCTGGCGCAAGCCGGCGCCGTTGAGCTTCAACTCAATGTTGCCGATGCGCGCGGCGGTGTCGAAGGCCTGACCGTCCACCACCAGGCGCTGGGCCAGCACCGCCGGTGCGGCCAGTGCCGCGGCCAGGCAGATGAAGAGCGCAGTCAGCGTGCGCGGCAAGCGAAACGAGTCAAGCATGGCGTGTGGGGGCTCTGGCAAAGGCGCGATGGTGCCTGAACGCGGCCTGGCAGCGTTTGGCTGACACCTAAACTCCCCCGCCATGCCCGACGCCCTGTTGCTGCTGCCCGACCTGCTGCTCATCGCGTGCGGCTACGTCATCTGCCGCTACACGCCGCTGAACCGCCCGGTTTGGGACGGTGTTGAGCGCCTGGTCTATCACCTGCTGTTCCCGGTTTTGTTGTTCAGCTCGATCCTGCGCAACCCGTTTGAGCTGGCCGCGGTGTGGCGCTTTGGCGCCAGCGTGGTGGGCATCACATTGGCCGGCATTGCCCTGGCCTATGCCCTGCGCTTCGGGCGTTTCGATGCGCACTTGCATGCCTCGGGCGCGCAAACCGCGTTTCGTTTCAATTCGTATGTGCTGCTGGCCCTGGCCGAGCGCCTGGCCGGCAGCCAGGGCGTGGCCTGGGCGGCGTTGCTGGTGTCGCTGTGCGTGCCGCTGGCCAACGTGGCCGCGGTGTGGCCGCTGGCGCGCCACGGCGGTCAGGCTTACTTGGGCGAACTGGTGCGCAACCCGCTCATCGTCAGCACCCTGGCCGGGCTGGCGTGCAACCTGTTGGGCGTGAAGCTGCCCGAGTTGGCCAACACCACGCTGGCGCGCATCGGCGCGGCGGCGCTGCCTTTGGGTTTGATGGCGGTGGGCGCGGGCTTGCGCCTGGGCGCGCTGCGCGAAGGCCCGGGTTTGGCCGCGGCGCTGTTGGGCATTCGCCATGTGGCGTTGCCCGCGCTGGCCATTGCAGTGGCGCTGGCCTGGCAACTGCCCGCCGCGCAGCAGGCGCTGTTGGTGGCCTACGGCGCCATGCCCACGGCATCGAGCGCCTACGTGCTGGCGGTGCGCATGGGCGGGCACGGGCCGTATGTGGCGGCGCTGGTCACGGCCTCCACGCTGATCGCCATGGTCGCCTTGCCACTCAGTCTGATGTTATTGAAGGCCTTGACTTGAATTGAGCTGAATGGAGCCGAATGAACTTTGAACTGCCCGAACGCATCGTTTGCCTGACCGAAGAGCCCACCGAAGTGCTGTATGCGCTGGGCCAGCAGCACCGCATCGTCGGCATCTCAGGCTTCACCGTGCGCCCGCCGCAGGCGCGGCACGAGAAGCCGCGCGTCAGCGCGTTCACCACGGCCAAGATCGACCGCATCCTGGAGTTGAAACCCGATCTGGCGATCGGCTTTTCAGACATGCAGGCCGACATTGCCGCCGCGCTCATCCGCGCCGGCGTGGAGGTGTGGATCAGCAACCACCGCAGCGTGGCCGGCATCCTGGGCTATGTGTTGCGCCTGGGCGCCTTGGTGGGCCAGGCCGATGCAGCCGGGCGTTATGCGGCCGAGCTAGCCGCCAAGGTGGAGGCGGTGCGTGCCGCGGCGGCGGCCTTGCCACGCCGGCCCAAGGTGTACTTCGAGGAATGGGACGTGCCGCAGATCAGCGCCATCGCCTGGGTCAGCGAACTGCTCGGCGTGGCCGGGGGTGACGACATCTTCCCCGCGCGCGCGCAGGCCAGCCTGGGCAAAGACCGCATCGTGGCCGACCCGCTGGAAGTGGTGCGCGCCGCGCCCGACATCATCATCGGCAGTTGGTGCGGCAAGAAGTTTCGCCCGCAGCATGTGGCGCAGCGGCCGGGCTGGGCCGACGTGCCGGCGGTGCGCCACGGCGAGTTGCATGAAATCAAGTCTCCCCTCATCCTGCAACCCGGGCCGGCCGCGTTAACCGATGGCTTAGATGGCCTGCACCGCATCGTCATGAACTGGAGCCAGCGCCAACCATGAAGTTGTTCATCTCCTACCCTTCTGCGCAGCGCGACCTGGCCGCGCGCCTGGCCCTGGCGCTGGAAGCTGAGGGGCACGATGTCTTTCATGACCGCAGTGATCTGCAAGCCGGCGCCGCCTTTCACCAGCGCTTGCGCGAGGCGGTGGCGGCGGCCGATGCCTTCGTCTTCCTGATCACGCCCGAGGCCGTGGCGCCGGGCAGCTACACCTTGGCCGAGCTGGAATTCGCGCAAGCCCATTGGCGCCGGCCCAGCGGCCATGTGCTGCCGGTGATGGTGGTGGCCACGCCGATCGCCGCGCTGCCGCCGTACCTGAGCGCGGTGACGATTCTTCAGCCGCGCGGTGAGCTGGTGGCTGAAACGGTGGCCGCCGTGGCCAAGCTCAAGCCCGCGGCCAGCGGCATGGGCCTGAAGATCGGGCTCGGCCTGGCCGTGGCCCTTGCTGCGGCCGGCGGCCTGGGCTACGTGGGCATGCAGCGCAACACAGCCGAGAAATTGCGCCTGGAACAGCAGGCCACGCAAGCGCGCGAAACAGCCCAGTCCGCACAGGCCGCCAGCGCCAAGCAACTGTGCACGGATGGCAGCCAGGCCGCAGCGCTGGCGCAACTCAACACCCTGGCCGCGCACACACCGCCCTTACCCGCCGTGCTGGCCGCGCGCGAAGACTGCGCCATGCTGTGGCTGCGCGACATGCGCGCCGTGGAAGGCCAGCAAACTTTTGCCGAACAAGTGGCCCAGACCGAGCCGGTGCTGATGCAGGCCCTGCCCACGGCCACTGGCGCGCGCGCGGCCGACTTGCGTGCCCACATCGGCTGGGGCGACTATCTGCGTGGCCGCGGCGGCCTGGTGGGGCTGGAGCCGCAGCGGCATTGGCAGCACGCCCTGGCCGATGACGCCAACAACCCCTACGCCCACGCCATGTGGGCACGCCAGATGCTGGACCGGGCCGACAACCTGCCGCAAGCGCGCAAGCGTTTCGCGCAAGCCGTGGACGGTGCGCGCAGCCGCCCCAGAACCCTGCCCTTCGTGCGTGCGCTGCAGCTCGGCGGCAGCGTCAGCGGCAGCATCGAGCTCACGGCCTACGCCCTGACGGTGGCCGACGAAATGCGGCGCGGCAATGAACCCATCACCGAGCGCAACAAGCAGCGCCTGTGGAGCTATGCGTTTGCCACCCGCATGCTGCGCGCTGACGAGCGCAGCGTGTTGCTCAGCGCCTTGCCGCCGGCACAACTCTTGAGCACGTTCGAGGCGCTGTTCCCGGCCGGCTCGCTGCCCGCTGGCCAGGGCGACCTGTGGCAGTTCAACCGCGCCACCCTGCTGGCCCATGCCGGCGAACGCGAGGCTGCGCGCGAGGCGTTCGAAGCCGTCGTCAAGTCAATGCGCAAGGCGCGCAGCACCGGCAGCTTGCTTGATGAAGCGCAGCGCGCGCTGGCGCGGTTGCAAGGCCCGCCAGGCCAGGCAGGCCAGGCATCGGCGGCGCGCTGAAGCGTTGCTGCTGCGTGCGTTCTAGAACTCCAACCCATAGGTTTCGGAACACGATGAAAACGATGGATTCGTTTGCCAGGCTAGGCGCAAACCACAGCCATAGCTCTCGCTATGGCGCGGATTTGCAACGACGCATGGCGGACGAAGACGCGTTTTCATGTTTCGAA
>JANOXU010000020.1:0-11426 GCA_031418595.1 Burkholderiales bacterium
CGCGTGCTGGAGGGTTATGCGCTGCAAGCGCGGCTGCCCGACGAAGTGGTGGTGGCCGACGACGGCTCCGATGAGCGCACGCGCGCGGTGGTGCAGCGCTGGGCGGACGCCGGGCGCTTCGCCGTGCACCACGTCTGGCAAGAGAACGCCGGCTACCGGCGCAGCCGCATCCTGAACATGGGCATCGCTGCCAGCGCGGCGGACTACCTCATCCTCACGGATGGTGATTGCCTGCCGCACCGCGATTTTGTGGCGGATCACGAACGCCTGGCCGAGCCCGGCTTCTGGGTGCAGGGCAAGCGCGCGCAAATCAAAGAGGCGTTTTCGTCGCAGGTAGAACCCGCTGACGTGCACGGCCTGGCGCTGTGGCGCCGCGGCTGGTTGTGGCGCAGCGTCTACGGCCTGCGCTGGCCGCTCCCGCTGGTGTGGCGCCAACGGCTGGGCCCGCACCGCGCCCGCGCGCTGGGCAGCAACATGGCGATGTGGCGCGCCGATTTGCTTGACGTGAACGGCTTCAATGAAGCCTTCGTGGGTTGGGGCAGCGAGGACTGGGAAGTCACCGTGCGGCTGCACAACAGCGGCCGGCGCAAGAAATTGGTCATCGGGCGGGCGTTGCAGTTTCACCTCGACCACCCGCCCACATCGCGCCAGCACCTGAAGGACAACGGGCGGATCCTGGCCGAGGCACGCTCGCGCAAGCTGGTGCGCTGCGAACAGGGCTTGGCGGGCCACCTGCGTTAGCGCCGCGCGTGCCTGCTTGATGCAAGTGCGCTCAGTGCAATTCACGCACCGCCGCCATTGCATCTTCCACTCTGTCCACCACATGCAGCGTCAGGCCCTCGATGGGCTTGCGCGGCGCATTGGCCTTGGGCACCACGGCGTGGCTGAAGCCCAGTTTCGCCGCTTCCTTCAAGCGTTCTTGCCCGCGCGGGGCCGGGCGAATTTCACCCGCCAGTCCGACCTCGCCAAAAGCAAAAAAGCCTTGCGGCAAGGCCTTGCCGCGCAGTGACCCCTGAATGGCCAGCATCACTGCCAAATCAGCCGCCGGCTCGGTGATGCGCACGCCGCCCACGGCGTTGACGAACACGTCCTGATCCATGCACGACACGCCGGCATGGCGGTGCAGCACGGCCAGCAGCATGGCCAGGCGGTCGCGCTCCAGGCCCACGCTCAGGCGCCGCGGGTTGGGCCCGCCGCTATCGACCAGGGCCTGCACCTCCACCAGCAGCGGGCGCGTGCCTTCGAGCGTGACCAGCACACAGGTGCCCGGCACCGGCTGGCTGTGCGTGGAAAGGAAGATCGCGCTCGGGTTGGCCACGCCCTTGAGGCCGCGCTCGGTCATGGCGAAAACGCCGATCTCGTTGATGGCGCCGAAGCGGTTCTTGATCGCGCGCACCAGCCGAAAGGCCGAATGGGTTTCGCCCTCGAAGTACAGCACGGTGTCGACGATGTGTTCCAGCACGCGCGGGCCGGCCAGCGTGCCGTCTTTGGTGACGTGGCCCACCAGCACCATCGCCGTGCCGCTGGCCTTGGCCGTGCGGGTGAGCTGCGCGGCGCATTCGCGCACCTGGGCCACCGAGCCCGGCGCTGACGTGAGCTGTTCGCTGTATAACGTTTGAATTGAGTCGATCACGCAAAATGCCGGCTGTTCGGCTTGCAAGGTGCGCTGGATTTTTTCAAGGTTGATCTCGGCCAGCACCCGCACCTGCTTGCCGCTTAAGCCCAGGCGCTGGGCCCGTAGCGCCACCTGTGCGCCGCTTTCCTCGCCGGTGATGTACAGCACCTTCAAGTGCCGGGCCAGGCTGTCGGCGGCTTGCAGCAGCAAGGTGCTCTTGCCGATGCCCGGGTCGCCACCGATCAGCACCACGCCGCCGGGCACGATGCCGCCGCCCAGGGCACGATCCAGTTCGTCCAGCCCGGTGGGTGTGCGCGGGGCCTCGGCCACCGCGATGTCGGCCAGGGTGGCCACGGCTTGCGCCGCAGTCAGGGCCTGGAAGCGGTGCTTGCCCTCACTGGCGGCCACCCCTTCGCTCAGCGTGTTCCAGGCGGTGCAGTTCGGGCATTGGCCCAGCCATTTCGGGCTGGTGCCGCCGCATTCGCTGCACGTGAAAACGACGCGGTCTTTGGCCATGCCCGATTGTCGGGCACGGCCTGCGTGCTGCCGTTCTCAAGCAAATGTGGCTTTGCTACTTTGCTTGACCCCCACGGGGGGCGGGCTGGGCGCCGCCCGGCCCTGGGGCCAATCAGGTGCTGGTGGTTTCGCTGGCGCCGCTGTTGCGCATCTTCTGCACCACGAACAGCAGTGCCGCGGCCACCACCACCGAGGCAATCCACCCTGCCGCTTCACCGGCCTTGTACCAACCCAGGGCCTGGCCGACGAAGCCTGCGCCAACCGAACCGGCAATGCCCAGCACGCAAGTCAAGATCCAGCCCATCTTCTGCTCGCCCGGCAGAACAAAGCGCGCCAAGGCGCCGACAACAAGGCCCAAGATGATCGTTCCGATGATGCTGCCCATGTGAGGTCTCCAGGTGTGGGTTTTTGAACGCCGCCCGGGTGGGCAGCGTGGCCGCATCGTAGGGGCCTGTGCCAGCTCGGGCATCAATCCAAACCCGAACCGTGGTGTAACTGCGCGCCACCTGGCCTGGGTTGGCGAGGCTGCGGCGTGGGCAATAATCGCGTGTCGCTTTTTCGAAAGAGGCTTGCTTGGATCAGAGTCACCCTCGGTGACCGTCCACGTTCGTTGCCGGCGCGCCTGAGCCAGGCGTTGCCAACCAGGCGCGGGGTGGGCGGTGGTTTGCCGAACACCTACCCGTACACCGACCCGGCCTGCGCGCTGCCAGCGTGCCTGCCCGGCGCGCCGGAGAGTTGCATGCTGAACGTATTCACGCTGGAAAACGGGCGCTTGGCCGGACGCGCCGTGGCCGACGACGAGCCCGATGTAGGCGCCATCACGCGCGCGCCAGTCTGGGTCGATCTGGAAGCGCCCACCGCGCAAGAGAAGGCCTGGGTCGAACGCCGCTATGGCCTGGTGATTCCCAGCGACGCGGTGGACGATGATCTGGAGGAGTCGGCCCGCTTCTATGAAGAAGACAACGGCGAGTTGCACATCCGGTCTGACTTTCTGATCGACGACGACGTGACCCCGCGCAATGTGCGCGTGGCTTTCATCCTGCACCGCGGCGTTTTGTTTTCCGTGCACGCCGAAGACCTGCCCGTGTTCCGCTTGCTGCGCCTGCGCGCGCGGCGCACGCCGGCCTTGATCGAAGACGCCAAGGACGTGCTGCTCAAGCTGTACGACGCCGACGCCGAATACTCCGCCGACGCGCTGGAAGGCATTTACGACGCGCTGGAAGCCGTGAGTGCCGCGGTGTTGAAGCAAGGCATCGACGACACCGCGGCGGGCGAGGCGCTGTCGGCCATCGCCAAGGAAGAAGACCTGAACGGGCGCATTCGGCGCAACGTGATGGACACGCGCCGCGCCATCAGCTTCATGATGCGCAGCCGCATGCTCAGTGCCGATCAGTTCGAGGAAGCGCGGCAAATCCTGCGCGACATTGATTCGCTGGACAGCCACACCACTTTCCTGTTCGACAAGATTAACTTCTTGATGAATGCCACAGTGGGTTTCATCAACATCAACCAGAACAAGATCATCAAGATTTTCTCGGTGGCCAGCGTGGCGCTGCTGCCGCCCACGCTGATTGCCAGCATTTACGGCATGAACTTCCGCGCCATGCCCGAGATCGAATGGGCGCTGGGCTACCCCTTTGCGCTGGCGCTGATGCTGGCCTCGGTGACCGCGCCGTTCCTGTATTTCCGGCGCAAAGGCTGGCTTCGCTAACATGGCCTCGGCCCGACCACAGGGCCGGCAAGGAACAACGCAAATGCTCTACCCTGAACTGTTTCGCCAACTCGAGGCTGTGCGCTGGAACATGGACAGCGACATTCCCTGGGCCCGCTTCGATGCCGCGCAACTCACCGACGAGCAGGCGCTGACGATCAAGATGAACGCCATCACCGAGTGGTCAGCCCTGCCGGCCACTGAAATGTTCCTGCGCGACAACCGCGGCGACAGTGACTTTTCCGCCTTCATGAGCGTGTGGTTCTTCGAAGAGCAGAAGCACTCACTGGTGCTGATGGAATACCTGCGCCGCTTTCGCCCCGAACTGGTGCCCACCGAAGCCGAGCTGCATGAAGTGCGTTTCGAGT
The DNA here is from genome assembly GCA_031418595.1 of Burkholderiales bacterium. Lineage (GTDB taxonomy): Bacteria > Pseudomonadota > Gammaproteobacteria > Burkholderiales > Burkholderiaceae_C > Rubrivivax. Next base: position 4,211 of record JANOXU010000020.1, read on the forward strand.
TCGACGCGGCCCCGGCACTGGAAACGCTGATGCTGCATTTCTGCGGCGAGATTCGGCTGAACCACTGGTACCGCTGCGCCGCTGAATGGCACACCGAGCCGGTGATCCGCCACATCTACGAAACACTGGCCAAAGACGAAGCCCGCCACGGCGGCGCGTACCTGCGCTACATGAAGCGCGCGCTGCAAAAGTGTGGTGACGAAGCGCGCGCCGCGTTCTCGAAAGTGGGCGTGTTGATGGCCAGCGCGCGGCGCACGGCGCAGGCCCTGCATCCCACCAATCTGCACGTTAACCAAAGCCTGTTCCCGCGCGACACGGTGCAAAGCCGCTTGCCCAACCCGCAGTGGCTGGAGCATTGGCTGGATCAGCAAATCAACTTCGATGCCGCCTGGGAAGGCAAGGTCGTCGAGCGCATCTTGCACAACCTGAGCTTGCTGCTGGAGCGCAGCTTTGCCAGCGTGCAGGAACTCAACCGCTACCGCAAGGAAATGGCCGCCGCGCTGCTGGCCAACGCGGCGCCGCGGCCGGCCTGATCAGGCCTTCGCTGCGGTTTGCGCTGCGGCCTGGGCTTCGGCCATTTGCTTCATCGCCGCATCGCGGTCAGCCGAAACGCGCGCCACGCTGGCGCGTTCGCCAATCATCTTCATGTAGCCCTTCCAGTCCACCCCCGCCGCGGCCAGCAGGTCTTCGCCCAGCACCGCCTGCGTGGCGCGGCCCACGCCGGGCAGGCAGGCGTAGGCAGCGCAGTCGGCGATGGTGAAGGAGGCCCCGGCCACGTAGGGCGAGAACCGCGCCAGGCGATTGAAGCCGGCGATGTTCTTGCGCAGCGCAGCGTCCACGCGGGCCTTGGTTTCGTCGCTCACCTTGCCGCCGAAGAAGGCTTGCGAATACAGCTCACGGGCCACCAATTCCAGGTGCAGTTCCATGAAGACCACCAGCTCGCGCACCTTGGCCGCGGCAAACGGGTCGGTGGGCAACAGGCGCGGCTCGGGTTGCAGGGCTTCCAGGTACTCAACAATGACTTCGCTCTCGCACAGGTTGCCTTGTGCGGTGCGGATGAAAGGCACCTTGGCCAGGGGCGAGGCGGACAACACCGCTTCGTCAGTGCGCTTGGTCATGACCAGCTCTTCGGTGAAGGGCATGCCCTTTTCAAGCAGCACCAGTTTGACCTTGTTGTAGTAATTGGAAAACGCGAATCCGCAGAGTGTGATCATGAGCAGTCTCCTTGTGTGATGTGAATGTCTGACGTGAGCCGCAAGTCTAGGCGCGTGCCACCGAACGGGCCTGACGCCAGTGCGACAAGCCCAGCACCGCCGCGGTGCACGCCAGCCCGGCCGCTGTGCCGGTGGCGTGCGCCAGCGGGGCGATGGCGATGTCCCAATCCGTTGCGTGCCGCAGCACCGGGCCCCATGGCGTTTCGCTCACCACCTTGGCCAGCAAGCCGGCCAGCACGGCCAGCGCAATCCAGCGCGTGCGCCCGGCTTGCTCAACGCACAGTGTGAGTGCCGCCACCGCCACACCAGCATGCAACACGCCCGACAGGCCACCGTAGTGCGTCAACTCGGGCCGCAGCAGCAGCGCCAGGTGGGTCAGCGGCCAGGCCAAGGCCCAGGCCAGCGTGCTGCGCCAAGGCACCCGCCCCACCCAGCCCAGCGCGGCCACCAGCGCCGTGCCGGCCAGGTTGGCACCCAGGTGCAACAGGCTCAGGTGAACCAGCCCGGCGCTCCACCAGCGCCAAGGTTGCGCCGCGGCCAGGCCGGGTTGCCAATCTAAAACATCAGGTTGCAGCGGATAGGCCAGGCCGGCCAGCATGGCGGCCAGCACGCACAGGGCCAGCCAGGCGTGGCCCGGGCGTCGCAGCCTTAACTGAAGACTGCGTGCCACAGTGCGAGCACGGCGTCGCGTGCGCTCGCCAAAGGGCCCACTGGCACCTGCGTGGGCTGCGTGTCCAGGCGCGCCAGATGCTGGGCGCGGCGCAGCTCGCGGTAGGCGTCGGCTGCCGCCTGGCCTACCCCAGCAGGCAGAAGGCCGGCGTCTTCCGCCACTTTCAGCAACGCGATGTTGCCGGCGTTGCGCAACAGCGCCGCGTGTTGCGCCGAATGCGCCAGCACCAGCCACTGCACGGCGAACTCCACGTCCATCATGCCGCCAGCACTGTGCTTCACATCAAACATGTCGGCCGCCACTCGGTGCGCGCCGCGTACCCGCTCGCGCATGTGCTGCACCTCGGCGCGCAAGGCGGCGTGGTCGCGCGGCGTGGTGAGCACGGCCTGGCGCACGGCGTCGAATTGCGCGGCCAGCGCCGGCGTGCCGGCGCAAAAACGCGCCCGCGTCAGCGCCTGGTGTTCCCAGGTCCAGGCGGTGTTGCCGCCCCGGCCTTCTTGGTAGCGCTCGAAGGCTGCGATGGAAGTCACCAACAGGCCCGAGCCGCCGTTGGGCCGCAGCGCGGTGTCGATGTCGAACAACTCGCCAGCGCCGGTGCGCAATGTGAGCCAGGTGATGAGCTTGCGCACGTAGGCGGCATACACCACCTGGGCCTGATCGGCATCACTCTCATCGGCGTCGTCGTACAGGAACACCACGTCCAGGTCGCTGCCATAGCCAAGCTCCTTGCCGCCCAGCTTGCCGTAAGCGATGACGGCAAATTGCGGCGCGTCGCGGTGGCGCTGCTTCAGCCGCGCCCAGGCCCACAGCAGCGTGGTGTCGAGCATGGCGTCGGCCAAGGCTGACAGGTCGTCGGCCACCTGTTCCACGCTGAGTTCGCCTTCCACGTCGCGCACCAGGGTGCGGAAGACTTCGGCGTGGTGGGCGTGGCGCAGGGTGTCGAGCAAGGCTTCTTCGTCGGCCTGGCCACTACGTTCCCAGGCGGCGTGGCGTTCATGCAGTTCAGCCATGAACACCGCACGGTCGAAGCGGCCATGGCGCAGCCGCTCGTCGGCCAGTTCATCCACCACGCCGGGGTGGCGCATCAGGTATTGCATCGGCCAGCGCGCCGTGCCCAGCACGCGCAGCAGCCGCTCTTGCAGCGGCTGGCGCTCAGTCAGCAGCGCCAGGTAGCTTTCGCGTTGCAGCAGCGGCTCCAGCCAATCCACAAAGCGCAGCGCCGCGGCCGCCGTGCAGCGGCCCGCCTCCAGGTGCGCCGCGGTGCGCTGCACCAGGTGGCCCAGGCGCAGCTTGGTCTCGTCGCGCAGGCGTGCCACGCGCGGGCTGGCGGCCCAGGCGCGCACGCGCTCGCCCAGGCCGGCGGGCAGTTGTTCGAGCAAGGCTTCGCTGTCGATGCCCAGGGGCGCTGGTGCACAGCCGGTGCAGCCAGCACGGCCGTTCGCCGGCGCCTGCGAACGGCCGTCATGCAGCAGCGCGTCGAATTCGCCGGCCACGAATTCGCGCATTTGGCCAAGTTGGTCGAGCAGCTCGCAGGTGTCGCCGCGGTCGGAGCCGGCGGCGCGGTCACCGCGCCGGGGCAGGCCCAGGCTGTGGGCGATCCAGGCCAAGTCGGCGTCTGCGGTGGGCAATTGGTGCGTCTGCTGGTCGTCCAGGTACTGAATGCGGTGCTCCACGCGGCGCAAGAAGGTGTAGGCCAGGGCCAGTTGTTCGGCCGCGGCCGCGGTCATCAAACCATGGGCGACCAGCTTGTGCAGGCTCTTCAGCGTGGAGCGGGTACGAATTTCGGGGAACTGCCCGCCGCGCGCCACCTGCAGCAACTGGACGATGAACTCGATCTCGCGGATGCCCCCACGGGACAGCTTCACATCGTTGGCGCGCTCGGGCCGGCCAGCGGCACGGCGCTGCGCTTCTTCGCGGATCAGGCGTTGCAAGCGGCGCAGGCCTTCGAACACGCCGTAATCGAGGTAGCGCCGGTAGACGAAGGCGTTGACCAACGCGCGCAGCGCCAGCGGCCGGCCCGCGGCGATGCTGGCGCGCGGCGCCACCACACGGCTCTTGAGCCAGGCAAAACGCTCCCACTCGCGCCCCTGCACCAGAAAGTACTCCTCCAGCATGGGCAGGCTCACCACCGGCGGGCCGGAGTTGCCGTTGGGGCGCAGGGCCAGATCCACCCGAAAGACGATGCCGTCGTCGTTGCTCTCGCCGATCAGCGCATACAGGCGTTTGGCCACGTAGGCGAAGTACTCGTGCGCGCTGACGCCGGCGGACGTTGCGCCCGGCGTTTGGCCAGCGTCTTCGTAGACGTAGACCAGGTCGATGTCTGATGAGACGTTCAGCTCGCGCGCGCCGAGCTTACCCATGCCCACGATCCAGAAGTCGATGTCTTGCCCGGCGGCGGTGCGTGGCGCACCGTAGCGCGCATCGGCATCGCCGCGCGCCTGTGCCAGGGCGAGTTCAAGCGCGGTTTCGGCCAGCGCTGTCATCGTGCCCGTCACGTCGTGCAGCGGCGCGCTGTGCTCCACATCCAGGCAAGCCAGGCGTTCGAGCACCAGGTGGCGCGCCACGCGCAAGGCAGCAGGTAGATCGCGGCCCTGGGTTTGCAGCCGCGCCACCAGCTCAGCGATGCCTGCGCCGGTGGGCAGGCCGGCGCACAACCAGGGCAATTCGGTGCCATAACGTCGCCGCACCCGCTGCACCAAACGGCTGTGCTGCGCGCCGAAGATTGAACTGGCCGGCGCGTCGTCAGTCGACGCCGGTGCTGCGTTGAGCATGGCCCCGGCGTCAGACATACGCTGTGCTAGGCTGGCCGACGCTGCGCAATGTCCCCACCCCTCGCTCCTGAAACTGCTGTGAAGCCGCGTCGCCACTGGGCGGGCTTGCGCCTGCTTTGGCGCGTGGCCCTGTGGGGTGTGTTGGGCGCCTGGAGCCTGCTGCTGCTGGCCTGGCTGACCCTGCACTGGGTCATTCTGCCGCACATCGACGACTGGCGTGAGCAGGTGCAAACGCAGGCCAGCCGTACCCTGGGCGTGCCGGTGCGCATTGGCCAGATCAGCGTTCAGTCCAGCAGTTGGGTGCCCGCGCTGACGCTGCGCAACGTGCGCTTGCTCGACGCCGAAGGCCGCGACGCCCTGGTGCTGGGCCACGTGGTCACGGCGCTGTCGCTCAAGTCCGTGCTGGCGCTGGAGCCGCGCTTTGCGCAGTTGCACATAGAAGGCGCCGAGCTGGACGTGCGGCGCGACGCGACCGGTCGCTTGTATGTGGGTGGCCTGGACATGAGCCGGCCGGGCGCAAGCGCCAACAGCAGCGTGTTGGACTGGTTTTTCGAGCAGGACGAGTTCGTCATCCGCGGTGGCAGCGTGCGCTGGCGCGATGAGCAGCGCGGCGCGCCACCGCTGCAATTGCGTGCAGTGGATCTGGTGCTGCGCAATTCATTTCGCAAGCACGAGTTGCGGCTCGACGCCACGCCGCCGCCGCAATGGGGCGAGCGCTTCAGCCTGCGCGGCCAGTTCAGCCAGCCGATGCTGGCACGCAGCGCTGACTTCAAGCGCTGGAGCGGCACCCTGTACGTTGCGCTGCCGCGCGCCGACGTGGCCGAGCTGCGCCGCCATGTCGAACTGCCGTTCGAGCTGCGCGAGGGCGATGGCGCCGTGCGCGCCTGGGCCGAGTTTGAGCAGGGCCTGCCGCGTGAAGTGGCGCTCGACGTGGCGTTGCGCGCGGTGACGGTGCGCCTGGCGCGCAACCTGGAACCGCTGGCCTTTGCGCAGGTGCAGGGGCGCATCGAGATCAAGCGTGATCTGCACGGCGTGAACATGACCGCGCGCCGCTTCGGTTTCACCACGGGCGACGGCCTGGTTTGGCCGGCTGGCCAGCTGCAAGCCAGCTGGAAGCAAAAGCAAGACCTCGGCAGCATGGACCCCAACGTGCACCCGCTCACCAGCGGCAGCTTCAGCGCTGACCGGCTTGACCTGGCCGTGATGGCCCGTACCGCGGCCAAGCTGCCGTTGGGCGATGCGATGCGCCGCTTGCTCGGCGCCTTGGCGCCACAGGGCGTGGTGCAAGCGCTGACGCTGAGCTGGCAGGGGCCGCTCGACGCACCGCAGGCCTACCAGGTGCGATCGCGTTTGAGCGGCGTGAGCGTGGCCGCGGCCAAGGCCGATACGCCGCCCGCGCCGGGCCAGGCGCCGCCGGTGGGGCGGCCGGGCTTTCGCAATGCCGACATCGACCTCAGCGGCAACGAACGGGGTGGCGAGGCGCGCCTGGCCATGAGCGACGGCGCCTTGATCTTCCCCGGCGTGCTCGAAGCCCCGGTGGTGCCGCTGCAGCGCCTGGCCGCGCAGCTGAACTGGCGCATCGTGGCCGCGGCCGACCCGGCGGCGCCGCCTGCCATCGAGCTGAAAGTGCAGGACGCGCGCTTTGCCAATGCCGACGCCCAAGGCGAGATCACGGCCACCTGGCGCACCGGGCCGGGCAGCGGCTTTGCCAAGGGCGGGCGCTTGCCCGGCCAGCTCGACCTGAGCGCCCGCCTGACCCAGGGCAATGCCACGCGCGTGGCGCATTACCTGCCGCTGGGCATCCCGGCGCCGGTGCGCGACTACGTGCGCCGCGCGGTGTTGGGCGGCACGGTGGCCAGCGCCGATGTCAAGGTGCGGGGTGACTTGTGGGAATTCCCTTTCCACAAGGCCAGCGAGGGCGACTTCAAGATCACCGCCCAGGCGCAGGATGTGAGCTTCGCCTACCTGCCCGGCGAAGCGGGTTGGACATCGCCCTGGCCGGCGCTGAGCCGGGTCAGCGGTGAGATCGAGATCGACCACCTGACCCTGCAACTGCGCGGCGTGCAAGCGCGCTTGGGCGGCGTCGATTTCAAAGACGTGCAAGGCGGCATTGCCAACCTGGCGCAGCAGCCCACACTCAAGCTTGAAGGCCAGGGTCACGGCCCGGCGAGCGACATCCTGCGCTTCATTGATGTCACACCCGTTGGCGGCTGGCTGGGCCAGGCACTCAAGCCCATGGTCGTGAACGGCGCGGCCGATCTGCGCCTGGCCTTGAACGTGCCGCTGGCTGACCCGGGCCACACCGGTGTGCGTGGCAGTGTCACCCTGGCCGGCAACGACGTGCGCTGGCGCCCCGACTTGCCCCTGCTGGCGCAGGCCCGCGGCCGCGTCGACTTCAGCGAGCGCGGCTTTGCCATCGTGGGCGGGCATGCGCGCGCGCGGGGCGGTGAGCTGGTGCTGGAAGGCGCCAGCCAGAGCGACGGCAGCCTGCGCTTCAGCGCCCAGGGCCAGGCCAGCGCTGAAGGCCTGCGCCGCAGCGCCGAGTTGCCCGACCTGGCGCG
>JANOXU010000021.1:0-3523 GCA_031418595.1 Burkholderiales bacterium
CTCCACTGCCTGGGGCCTGCTACCCGGCGCACCGACGCCTACCGGGACGGGACTCTCACCCGTTGGACTGGCGCAGCATGCAGCAGCACTACCTTCCCCCTGCGGGTTCAGTCGAGCCTTTGCTTCGTGACGCACCATGGCCGCATTCTCAAGCCCCGCGCACCCGCCGCCGCGCCGCCCGCGCATGCGCCAGCCAGCCGCGCCGGCGCCAGCGCGCCAGGTTCACCAGACCGCGCAGCCACTCATCCAGCGCAAAGGCCAGCCACACGCCGACCAACCCCAAGCCGAGCACCTGGCCCAGCAGCCAGGCACCGCCGGCCATGACGATGACCATGGAAAACGCACCCGTCAGCACCGGAAAGCTGGCGTCGCCCGTGGCGCGCAAGGCGTTGATGACGATGACGTTGAGCGTGCGCCCGGGCTCCAGCAGCACGTTCAGCCACAGCAGCGTGGTGGCCGCGCTGATGACGGCGGCGTCTTGCGTGAAGACCTGCACCAACCAAGGGCCGGCCAGGGCCGCTGCCGCGGCGATGGCGGTGGCGCCGATCAAACCGTGTTTAACGTTTCGTTTAAGCAGCTTGTCGGCCTGGCGCAACCGGCCCGCGCCCACTTGGTGGCCGATCAGGATTTCGCCGGCGAAGCCGATGGCCAGGGCGAACAGCACGATCAGGTTGGTGAGCTGCTGGGCGTAACCGTGGGTGGCCAAGGCATGGGTGCCCATGCCGGCCACCACGCTCATCGCCGCCAGCATGGCCAGCCGGTAGGCCACGGTTTCGGCCGCGCCGGGAATGCCGATGCGCAGCATGGGTTTGAGCGGTTGCAGGCGCGGCCACCAGGCATCGCGCCGCGCCACGCTCAAGCCCAGGCTCACGCGCCACAGCCACAGCAGCAACACCAGGCCGAGCACGCGGCTGGCCAGCATGGCCCAGGCAAAGCCGGGCAGGCCGAAGGCACCCATGAACGGTGCGCACAGTGCCAGGTGGCCCAGGTGAACGAACAACGCCACCCACAGCACGGCGCGCGCCTTCAATTGCGCGCGCAGCACCGAGGCCATGAGCGCGATCACTGAATCCAGCCCCAGCGCCCAGGCCAGGGTTTGCAGATAGGGCACCGCCAGCGCATGCACCTCGGGCGGCGCCTGCACCGCGCGCAGCAGCGTGCCGGCGCTGGCCGCCACCAACACGGCTGCAACCAGGCCCATCCACACACTGGCGGCAAAGGCCGCGCGCGCGCTGGCCCGGGCGGCTTCGGGCTGGCCTGCGCCCAACTGCTGGGTGACCACAACGCTGGCCCCCATGCTGACCAAACGGAACAGCAGGAAGAACGCACCCAACACATGGTTGCTCAGGCCAAAGGCGCCGGCTGCGGCATCACCACCCGAGCCGCCGCCCATGCGCGCGGCCAGGGCCAGGCCCAGCAGGCCCACGCCAAAGCCCAGCAGCAGCTCGGCCAGCAGCGGCCAGGCCAGGGTGAACAGGCGCGGCGGCTTGCTTGGAGTTGACAGTGATGTCAAACGTTGGTCGGCAAGTGCAGCAGTTCAAACGGCCCACGCCCGCTGGCCGCGCTGATCAAGCCCAGCACGCGCCCCGGCTCGCTGCCCACCATGCTCCACTCAAAGCGCCAGGCCCAGTTTGCGCCGCCCATGGTGCCGGGCGTGTTCATGCGGTGTTCACTGCCCAGCCCCAGCACGTCTTGCATCGGGAAGACCACCGTGTGGGCCACCGACTGCGCGGTGGCGCGAATCATGGCCCAGTGCACATCGTGCGCGCCGCAGGCCAGGTAAGCGCCGGCGTAGGCGCGCTCGCGCTCGGTGGCGGCGTGCCACCAGCCTTGCACGGTGTCGTTGTCGTGCGTGCCGGTGTAGGCCACGCTGGCCGGCGGCATGTTGTGCGGCAAGAACTCCTGCGTCGCATCACCCCCAAACGCGAACTGCACGATCTTCATGCCTGGGAAGCCGCAGTAGTCGCGCAACTCGGTCACGTCGGGCGTGATGAAGCCCAGGTCTTCGGCAATGATGGGCAGCGCGCCCAGCGCCTGCGCCATGTCTTCGAACAGTTTGCGCCCGGGGCCTTTGCGCCAGGTGCCGACTTCTGCGGTGGGGCTGGAAGCGGGAATTTCGTAGTAGCCGGCGAAGCCGCGGAAGTGGTCGATGCGCACGGCGTCAGCTTGGGTGAGCGCGCGGCGCATGCGCTCGCACCACCAGGCGTGGCCCTCAGCGGCCATGCGCTTCCAGCGGTACAGCGGGTTGCCCCAGCGCTGGCCTTGCGGCCCCATGGAGTCAGGCGGCACACCGGCCACCACCTTGGGCTGGAAGTCTTTGTCCAGCTCGTACAGATCGGGCCGCGCCCAGCAGTCGGCGCTGTGGTGGGCAATGAAGATCGGCAGGTCGCCCAGCAGGTGCACGCCGCGCTCGTTCGCATAAGCCCGCAGCGCGGCCAGTTGCGCGTCAAAGCACCACTGCACGAATTCCCAGAACGCAATTTCAGCCGCATGTTCAACGCACGCCGCTTCCAGCGCCTTGGGCTTGCGCCGGCACAGCGCGTCGGCCCACAGCCACCACGGCTGGCCGCCATGCGCGGTTTCAAGTGCCATGAACAGGCCGTAGTCATTCAGCCAGTGGGCATTGGCCTGGCGCCACTGCGCAAAGGCTTCAAGCTGCGCCGGGGTGGCCCGGGCGAAAAAGCCCGCCGCGGCAAGGCGCAACTGCGCCAGGCGCCAGGCGGGCACCTTGGCAAAGTCGACGCAGCGGTCATCAAAACCGCCTTCGGGCAGCACCGGCGCGGCCAGCCAGCCGGCGGCCACCAGCGGCTCCAGCGCCACCATCAAGGGGCTACCGGCAAAGGCCGAAACGCTCATGTAGGGTGAGTTGCCCGGGCCGATGGGCGTGCTGGGCAGCCACTGCCACAGGCTTTGCCCGGCGCTGACCAGCCAATCCACATAGTGCCGCGCGGCCGGGCCGAGATCGCCCACGCCATGCGGGCCGGGCAAGGAGGTGGGGTGCAGCAAGACGCCGCTGCGGCGCTGGGTCAAGTCCATTGTTCTGGCTCTTTTCAAACGTTATAGACATGGCAGCCACGTTCGGGCTGGGACAATGCGGCCACATGTTCAAAGACCGTCAACGCCTGGCCCGCTGGCTGCTGTGGTTCACCCCGGCGCTGTGGTCGTCCAACTACCTGATTGCCCGCACCGCCACCGACGTGATCGCGCCGCACCAACTGGCGCTGTTGCGCTGGACGGTGGCGGTGGCGCTGATGCTGCCCTTCACCTGGGCCGCGCTGGCCAAAGCGCCGCGCACCTGGCTGGCCGAGTGGCCGCACCTGCTGGTGCTGGGCGGCCTGGGCATGTGGGTGTGCGGCGCCTTCGTGTACCAAGGCGGGCACAGCACCAGCGCGCTGAACATCGGGCTGATCTACGCCGCCTGCCCGGTGGGCATAGCCTGGCTCGGCGCCAAGCTGCTGCACGAGCGCGTGACGCCGGCCAGGGCACTGGGCGCGGCGCTGGCGCTGCTGGGCGTGGTGGTGAT
>JANOXU010000022.1:0-22544 GCA_031418595.1 Burkholderiales bacterium
ACCAGCCACACCAGCGACAGCCGCGGGCGGCGGTTGCGCACGATGCGCGGCGCGGGGGGGTCAAGTGGCGTGGCAGGGCTGCCGTCGGGTTCGGTTGCGCTCATGACGCGGGAGTGTCGCGCCAGATCAGGCGGGCATCAAAACTCTCGGTGGCCAACATGGTCAGCACCACCACGGCGGCAAAGGCCAGCAGCCCGGCGCCGGCCTCGGCGCTGGCCACGTTGCCGAAGCGCACCATGCCGGCCAGCAGCAGCACCACGTACACATCCAGCATCGACCAATGGCCCACGGCCTCGATCAGGCCGAAGACGCGGGCGCGCTCCAGGCGCCGCCAGGCTGGCTTGAACTGCGCGCTGAAGGCCAGCAGCGACAGCGCGCCGATCTTCAGCAGCGGCACGGCGATGCTGGCCAGGAAGACGATCACGGCCAGGGCAAATGCGCCGTCTTGCCAGAGTTCAACGATGCCGCCGATCAGCGTGTGTGTGCTGTCACGAAACGCCGAGGTGGTGCTCATCACCGGCAGTACATTGGCCGGCACGTACAGCACCGCGGCGGCCAGCAAGTAGGCCCAGGTGCGTTGCAGGCTGAGCGGTTTGGTGGCATGCAGCATGTGGCCGCAGCGCGCGCAAGACAGTTCGGTGTGTGGAGTGACATGGGCCAGGCCGCAGCATTCGCAGCCCAGGTGGTACACGGGCACGTCATGAGCAAATGTGGCTTTGCCACTTTGCTCATCCCCCGCGGGGGGCGGCCGACGTATTTCGTCGGCCTGGGGGCGAGCATGAGCAAATGTGGCTTTGCCACTTTGCTCATCCCCCGCGGGGGGCGGCCGACGTATGTCGTCGGCCTGGGGGCGCTGTTCCCTCATGGCTCGTGCCACCACAAATGCCGCAGGCCGGCGGAGTCGATGGCGGCCATCAAAAGCGTCAGCACGCCCAATGCAAACAGGCCCGGCTCAGGCGAGGCTTCGGCCAGCGCGGCGATGCGCACCAGGGCCAGCAGCGCCGACACAGTGAGCACTTCAAGCGTATTCCAGTGCGACATGGCGTGAAGCAGGCGCAGGCACAGCGCCGCGCCAGGCGGGCGCCAGCCGGCGGCCAGTGGCGCCAGCAAGTACAGGCGCAGGCCGATGAACACCGCCGGCGCCACCAGTGCCGTCAGCGTGGCCACCGCGGCGATGAGCACATCACCCTGCTCCCAGGCATGGGCGATGGCCTGCGGGAAGGTGGTGTGGTGGCGGCTGTTGCCCAGGCGGATGTCGATCAGGTCGGCGGTGTTGGCAATGACGAACACCACCGCCGCGGCCACCGTGAGCGCCAGCAGCGCCTGGGCGTCGAGCCGGTGGCCGCGGCCCAGCACGGCGTCGCAGCGAACACACCGCGCCACAGCGCGGCGCGGCAGCGGCTGCCAGCGGTGAACCTGGCCGCAGCGTTCGCAAACGGCCAGCGTGTCCAGCGGTGACGCTTCTTGATGCATGGTGTGGGGTGCAAAGGCGGCATTGCCACCGCAGGGGTCGCGCCCATTGTGCCGGGCGCGCATGCTGGTAAGAATGACCAACCATGTCCACCCCCAAGCTGCACCCGCTGATCAACCCGGCCAAGTGGTTGGCCATTCTTGCCTGCCTGGCCGCCCTGTGCCTGCCCCTGGCCAGCCGCGCCCAGGCCGACGCCGCCGCGGCCCTGCGCGCCAGCGCCGAGACACTGCGCCCGCAGCTTGAACGCAATGCCTTTGGCCGCCCGCTGCACCTGCAATCCGTTGAAGAGCGCAGCCGCATGAAAGGTGAAGTGCACGCGCGCGTGATGCAACCCTTCGAGGTGCTGAGCCAGGCCCTGGGCAGTGCGGCGCAGTGGTGCGATGTGCTGATCCTGCACCTGAACGTCAAGCAATGCCGCAGTGCCGGCGCCAACCAGCTCAGCATCCGTACCGGGCGCAAGTTCGACCAGCCATTGAGCGAGGCGCACCCGCTCGATTTCACCTGGAACCTGGTGGTGCAGCGCAACGATTACTTCGAGATGAACATGGTCTCGCCCAGTGGGCCCTTCGGCACCAGCGACTACCGCATCGAAGTGGCCGCCGTGCCGCTCGACGGCAAGAGCAGCTTCCTGCGCATGTCCTACGCCTACAGCCACGGCCTGGCCGCACGCATGGCCATGCAGGCCTACCTGGCCACGGCCGGTGCCAGCAAGGTCGGCTTCACGGCGTTGGGCAAACGCGCCGATGGCTCGGCCGAATTCATCGGCGGCCTGCGCGGCGTGCTCGAACGCAACACCATGCGCTACTACCTGGCCATCGAAGCCTACCTGGCCAGCGCCACCTTGCCGGTGGCGCAACAACAAGAGCGGCGCATTGCCGACTGGTTCGATGCCACCGAACGCCATGCGCTGCAATTGCACGAGATGGAGCGCAGCGACTACATCGACATGAAGCGCAAGGAAGTCGCGCGTCAGCGCCAAGCGCCTTGAGCGGCACGCCGCGCGCGGCAGAATCGGTGCATGCCTGATGCACCCTCACCGCGCCGAACACCCCGATGAGCTGGCCCGAATTGCTCGCGCTGGTGTACGCGCACATTGACGACACGCTGGCCTCGCCCTGGCGCATCTTGGCCTACCTGGCCGCGCTGGTGGGCGCGGCGCTGGTGGTGGCCGGCGCCTTTGTTCGCACCATGATTCCGTTGCGTTGGCTGGCGGTGGGTGGCAACGTCGCCTTCTTGGCTTTTGGCATCCTGCACCCGTCACCCACCACCTTGTTGGTGGCCACGGTGCTGTTGCCGATCAACCTGTACCGCGCGCGCGAAATGATGAAGCTGACTCAGCGCGTGCGCGCTGCGGCGCGCGACAGCGATCAGTCGGGCATGTGGCTCAAGCCGTACATGAAGGCCAAGAAATTCCGCGCCGGCCAAGTGCTGTTCCACAAAGGGGACTTGGCCGACCACCTGTACTTGCTGGCCGATGGGCAGTTGGAGGCGGTGGAAATCAACCGCGAAATCTCGCCCGGGCGCATCTTCGGCGAGATTGCCCTGTTCTCACCGGCCAAGCGGCGCACGAACACGGTGCGCTGCGTGGCCGACAGCACCGTGCTCACCATCGACGAAGGCACGGTGATGCAACTGTTCTTCCAGAACCCGTCGTTCGGCTTTCACCTGATCCGCCTGGTGGCCGGGCGGTTGTCGGAAGACATCGAGCGCCTGGCCAAAAAGGCCTGACGGCTCACGGCCGCAGTGCGGCCAGGCGCTCGCGCAAGCGGGCCACTGCGGCGGTGTCGCCCAGCGCGGCATGCACCTCCAGCGCGCGCTCCAGGTGTTCGCGCGCCGCACCGGCCTGGCCCAGCGCGGTGTGGGCATCGGCCAGCGCCAGCAGGTCGGCGGCCACGGCCTGGGCGCGGCCCAGGCGGCGGTGCAGCGCCAAGGCTTGCGCCAACGCCGCAGCGGCCGGGCCGGGTTGGCCGGCGGCCAGCCGCGCGCGGCCCAATACGTTCAACGCATGGCCTTGCTCGGCCGCCTGGCCGCTGGCCGCGGCCAACGCGGCGGCCTGCTCGGCCAGGCTGGCGGCCAGGTTCGCGCTACCGGCCTGCAGCGCCAGGTGGGCGCGCAGGCTGGCCATGGCCGCGGCGTGGTCGCAGGGCTTGGCGCAATCGCGTTCGGCCAGGCCGGCGTATTGCGCGGCGGCAGCGGTGTCACCTTCATCCAGCGCCAGCAAGGCACGCCGCGCGGCGGCCTTGGCAGCCACGCCAGCGCCGAAGCGTTCGCGCCCCTGCAACAAGGGGGCGAGTGCCTCGCGCGCGGCGGGGAAGTCTTTCAACTGCCCATTCACCCAGGCCAGGTTGAGCAAGGCGGTGGCGATCTGGCCATCGTCTTGCACCGCCTGGGCGCTGCGCAGCGCCTGCGTGGTCAGCGTGCGGGCCTGCGGCAACTGGCCGCGTTCGATGGCACGCGCCGCGCCCTGCAAGGCGGCTTGGGTGCGCTCATGCGCCACGCTCGGGGGTGGCGCGGGCGTGCTGCATGCAGCCAAGGCGCAGGCCGCCAGCGTTGCCGCCAGCCGCTGATGCCAAACGTTAACGCAGCGGGCTGCGCAAGGCTTGGGCATCATGGCTTTCGATCGGCAGCTCGGCGCTCGGAGGCGCGGGCAACAGGGCGCGCGCCGGCCAGGAACCCTTCAGGCCTTGCACCAGCTCGCGGGTGTCGTCCATCACCGGCGCGGTGCTGCGCAGCACGCCGGGCAGCACCTCGGCCGCCGTGCTGGTGATGGCGCGCATGTCGCGGGCCACGGTATTGAGGTTTTCCAGCGTCTCGCCGCTGCGCGCCATCAGGCCCGGCAGGCCGGTGTTCAGCACGTTCAAGCTGGCGTTGACCTGGTCGAGCAGGCTGGAAATCTTGGCCACCGACTGCTGGCCTTGCCCCAGCAAACCTTGGCCCTGGCCGAGCAGCCCTTGCGCTTGCTGGGCAATGCCGTTCAACTGGCTGCGCGCCGCCGCCGCCAGAGCGTGCATTTCGGCCGCGGCCTTGGCCAGCTCGCCCGAGGCGGTGGCGGCGTTTTGCAGCACGTCTTGCACATCACCCTGGCGCGCGCGCAGCGCGCCGGTGAGCTGCTTGAAATCATCGAGGATGGGCAGCAGCCGGCCGCGCAGCTCGTCGGCCATTTCAGTCATCGTGCCGCGGCTGTGAAAGGCCAGTTGCGGCGCGGCCATGTCAAGCGGCTCGATCGCGTTGCCCGGCTTGATTTCCAGGACCGCCGGGCGCAATTGTTCGCGCACCAGCAGCACCTGGGCATCCGCGCGCAGGGCAGCGGCATGCACGGCCTGGATGCGCAGGTCGATGCGCACTTTCTGGTCGGCCTGCAGGGTCAGCGAATGCACTTCGCCGATGCGCACGCCGCTCATGCGCACATGAGTGCCCGGGGCCAGGCTGGCGCCGGATTCGGCCAGCACGTAGACGCGCGTCATGCGCTCGAAGGCACCGTTGCGCCAGGCGATGGCTGCGGCCAGCGCCACCGCCAGCGCGATGCCACCCAGCAGCACGGCCCACAGCAAGCGGCGCGAAAGCGCCGGGCTGGTGTCGAATGGCGCGGGCGTGTTCACGACCACCCCTCGCCGTGTGAGTACACGCGCCGAACCCCCAGGGGGACTGAGGCCGGAGGTGAAACCGTCCTCGGGACGGTCTCACGCCTGCCGAAGGCCAGCCGGGTGCCGCGGCTGGCGTGGGCCCGGCGCTCGGCCCGCCGCATGGGGGTTGATACAGCGCGTCTCATGTCGTGGTCACAGGAAGCGCAGGCCGACAAACAAGGCTTGCGCCGCCAGCACCACCAACACGCTGCTCACCCCCGCTGCCACCGCGGCCTTGGGCACCGCGGCCAGCGACCAGTGCGCGCTCAAGCCGTGAAAACACGCCACCGCGCCAATGCCCAGCCCGAACACCGCCCCCTTGGCCAGGCCCAGCGGCACCTGCCACCATTCACCGGCTTCCAAGAAGGCATCAGCCTCTTCGCCCAGTGGCGTGCCCAGCAGCGCCGCGGTGGCCAGCAGCGCCGCGCCGATGGCCACGGCCTGGAAATAAGCCACCAGCAAAGCCGCGCTCAACGCGGTGCCCAGCACGCGCGGCAGCACCACCTCTTCTTCCAGCGCCAGGGTCTCGTGCACGGCTTCTTTGAATTCGCCGCGCAAACGCATCAGGGCCAGCTCCGCGGCCATGGCCACGCTGGAGCGCACGATGACCACGCCCGCGGCGATCAACGGGCCCAGTTCGAGCACGCCGCCCCAGACCAGGTTCTTCAGCACCAACGGGTTGTCAGGCCCCAGCAGCGCCAGGCCCTGGGTGGGCACCACGGCACCGAACAGCACGGCCACCAGCGCCACCACGGGCAGCGACTGCACGCCCGTGAGCTGCACCTGGCGCGCCAGCGCGGCGCGCACGCCCGCAGCGTGGTAGCCGCGCCAGTGCGTCAACGCATGCACCAGCATCGCGGTGTAGCCCAGTGCCAGGCGGGTGGTGCCTTGAATCATGCGGGGCATTGTGGTTCAAAGCCCCGCGGGGATCACCCCCGCAGTGCGCTGCCGGGCGTTGGCCATAGGGTCACCAAAACTGCCACTGCCCGCTGTGCACCACCCAGATGCCCAATGCACCGTTGGTCACGCCGTGGGCGATGACCGCCAGCCACAGCTTGCCGCTGCGCCGGTACAGCCAGGCATAGGCCAGCCCGGCCACGATGGCGGCCAGCCACAGGGTGTGGGCCAGCATGAAGACGAAGGTGGACAGCACGATGGCCTTGAGCCCCACGCGCTGCGGATCCACGCCTTGGAAGGTGGGGTGCTCAACCCAGCGCATCAGGAACGAGCGCCAGAACAGCTCTTCCATCACCGGCACCAGCAGCGCCGCGCCGACCCAGCGCACCGCGATCAGCGGCCAATCGAGCCGGCCCTGGGCGTTCACGGGCTTGAAGGCGGCGGCGGGTTCACCCAGCGTCATCCATTTCGCATCAAGCTGAATCCACAGGGCAAACACCACCAGGCCCACCACCACGGCGAGCAAGGTCTCGGCCAGGGTGGGCAGGTTCTGGCGCGCCAGCTCGGCGTATTCGCGCGCAAAGGCCAGCAGCAGGCCACCCACGATCAGCACCGTGGCGCCATAAACCCAGCGCGCGTCGAATCCCCACGAGCCATCGGCCGGCACCAGGCCACGCAGGACGAGTAGACCCATGAACACCGCAAACGGCACGATGCGGACCAGGGCTTGGCGGCTGAAAGGCAGGCTCATTGGCGGGCGGGGGCAAGTTGGCGCGGGCGCCAGTATCGTCGCATCAGCTCAATGGTTAAGCCGCCGGCGCGGCGTCAAACCCGGTGTTGTTCCAGCAGCTGGCTGGCGCCTTCGTGTTGCGCCAAGGCTGCGCACAGCCAGGGCAGCGTGTCATGCAGCCGCTCGTACAGGGTGTGCGGCGGGTTGAAGACGAACACGCCGCTGCCCATCAGGCCAAAGCCCTGTGCGTCGACCTTCTGCACCGCCAGCGACGCATGCAGCCAGCCCTTGGGCGCGATGGCTTTCAGGCGCTGCGCCAGCCGCGCCGACTGCGGCTTGTGCACCTTGGGGTACCAGACCATGAACGTGCCCTGGGCAAAACGCTTCAAGCCTTCACTGACCGCTTCAACCACCGCGCCATAGTCGGCCACGCCTTCATAGGCCGGGTCGATCAACACCAAGCCGCGCCGGCTGGGCGGTGGCAACTGCCCGCGCAGCCCGGCAAAGCCGTCGGCCTGGAACACCTGGGTGTTGCGGGCGGGGCCGAATTCGGCTTGCAGCAAGCGGTGGTCGGTGGGGTGCAGCTCGAACAGGCGCAAGTCGTCTTGCGCGCGCATCAGGTGGCGCGCCAGAGCCGGCGAGCCCGGGTAGTGGCGCAGCACGCCATCGGGGTTGAAGCTGCGCACCGCGGCCAGGTAGGCGGCCACCGCGGGCGGGGCGTCGGCGCTCTGCCAAATGGCGCGCACGCCCTGGCGGTGTTCGCCCTTCTTGCGCGCTGCCACGCTGCTGAGCGAATAGCTGCCGGCGCCGGCGTGGCTGTCGACCACCCGGTAGGGCGTTTCCTTTGTGTTCAGGTGCTCCAGGATCTGGATCAGCGCGGTGTGCTTGAGCACATCGGCGTGGTTGCCGGCATGGAAGGCGTGACGGTAGGCGAGCATGGTGGGCGCGAGTCTCGCATGGGTGCGCCGCCACGCTGGCGCTGCCAGCCACTCGGGTTTGACCCCGGGCCTGGCCGCTCGGCTGCAAGGGCTGGAGCAGGCCGTGGGCAACATCCGCCTGCCGGTGCCGCCGCCGGCGCCCGACCTGGCGCCACTGCAACGGCGTCTGGATGAACTGCAGGTCACGGTCAAGGCCGTGGCCGCCCAGGCCGCGCCGCCGCCGCTGAACCTGGCGCCCACGCACGAGCGGCTGGTCGCACTGGGCGTGGCCATCGAGGGCATTCGCATTCCGGCGCCGGTGCGGGTTGACCTGAGCGCTCTGATGCAGCGGCTGGACGCCAGCGACGCGCGGCTGCTGCGCGCGGCAGCCCCAGCGCTGGCCCCAGCGTCGCCGCCAGCACCCAGCGCGGTGCGCAGCGGCAGCCGCAACCTGCTGCACAGCGCCGCCTGCGGCCAGCCCGACGATCTCAAGCACATCAAGGGCGTGGCCGAGGTGCTGGAGAGATTGCTGCACGGCATCGGCGTGTACTGCTGTTGGCAGATTGCGGAGTGGTTGCCCGCCGACGTGGCGCATGCCGACGCCCAGCTCACCGCCTTTCACCGCCGCATTGAACGTGACGATTGGGTCACCCAGTCGGCCGCGTTCGCGCGCGCTGACAACGCCGCGCGCAAGCCCGCCAGCCCTTAATCTGAGCCACCTGCCAGCACCACCTTGGCGGTGGCGCTGCGCCGGATGGCTGGCTCATCAGGCAACCAGCGTGCTTCGCGCTGCTGGTTTCGCCCCGGGGGCGGCCTGGCGGCGTCTGCGCCCCGCATGCAAAACAGCTTCGCCCGCAACGTGCGCTATTGCCGTGCCACCCCCGGCCCGGGGTGGGTTACCGGGCGGGTACATTGGGCCGACAATCTTTCGCTCCCCTGGCGCGCAGCGCCGTGCGGGCCAAGGTGAACCCCCTGGACTCCTGTAAACAGCTTTGAGCGCCGCCAGCGGCGCCATTGGGCGACTGCCGCACGCCGGCGTTGGCCCAATGGCCAAACCCTGTTTTCAACCTCTTGGAGTATTTGCATGAATGCTCGGCCCCGGATCGAAGCGACGCTGAACGCGCCGCCCCATGTTCAACACCAGGCGTTGCTCGACTGGGTGGCCAGCGTGGCCGCGCTCACCGAGCCCGACCGCATCTATTGGTGCGACGGCTCCAAGGAAGAGTACGACCGGCTGTGCGACGTACTGGTCAACGCCGGCACCTTCCGCCGGCTGAACCCGGCCAAGCGGCCCGACAGCTTCCTGGCTTGCAGCGACCCGACCGACGTGGCCCGGGTCGAAGACCGCACCTTCATCTGTTCGCAGCGCGAAGAAGACGCCGGCCCCACCAACCACTGGCGCGCGCCGGCCGAGATGCGCGCCACGCTGCAAACCGGGCCTGACGCGCTGTTCAAGGGAAGCATGCGTGGGCGCACGCTGTACGTGGTGCCGTTCAGCATGGGCCCGCTGGGCTCGCACATTTCGCACATCGGTGTGGAGCTGTCCGACAGCCCCTACGTGGCCGTGAACATGCGCTTGATGACGCGCATGGGCCGCCCGGCGCTCGACGTGCTGGGCCGCGACGGCCATTTCGTGCCCTGCGTGCACAGCGTGGGCGCGCCGCTGCAACCCGGCCAGCAAGACGTGGCCTGGCCGTGCAACAAGACCAAGTACATCGTTCACTACCCCGAAACCCAAGAAATCTGGAGCTACGGCTCGGGCTACGGTGGCAATGCCTTGTTGGGCAAGAAGTGCTTCGCGCTGCGCATCGCCAGCACCATGGGGCGCGACCAAGGTTGGCTGGCCGAGCACATGCTCATCCTGGGCGTCACCTCACCGGCAGGCAAGAAGTACCACGTGGCCGCGGCCTTCCCCAGCGCCTGCGGCAAAACCAACTTCGCCATGCTGGTGCCGCCGGCCGCCTTCGCCGGCTGGAAGGTCACCACCATCGGCGACGACATCGCCTGGATCAAGCCGCATGCCGATGGCCGCCTGTACGCCATCAACCCCGAAGCCGGTTACTTCGGCGTGGCCCCGGGCACGAATGACAAGACGAACCCGAACTGCATGGCTTCGCTCAAGCGTGACGTGATCTTCACCAACGTGGCCCTCACCGATGACGGTGATGTGTGGTGGGAAGGCCTGACCGAAACGCCGCCGGCGCACCTGATCGACTGGCAAGGCCGCGATTGGACGCCGCAGATTGCAAAGGACAACACAGTCGATGGCAAACCGCGCGCCGCCGCGCATCCGAATTCGCGCTTCACCGTGGCCGCCACCAACAACCCGGCACTGGATAACGATTGGGATAATCCGGCCGGCGTGCCGATCGACGCCTTCATGTTCGGCGGCCGCCGCTCCACCACCGTGCCTCTGGTCACCGAAGCGCGCAACTGGGTCGAAGGCGTGTACATGGCCGCCACCATGGGCAGCGAAACCACCGCGGCGCAGGCCGGCGCGCAGGGCATCGTGCGCCGCGACCCGTTTGCCATGCTGCCCTTCACCGGCTACCACATGAGCGACTATTTCGCGCATTGGCTGAAGGTGGGTGCAGCGCTGCAAGCCAACGGCGGCAAGCCCCCGCGCATCTACTGCGTGAACTGGTTCCGCAAGGGCGCTGACGGCAAATTCGTCTGGCCCGGCTACGGCGAAAACATGCGCGTGTTGAAGTGGATGTTAGACCGCGTGGAAGGCCGCGCCGAAGGCACCGAGCACCTGTTCGGCATCAGCCCGCGGCAAGAAGACCTGGAGTGGGGCGGCCTGCCGTTCACCGCCACGCAATTCGCCATGGTCAGCGAAGTTGACCGCACGGCCTGGGCGCAAGAGCTGAAGTTGCATGACGAGTTGTTTACCCAACTCGCCCACCACTTGCCGGTTGAGCTGACACAGGTCCGGCAACGCATTGCCGAGCGGCTCAAGGCCTGAACGAAGGGGCCGGCGCCGCGACAATGCGGCGATGGACAACGCCGCCGCCCCGCAGCCCCGCCACGAAGACCGGCCAGCGAGCCTGCTCGATGCGTTCGAGCACCAGGCCGGCTGGTGCGATCGGCTGCAGGCGCCCTTCATGGCCCTGCTCATGCGGCGTGCCAAGGCGCATCTGGCCGCTCACCCGCGGTCAACCCGCCTGATGCTGGAGCCCGCCGGCGAGCCTGTGGCCGGCCTGTTCGCCCTGCGCTTGGCCGGTGCGCTGCACGACCTGGCGCTGCAAGGCCTGGCGCCGTGGGCAGCGCTGTGGCAAGACCCGTTGGCGGCTGAAGCCGTGGCGCTCGACGCGGCCCTGGCCGCTGCATTCGAGCTCCAGCCCGAGCAGTTGCGCAGCTTTCTGGCCAGTGCGCCGCAAACCAATGAAGTGCAGCGCAGCGCCGTGCTCCTGCCCGGCTTGCTGCATGTGGCCCAGGCCACCGGCTTGCCGGTGCACCTGATCGAGCTAGGAGCCAGTGCCGGCCTGAACCTGTGGTGTGACCGCTGGCGCCATGAGTTTGGCAGTTGGGCCTGGGGCGACGAGGCCAGCCCGCTGACCCTGCACACCGAATGGCGCGGCCCCTTGCCCGCCGCGCGGCACGCTGGCTTGACGCTGGCCGGGCGCGGCGGCTGCGACCTGAACCCGATCGACATCGACGTGGCCGCACAGCGCCGTCTTTTGCAGGCCTACATCTGGCCCGATCAACCGCACCGAATGGTGCGCTTGCGCACGGCGTTGGCCGCGGCCACGGCCTGGAACGCGGCAGCGGGCCTGCGCGTGGAGCAGGCTGACGCCGCGCTGTACGCCCCGCGCGAACTCGCCACCGCGCGCCCGGGCCAGGCCACGGTGGTGTTTCACTCCGTGTTCTGGCAGTACTTGCCGGCTGGCACGCGCACGGCACTGCGCGGCCACATTGAAACCGCCCTGGCCCGCGCCACGCCCGCGGCGCCGCTGGCCTGGCTGCGCTACGAACATCACGGCGCCGATGTACCGGCCCAACTGCACTGCCGCCTGGCGCCGGGTGGCGAAGACATGCTGCTGGCCGAGGTGCATTCCCACGGCAGCTGGATCGAGTGGGTGGCCCGGTGAAACAGAGAGATCGGCTGGGCGCATGAAGCTGCAACTGCTGTCAGACCTGCACCTCGAAACCGAAGCCTTCACGCCACAGCCCGCGCCGGGGGCGGAGCTGCTGGTGCTGGCCGGCGACATCGACGCCACGTGGGCCGGGCTGAGCCACTTTGCCGGCTGGCCGGTGCCGGTGATCTTTGTCGCCGGCAACCATGAATTTGACGGGCGAGACTTCGATGAAGCCAGTGCCGCCTTGCGGGCCCGTTGCCAGGCGCTGGGCCTGACCATGCTGGAACGCGAAAGCCTGGTGCTGCGCGCGGCCAGCGGCGAACTGATCCGCTTTCTGGGCACCACGCGCTGGAGTGACTTCGACGCCTTTGGCACCGAGCGGCGAGCGCAGGCGCAGCGCGCCGCCGGCTACTTCGTGCGCATCATGCAAGCCAGCCGGCATGGCCAACCTTTTGATGCCCAAGCGGTGCGCGACGAAGCCCTGCTGTGCCGCGCCTGGATGGCCCAGGCCTTGGCCGAAGCACCGCGCGGGCGCTGGCAGCGCACGGTGGCCATCACCCACTTCGCGCCCAGCCTGCGCAGCGCCGACCCGCGCTTCGGCGCCCAGCCCGGCACGGCCAGTTTTTGCAACAACGACGACGCCTTGCTGCCCTATGCCAAGCTGTGGCTGCACGGCCACCTGCACTGCCGCCACGACTACACCGTGGCGCATGGCGGTGGCGCCACCCGCGTGGTCTGCGCCGCGCGCGGCCTGGCCAGCAAAGGCGAGGCACAGGGGCACGACCCGTTGCAGCTGATCGACGCCTGAGCTTGATCAAAGACAAGCCGGCACCAACCGGCCCTGTCACACTGGCCCAATCTTGAAGGAGATCGAACCATGAAAATTCTGGTGGCTGCCGATGGCAGCGAATACACCAAGCGCATGCTGGCCTACCTGGCTGCGCACGACGAATGGCTCGGTGGCGCGCACGACTACACCGTTGTGAACACCGTCTCGGCTGTGCCGCCACGCGCGGCCAAGGCGCTCGACACGGAAACGCTGCTGTCGTACTACCAAGACGAGTCCGAAAGGGTGTTCAAGCCGATTCGCAGTTTCTTCAACAAGCAAGGCATCAAGGCCAGCTACGTCAGCAAAGTCGGCCCGGCCGGGCCCACGCTCAGCGCGCTGGCTGACAAAGGCAGGTTCAACCTGGTCATGATGGGCTCGCACGGCCACGGCAGCTTGAGCAACCTGGTCATGGGCTCGGTGGCCACCCAGGTGCTGGCACGTTGCAGCGTGCCGGTTTTGCTGGTGCGCTGAAGGGCTCTCAGCGCGAGCCCGATGCGCCAAGCCGGCGCAACCAGGCTTCGGGGTCGTCGGGGTTGCCGGGGTCGGCGTCGCCGGGGCTCAAGGCTTCGGCGTCCAGGCGCATCTCCAGGCCAAAGGCTGTGCCCATGTCGGCCGGGTCGGGCTCGGTGGGCGTTGCCGCACGGCCAAAACCGAAGAACCTTGCTGCGCTTGAAAAGTCTGCCATCACCCACCCCGTGCCTAACGGGCAACCCATCGCGCCCTGCATTCAAGTTTCGGCGCCGGCGCACCCAAGCTGTGGCCCGAAAAGCCGGTGCACCGCGGTGCAGTTCACGCGCGGCGTGCACACGTTGGTGGATGAAGCGCGACCGAAACGCGACTAGCATCGCGGCCCCGCGCCAACCGACCAGATTCCACCCGTTCAAGCTATGCGGCAAACCACGCTCAACCTGATGACCTGGGGCACCGTGAGTGCGGCCGTGGGCTGCGCGCTGTGGTTGGCCGCGGTCGACGACATGACGCCCAGGCTGATCCAGGCGCAGCCTGCACTGTCCGACTTCGAGCTGCCGTCGTTGCCCACCGCTGCCGGCCCGGTGCCTGCAGGCTCGACACCCGCCGCCAGCGCACCAGACCCGCGCTGAAGGCATGCCGGTGCCTCGCACAGCCGCGCAGCCGCATTGCGCCATCGACTTCGGCACTTCCAACTCTGCCGTGGCGCTGAGCGCCGGGCCGGGTGCGGTGCGGCTGGTCGAGCTGGAGTCCGGCCTGGCCACCATGCCCACCGCGGTGTTCTACGCCAACGACCCCGCCGCGCCGTTTGACGATGCGCTGCGCAGCTATGGCCGCGCTGCCATCGCGGCTTACGTCGAGGGCTTGGACGGGCGCTTGATGCGTTCGATGAAAAGCATCTTGGGTTCAAATTTGATCGACCATTCCACGGAAGTAGGCACTGGCATCACGGTGCGCTACCGGGATCTGATCGCAGGCTACCTGCGCCGCCTCAAGCACCTGGCCGAAGGGCAGCAGGGCGTGGCGCATGCGCGGCCGATCAGCCAGGTCGTGCTGGGCCGCCCGGTCTTCTTCGTCGATGGCGAACCCCAGCGCGACGCTGCCGCGCAGGCCGCCCTGGAGGCCGCGGCGCGGCAGGTGGGCTTCACCGAGGTGCAGTTCCAGTACGAGCCCATCGCTGCCGCGCTGGACCATGAGTCCACGCTGAGCACCGAGCAATTGGTGCTGGTGGCCGACATTGGCGGGGGCACGTCTGACTTCTCGCTGGTGCGCGTGGGCCCGCAGCGGCGCGGCCGGCCAGACCGGCGTGGCGACATCCTGGCCAACCACGGCGTGCACATCGCCGGCACCGACTTCGACCGCCGCATTGAAATGGCCAGCCTGATGCCCCAGTTGGGCCTGGGCAGCCGCACCCCGGCGCGCCCGGGCGAACAGCCGCGCGAGGTGCCCAGTGGCTGGTACTTCGACCTCGCCACCTGGCACCTGATCAACACGCTGTACTCACCCGCGCGCCAAGCCGAGTTGAAGGCGCTGCGCAGCTTTTATGCCGAGCCGCACTTTCACCGCCGCATGGCCAGCGTGGTGCGCCAGCGGCTGGGGCACGCTCTGGCCGCCGCGGCCGAAGGCGCCAAGATCGAGCTGGCTGGCGCGGGCCGATCGCACATCGACCTGGGCGCCATAGAAGCGGGCCTGGGGGTGGACGTGAGCGAGGCGCAGGCCGGGGCCAGCATCGAAGCCGATCTTGAGCGCATCGTGCGTGCCGCCAGCGAAACCCTGGCCTTGGCCGGCACCCGGCCAGAGCAGGTGGACGTGCTGTATTGCACCGGCGGCTCAACCGGCCTGACCCCCTTGGTGCAGCGCATCGCCGCCGGGTTACCACGCGCGCAGGTGCAGCGTGGCGACCGCTTTGCCAGCGTGGCGCGTGGCCTGGGCCTGCATGCGCAGACGCTTTATGGCGCGTAGCGGTTGCCGTTGGCCTTGAAGCGGGTGATGGCCTTTTGCAGATCAGCATGCTCCTCGCACGCCGCACTGCACGCGCGCGCCAGGCTGGCCAGGCGCGATTCGGCCACGGCCAATTCGCCCTTCATCAACGCCAGCTCACCGGCGTATTCAAGCGCGCCGCGGTGCAGCGGCTGCAAACGCAGCGCTTCGTCGTAGTGGGCCTGGGCGCCGGCCAGGTCGGGCTGCGCCTGCTTGCGCAGCGCGTAGCCCATCAGGTTGTTCCAGTCGGCGTCGCCCTTGGCATTCACGCGCCGCAATTCGCGCAGCGCGCCGGCCCATTCGCTGCGCCCGATCAGCGTGCGTGCCGCTGCCAGCGGCTCGGCGCGCGCGGGCGTTGCCGCTTGTGCTGGGCTGCCGGTGTCGGCCGCCCGGGCGGCTGGGCCTGCCGCGGCCAGCGCGACGGTCAAAACAAGAGCTTGCATCACACGCATGTTGGCCTCCACAGGGTCAGGCAGCTCGCGCCTTGCGGGCACGGCGGGCGCCGCCCGCAGCACGCGCCGCACGCGGCGTGATTCGCGGCAACGACACATCGGCCATCAGCAGCACGCAGCGCACCAGGTCGTCCACTGCCTCGGTCATGTCGGCAGGCGGCTCCAGGCGGTCCATCACGTCGAGCAACTGCTCGGCGTCTTCCAGGTCGTCGCGGTCGATATGCAGATACAGCGTGGCCAGCGGCTCCACCAGCTCGGGTGAATCGAGCTGCATCAGTTGCGGGAAGAACGCCATCGCCGTGGCGAAGCCGGCCACCCAGGGCAGCACGCTGTCGCTGGGCGAGGCCTCGTCTTCCAGCTCGTAGACCCAGGGGTCGAACCACTGGCGCTGGGCAATGGCGTTGCGCAGCTCGCCGTGGCGGCGCAGCACCAAGGCGTGCAGACCTGCAAGGTCAACCCGGGTCGGCGCCTGGTTGCCATCCACGTCGGCCACATGGCGCAGCCAGTCGGCCTGCGGCACGGTGCGCGG
This sequence comes from Burkholderiales bacterium, assembly GCA_031418595.1. Lineage (GTDB taxonomy): Bacteria > Pseudomonadota > Gammaproteobacteria > Burkholderiales > Burkholderiaceae_C > Rubrivivax. The sequence goes on from JANOXU010000022.1 coordinate 15,976, forward strand.
CTGCAGCAACACGCCGCACAAAAAACCGTCCAGGGAACTCAAGTCCAGCGGCTGCAGCGGCGCGGGCAGGGCGTCCAGCCGGGCCTGCAAATCTTGCATTTCAACGTCGGTCAGGGCGTCGCGGCGCGGGTGGGCTGGGGTGGTCATGGCTTGATTGTCGCGCCGCGCCGCCTACCATCAGCGCCCCCTTCGCACCTGCCTGAAAGCCATGCAACGCAACCTGCTCATCACCGGCGCCAGCCGCGGCATCGGCGCCGCCGTGGCGCTGCGCGCGGCCCAAGCCGGCTGGAACGTGGCCGTCAACTACAACCGCGACGCCGCCGCCGCGCAGGCCGTGGTGCAGCAGGTGCAAGCCCTGGGCCGGCGCGCCTTTGCCGTGCAGGCCGACGTGGCCGATGAAGCGCAAGTGCTGGCGATGTTCGCGCAGGTGGACCGCGAGTTCGGCACGCTGCACGGCCTGGTCAACAACGCCGGCGTGGTGGACCTGCCATCGCGGGTTGACGCCATGAGCGTTGACCGCTTGAAGCGCATGTTTGACATCAACCTGGTCGGCTCCTTCGTCTGCGCGCGCCAAGCCGTGCTGCGCATGAGCACCCGGCATGGCGGCAGCGGCGGGGTCATCGTCAACTTGTCCTCTGCAGCCGCGCGTTTGGGCTCGCCGGGCCAGTATGTGGATTACGCCGCGGCCAAGGCCGCCATCGACACCTTCACCCTGGGCTTGGCGCGCGAGGTGGCGGCAGAGGGCATCCGCGTCAACGCTGTGCGCCCGGGCATCATCGACACCGAAATCCACGCCAGCGGCGGCCTGCCCGACCGCGCCGCGCAAGTCGCCCCGCAAGTGCCCATGCAGCGCGCAGGCAGCGCCGACGAAGTGGCGCAGGCGGTGCTGTGGCTGCTCAGCGAGGCTTCCAGCTACAGCACCGGGGCGGTGGTGGATGTGACGGGCGGGCGCTGAAGCCGCGGCGCCACGCCTGCCAGGCGCGGTTCACCGCGCGCACCGCATGGACAAAGGTGTTAGGGATGGGCCGCAGCCGCTGGCGTGCTTAAAACCGGCGCATCAACCGGACAGCCTCGGCCTGCCGGCGCACACCCCGGGAGCGCACCATGGCACAAGTCATCGAACAGTTGCTCACGATCACGCCGCTGGCGTCGGACAACGCGACGTTCACGCTCGATGGCGACGCGCGCATCCTGACGCTGCGCGACGTCAACAGCAACATCCGCGCCGAGCTTGACTATGGTGGCAACCTCACCCTGGGCGGCGGTGGCGGCAGTGGTGAGGTGTTGCTCAAGGATGCTGACGGCAACACCCGCCTGGAACTGCAAGCCAACCCGCAGCGCATGCGCTTGCGCGACGCCGCGGGCAACGTGGTGGCGGCGCTGGCAGGCAGCGGCAACCTCACGCTCGGCGGCACCGCTGCCAACGGCGACCTGGTGGTGAAGGACAACGCCGGCACCACGCGCGCCACGCTCAGCGCCAGCACGCAGCGGCTGCGTTTGTTCGCTGCCGACGCGGCCCAGGTGGTCGATCTGGGCGCCAATGGCAACCTCGTGCTCGGCGGTGGCGCCGGCATGGACGGCGACATCGTGCTGAAAGACGGTGCAGGCATCACGCGCCTTGAACTCGACGCCGGCAACCAGTTGCTGCGCGTGCGCAATGCCAGCGGGCAGGAAGTGGGCCGGCTGGGCGACAACGCCAATTTGCGCCTGGGTGGCAACGGTGCTGATGGTGACGTGGTGCTGACCGACGACAAAGGCACGACGCGCATCGAACTTGACGCCGGCAACCAGTTGCTGCGCGTGCGCAACGCCGCCGGCCAAGAGGTGGCGCGCCTGGGCGACAACGCCAACCTGCGTCTGGGCGGCAACAACAGCGATGGTGATGTCGATCTGTACGACAAAGCCGGGGTGCGCCGCTTGCTGCTTGATGCCGACAGCCATGGCATCAATGCCTACAACGCCAACGGCCAGCAGATCCTGGCGCTTGGCGGTAACGCCAACCTGCGCCTGGGCGGGCATGACAGCGACGGCGACATCCTGCTTTACCCGAGCAGCGCCAACGACATCTTTGCCGATGCCGACGCCACCATCCACCTCGATGCCAATGCCGGCGACATCACCTTGCGCAACGCCGATTGCGCCGAAGAGTTCGAGGTGCTGCCCGAAGTCGATGCCGAACCCGGCACGGTGATGGCCCTGGGCCCCGACGGCCGGCTGCGCCCGGCCCAACACGCGCACGAAACAGCGGTCGTCGGCGTCGTGTCAGGCGCCGGCGCCTACAAGCCCGGCATCGTGCTCGACCGCCAGCGCGGCCGGCCGCACCGGCGGGCGATTGCGCTGGTCGGCAAGGTCTTCGTCAAGGTCAGCGATGAGGGCGGGCCGATCCGCATTGGCGACCTGCTGACCAGCGCGCCCACCGCGGGCCATGCCATGCGCGCCGGCGACCCGCTGCAAGCCTTCGGCGCCGTGATCGGCAAGGCGATTGCGCCGCACGCCGCAGGCCGCGGGCTGATCCCCATGCTCATCGCCTTGCAGTGAGAGGGCCATGGCCAGCGTCAGCATCCGCCAAACCTGTAGCGATTGTCTGGACAAGACGGGCAGCCTGAGCGTTCAGCGCCACCTCTTCGGCTACATCTGGGGGCCGATTTCGCGCGAGCTGCGCGTGCGCCGGCACATTGAAAACATCCGCGGCCAGGCCATCAACCTGTGCGTGTTCTTCGTCGGCCACGAGCCCGGTTTCGCCGGCACCATGACGCAGACGCAGGCCGTGCGCGTGCAGCACGGCATCGACCTGATGCGTGAGATTTATGAGCAGGCCAACATCGGCGTGCGCCGCATCTTCTGGCGCTACATCCATGAAGATGACGCGCAGCCCTACCTCAGCATCAACGCCGGCCAGGCCACCGATTTGACCGAGGCCTACTCGGGCCCGAACGACGGCATCGACCTGTTCATCGTGCAAACCATCACCGATGCCGGGGGCTGGAGCAACTCCAGCGGCCCGTGCGACAAAGACGACAAGGGCCGCACCGGCGCGGTGGTTGAAGTCAGCGGCAGCAGCGACGATTTCTTCGGCGTGATCACCGCGCACGAAGTGGGCCACTACCTCGGCCTGGTGCACACCAACTCGGCCACCAACCTGATGGGTGTTGACTCCAACAACGACGGCATCGGCGAGATTTCGGTCAACAGCCGCGACCTGACCGCTGGCCAGGTCGACACCATGCGCTCGAGCTGTTGGGTGCGCGAGCCCTGTTGAAGGAGCCGCCATGGTCACGCCTCAACCGCCCGAACGCCCGCCTGAACCGCCAGCCGAATTGCCGCCGCGGCTGCAGCGTGTGCTGGCGCACGATGGCCCGATGTTCGGCCGCCCGCGGCTCACCTCAGACGAGCTGGTGGCCGTGCGCGCCTTGCTCACAAAGGGCGTGTCGGCCGGCCAGCGTTGGCACTTGACCCGCGCCATGAGCATCGCCGCCGACCGCGCCCCGGACGCCGACACCGCTGCGCTGCTGGGCCGCTTCTTGCGCGACGCCACGGCGCCGCTGCCGCTGCGCCGGCGCGCCGCCGCGTTGCTTGGCGATCTGCCGTTGCGTGCGGCCAGCAAGGTGCTGCTCGAAACCCTGCACGACCCCGCGGCAGACCTGGAGATGACGGTGTTGCAAGCCTTGGCCAAGAACGGTGACGCTGACGCCGCGAGCGTGATTGACGCGCTGGTGGTGCAGCGGCCAACGCAATCAGCGCGGCTGGCCGAGCAGCGCGAACGCACGCGCGCGCTCGTGCTGTACCGCGCCGGCCGCGCTGACGCGCGGGCAGACCGCGCGCTGATGCCCCCCGGCCGGCTGGTGGCGTTCGATGCTCTCAATACCGCCGACGCCGCGCAAGCACTGGCCGGCCTGCGCGGCAGCACCTTCGGCGTGCGCGCCGACCCTTCACGCGCGTTGGCCTTCCACTGCGGCCTGCGCCACTTGCTGCTGCTGGCGGCCGAGCTGCCGCGCAAGGAATTGATGGCGCATCTGCTGCGCCGGCCAGTCATCGTAGGTGTGATCCTGATGCCCGATGAGCGCGGCTCGGCCACCTACGTCACGCGGCGCATCGTCGTCACCCGCCCGCAAGGCCAGACCGTGGCGGTGGCCGTGCTCAGCACCGACGGCGTGGCCGAACTGATCGGCACGCTGCGCCCCACGGGAGCCGGCGCGCACCTGGTGCTGCGCGGCGCCCTGGCGGCACGGCCGGCCACCGAAGTAGAGGGCGACATCGACGCTGAAGGCAACCTGCGCCTGACCGCGCGCGTGCTCAGCGAGCGCGCGGCCAAGCTGCATGGCGAGGTTGACCCGGCGGCGGGTTGAGCCTGCACGGCGTCGCGCCGCAGGGCGCTCACACCATGGCCGCGCGGTAACCCAGCGCCGCCAGCGCCTTGCCCAGTTCTTCGCGCAGCCGCACGTCGGCGCCCATGGTGTTGGTGTAGCGGATGCTGCGGATGTGGCGCACATCGAAGGTCATGTCTTCACTGGCCTGCGCCAGCACGATCCAGTCCTTGCGCCACGCATCAGCCAGGCCGGCTTCGTAGTACACGTTGGGGTTCTTGCCGGTGAAGTCGACGATCACCAGGTCGGCTGCGGCGATGCGTTGCTTCACGTCGTCCATCACCGGGTTGCTCAGGTAGACCTCGTCGGCGCGCACGCAGCGAATGCCGTGCTGGGTGACCACCTGGTCGATGACGCGGTGCACGAAGCTCAGCTCGGTGCTGAACGGCATGATGAGAAAGCAGCTCGGCTGCTCGGCCTTGACCGTGATGCGCTCATAGCGCGCCCGCGTGCGCCAGGTGCGCAGGCCCACCTGGCCCACCGAGTAGGCGTCGTCGATGAGCACGAGCTGCTGCACGTCGTTCTCAAACACGATGATCTTGCTGCCGTTGAATTCAACGCGCAGGCGGTACGTCTTCCTGGCCTTGATCACGCTGCGCCGGCCCACCGCTTCGCGCACCTGGTAGTAAGGCCCTGGCATCACCTTGGCGATGAAGAACTTGCTGTCAAAGCCGCTGGTGCCGGCGTAATAAAAACCATCGGGCCCGCTGTAGCGGAACACCAAGTCGGCTTCGAGCGAGAGCGCTTCGGCGCGGCCCTTGCCGGCTTCCAGCGGTGTGATGTCGGCTTCGATCATGCCGTAGCGAATGCGCGGTGAAAAAAGCAGCATCTGTTCGGGCTGCGTGGCCGACACGGCAGGTGAAAGAAAGCTGCCGTCAGCGCCCACGTCCCAGTCGTCGCCAAGGGTGCTGAACTTCGGCCCTGGCGCTGCTGGCGGTGGCGGTGTGATGGCGGGGGCGACTCGGGTCTTGCGTGTGGCCATGGTGTTGCGGTGTTGATTGATGGCAGAAACTTGCTGGTGCGCTCAGGCCGCCGGCCGCGGCTTGAGCCAATGCACCTGCCCGGTGCGGCGCTTGACCTCGTTGTACATGTGCGCGGTGCCGCCTGGCCCGTCGCCGCCCTGGCCGTCCCACAGGCAGATGAAGTGCACCTTGTCCTGCCCGTAGGCCAGCGCGCTGTGCAGCAGCCACAGGTTGCAGCGCTCGTAGATGTTGCTGCCCTTGGGCGCGGGGCCGAGTTCATCGGCCAGCACCCTGGGTGCGTCCTTCAGCTTCTTGCGCAAAGCCAAATAGCGCACGCGCCAGGCCTCGCCCTGGTCACTGCGCAGCACCGAGTCTTCAATGAACTTCGGCTCGGCTTGCGGCAACAGCAATTGCACGCGCGCGCCGCGTGCCAGGCAGCCTTCGGCGCAGAGCAAGTCGCCGCCGGCCGCGCCTTGGGTGAGAAGCAGGTCGCCGGCGCCCACACCCAGTTCATCCAGCACGCCTTCGATGTCGGCCGCGGCCTGCGGCACCCAGGCGCTGGGCAAACGTGGCGGCGTGCGCCCCGGCGCATCGACCATGTGGCCGGAAAAGAGCAGCACCTTGTTCGGCTTCAGCGGCGCGGCGACACGGGCGATTTCGGCCTCGACGATCTGCAAGGCGGCGGCCGTTTCGGCCGGCCGGAACGCCACGTCGCGCAGCAAGGTGAGCGTCTGGCGGGTGGAGTCGAGCGCGAACCAGTCGCGCTCGGCGGCGGCCATGGCGGCTTTGAAATCGCGCACCACGGCGGCGGTTTCGCGGCACAGCAGCGACAGCTCGGCCAGCGTGACGCGCGGCCAATAACTGCGCGGTTCACGCGCCTGCGCCGCCAGCGCGGCCCAGCGCACGCCGCCGAGCAGTTCGTCAATCCCCTCGGGCGTGGTCGGCCCGCCCAGGTGCTGGCGCAGCACGGTCAGCGTCAAGGCATTGATGCCCGAGTAGTAATGCAGCGGGTCGGTTCTGAACGCGCCGGCGTAGGGCGTGATGGCGTCAGCCAGGGTGGCGTCTTCACCCTCGGCGCTGGCGCGCATCTGCGCCGTGGTGATCGTGGTGAGGGTGGCGCCGCCGGGCTCGCCCACCACGCGCCAGCGCGAGATCCAGTCTTCCTTGCCCAAGCGGCCCAGCAGGGCCCAGGCGTCGGGGTTGGTCGGGTGCTCGTCGGTGAAGGCCTGGGCCCAGGCGTCGG
>JANOXU010000023.1:0-11009 GCA_031418595.1 Burkholderiales bacterium
CAACAGGAGGCCTGCGTAATGCTGCGAGCCGACAGACCACTGGTAAGCCGTGTGCGGGAAATCCGCATGCACGGTTTGAACGGGGGCGTTGGCTCTGAACCCGGCCTTCGGGCCGCTTAGGAACCAACGTCTACCAATGACAAATCTGACTGAAGACGAGCCCATCAAGCAAGACCGCCTGTGGCGCGACAACGGCTGGACGGCGCGGGTGGTGAAGAACAACGACGACGACGGCTGGGCCGTTGAAATGTTCAGGCACGGTGAACCCGAGCCCGCGCTGGTGGGCCCGTGGACCATGGGGCGCGACAAGCGCAACCCCAAACCGCTGGATACAGCGGCGTTCAACACGCTGGTGAAGACCGCGGCCGAGGTGGTGCGCCGGCACGAGCAGCATCAGCATGCGCTGCTGCACAAAGCGTTGAGCATCACCACGGCAACCGGTGCGCGCATTGGCGTCACGCTGGACATCGTGCCCGACGACGATGACCCGCATGCGCTGCTGGCAGCCACCGATGCGGCGGGCCAGCAACTGGCTCAGGTGCGCGTGGGCGCAGGCTTCAAGCTCAATGCGAGCAGCGCGCAGGCCTGGGTGGAGGGCGGTTTCAAACGGCCGGCTTCAGGCCGTTAACGATTCAGTTCACTTCAGGCCGCCATCAGGCCACCAAGATCAGCGAGCCCACCGATCGCCGTGACTCCAGCCGCGCATGAGCCTGGTCGGCCGCATCCAGCGCGTAGCGCTCGATCAGTGGTTTGCTGATGCTGCCGTCGGCCAGCGCGGCCCACAGGCGCTGCGTGCGGGCCAGCAGTTGCGCCGGCGACGACAGGTAGGCAAACACCACCGGGCGTGAGAAGGTGGCCGACTTGTGCACGAGCTGGTTCGGCTCCAGCGGCTGCAGCGCGCCGCTGGCCTGGCCCAGGCTGATCCAGTGGCCGCAGGGCGCCAGCGCCGCGAAGTTTTCTTCGCGGGCCGCGTCGCCCAGGCCGTCAATGATGACGTCGGCGCCGCCGCAGATGCGCTGCACGTCGTCGGCGAACCGGTAGTCGCGCGTGACGATCAGATGCTGGCAGCCATGGTCACGCGCGACGCGGGCCTTGTCTTCGCTGCTGCACGTGCCGATCACCGTGGCGCCCAGACGCCGCGCCCACGCCGCTGCCAGCAGGCCCACGCCGCCGGCCGCGGCAAGCAGCAGCAAGCGTGTGCCCGGGCCCACGCGACCCAGGTCGCGCAGCAGCATGTCTGCCGTCAGGCCCTTGAGCAACAGCGCGGCGGCGGTGTCATCGTCCACCGCGGCCGGCAGGCGCACCACCCAGGACGCGGGCACACAGCGCACGCTGCAATAGGCGCCCGGCTGCGGACCCAGGTAAGCCACCCGGTCGCCGGGCAAAAAACCGTTGACGCCCGCGCCGACGTCAATGACGCTGCCCGCGGCCTCCATGCCCGGTGTGCCCGGCAGGGGCAGCAGCCCGGGCATCCAGCCCTTGCGCAAATAGACGTCGAAGAAGTTCACACCGATGGCGCGCTGCCGGATGCGCACCTCGCCCGCGCCCGGCGCTGCGGCTTCGCCGTTTTCGGCCTGCATCACCTCAGGGCCGCCGTGGCTGCGCAGCACGGCGCGGCGCGTGGCCACCGGCAACGCGGTGGGCATGGGCTGCGCACCGCGCGGCAGGCGGTCGGCGCCCAGCGCCAGGTGCTGGCGCAGGTTGGCAAAGCCGGCTTCGTAAACGCCGCTGGCCACCATGTCGTGCAGTTCGCGTTCCATGCCCGGTGGCGTGGAAAACGTCGACTCCCAGTGCCAGAAGGTGCGGTTGCCATCGGTCACCGGCCTGAGCGTGACCGTGGCCACATAGCGCTGCAGCGGCACGGTGGATTCAACGATGCAGTAGGTGCTCTTGTGGTCGTAATCGTCCAGCGTCAGCAGTTGCTCGCGGATGCGGTTGCCGTCTTTCAGCGTGAAGCTGCGCACGCAGCCGAGTTGGTCGCTGCGGTCACTGCCTTCGATGCGGCTCATGTCGACCACGGCATGCCATTGGTCGTGGCTGTTGAAGTCGCGCAGCACGGCCCAGACGCGCTCGATCGGCGCGTCGATGATGGTGGAGCGGACGACCTTTTGCAGCATCTCAGCCGCCGCCCTTTGTGCGCGTGGCGCCGTTCCGGGCGGGCCGGGGGGGTTGCGCGCGGTCAGCCACGGCGGCCACCTTCAGCGCCGGCCGAAGTGGTGTTTCAGTGCCTCCAGGCCGCCCTGGAAAACACCTTGCCCGATGGTGTCGGTCAGCTCGCGTTCGCGGCCTTCGGCGCAGTCGAACTCGGCACTCCACTCGGCAAAGCAGCGGTTGCCATCGGTCACGGGGGTGAGCTTCAACGTGGCGACGTAGTTGGCCACGCCCATCGGGCTTTCCAGGATCTCGTAGCTGCTGCTGTAGTCGTAGTCGCTTAAGGCCAGCAGCCGCTCGCGGATCATGCCGCCGTCGCGGGTGTGGAAGTGGCGAATGCAGCCCACGCGGTCGCTGGGTTCGTTGTTCTCGATGCGGCTGTCGGCGATCAACGGGTGCCACAAGGGCAGGGCGTTGAAGTCGCGAATGCGCGACCACACGTTGTCGGCCGAGGCGTCGATGACGCTGGAGACGTAGAGCTTGATCACGGCGCGCTACTTGTTGGCCAGCGCCGAAGGCAGGGCTTGCTGTGTGCTGGTGGCGCCCGCGGTCAGGCGGCCCAGGTCGCCGGCATCCAGGCCGATCTCTCTGAGCAACTGGTCCACCAGCGGCGCTTGGGCTCTGAAACGCAGCGCTGAATTCACCACGCCGTCGGCAAATCCGCCGCCGTTGGCATCGCCCACGCCGCTGCTGTGGCCACCACCGCCGCCCAGGCCATCGACGTGCAGGATCTTGATGCCCTCGATGCGCTCCATCGGCCGCACCGATTCGCGGATGATGGCTTCGGCCTTCTCGACCAAGCGCATGCGCAATGCCGAGGCGCGCGCGTCGGGTGTGAGCATGTTGTGCGCCTCGTTCATCCAACGCAGGGCCTCGGCTTCGATTTCGGCGCGCACGCGCAGCGCCAGGCTGCGGATCTTGTCGGCGTCGGCATCGGCGGTGGCCTGTGCCACGACCGCTGCGCCGCGGTCGGCACTGGCCTGCTTCTCGGCCGCAGCGGCGCTGGTCAGGCGCAGCGCTTCGTGTTCGGAGGCCTGCGCCGCACCGATCAGCTCGATGGCCTTCTTGCGTTCGGCCATCTCCACTTCGCGGGCGGTGAACACCTTCTCTTCGGCCGACACGGCCAGCGCACGCGCCACCTCGGCCTGGGCCTGCGCTTCGCTCTGCGCCTTGCTCTCGCGCGCCACGGCGATGGCGCGCTGCTGCTCGGCCAGTTCCAACGACATGCGGCGCTCGATCTCGGCGCTTTGGACCGCGCGTTCCTTGCCGATGCGGTCTTGCTCCAGCGTCTGTTCAGAGCGGATGCGGGCCGTCTCGATCGTCTGTTTGGCGCTGATCTGTGCGCCTTCGGCTTCCTGTTCGCGCTGCGCGCGCTCGGTGCTCACGTCGGCGCGCTGGCGCGCCCGGGCAATCTCCACCTCACGCTGCTGCGTCAGCCGCGCATATTCACTTTCACGGTCGATGCCCAGGCTGAGTTTTTCGGCTTCGAGGTTCTTGTTGCGAATGGCAATCAGCGTGTCCTGCTCGACATCGTTGCGCTGCTTCTTGCGGTGTTCGATCTGCTCAGTCAGGCGCGTCAGGCCTTCGGCGTCAAAGGCGTTGCTGGGGTTGAAGAACTCCATGCCGGTCTGGTCCAGTTGGGTCAGCGACGCGGCCTCCAGCTCCAGGCCGTTCTTGGTCAAGTCACCGGCCACGGCCTCGCGCACGCGCTTGACGTATGTGCCGCGCTTTTCGTGCAGCTCTTCCATCGTCATCTCGGCGGCCGCCGTGCGCAGCGCGTCGACGAACTTGCCTTCGACCAGCTCTTTGAGCTGCTCGGGCTCCATCGTGCGCAGGCCCAGCGTCTGCGCCGCAGCGGCCACTGAATCGGGCGTGGCTTGCACGCGTACGTAGAACTCGGCGATCACATCCACGCGCATGCGGTCTTTGGTGATCAGTGCCTTGTCGCGGCCGCGGATGACTTCCAGCCGCAGCGTGTTCATGTTGACGGGGATCACGTCGTGCACGATGGGCAGCACAAAGGCGCCGCCGTCGAGCACCACTTTCTGCCCGCCCAGGCCAGTGCGCACAAAGGCGCGCTCCTTGCTGCTGCGCAGGTAGAGCCAGTGCAGCAGCCACACCGCGATGGCCACGACGATGGCCACGACGATCAAGCCAAGGATGAAGCTACCGAATTCAGCGCCGGTCATGGGGGTGTCTCCTGGAATCGCGTCAACAAGTTATCGCGTGATCTGTGTGAAGCGCCGCGTGGTCTCGGTCAACGCCACTTCAGTGGGCAGCCGCTCCATCGAGCTGGCGCCGTAGAAGCCGTCGCAGGATGGGCACTGGCGCAGGATGAACTGCGCGTCGTCGGGGGTGGCGATGGGGCCGCCGTGGCACAGCACGATGACCCAGGGGTTGACGGCGCGCGCCGCGGCGGCCCAGGTGTTGATGGGCGCCACACAGTCGGCCAGTTTCATCGCGGTTTCGGCGCCGATGGCGCCACCCGTGGTCAGGCCCATGTGGCACACGATGATGTCGGCACCGGCGGCGGCCATGTCCTGCGCGTTTTGCGCGCTGAAGACATAGGGCGTGGTCAGCAGGTCCAGCGCCCGCGCGCTGCGGATCAGTTCCACCTCCAGCGCGTAGCTCATGCCGGTTTCTTCAAGGTTGGCGCGGAAGGTGCCGTCGATCAGGCCCACGGTGGGGAAGTTCTGGATGCCGCTGAAACCCAGGTCGATGAGCCGACGCAGGAACTGCTCGGTGATCATGAACGGGTCGGTGCCATTGACGCCGGCCAGCACCGGCGTGTGCTTGACCACCGGCAGCACCTCGCACGCCATGTCGCAGACGATCTCGTTGGCATTGCCGTAAGCCATCAAGCCCGCCAGCGAGCCGCGCCCGGCCATGCGGTAGCGCCCGGAGTTGTAGATCACGATCAGGTCGATACCGCCGGCTTCTTCGCATTTGGCCGACAGGCCGGTACCAGCGCCACCGCCGATGAGCGGGCGGCCGGCGGCGATCTTGGCGCGAAAGCGCTCGAGCAGGGTGTGTCTTGCAATGCGGGCCATGGTGGTGTCGTCCAGGGGTCAGGCGCGCCGGGCGCCGGCAGCGGCAACTTGCACGTCGTGCCAAGCGGCCACCAGTGCAGCGGCAAAGGCGTCGTCGTTGATGTGGTGCGGCAGGCGGATCAGCTTGCGCTCTTGGCCCGCGCGGAAGTGCTGCTCGATCGACGTGAACAGCATGCGGTCGGCTTGCGGGTCGTGGAAGGGCTGGCCGGGTTTGTCGATCGCCGACACACCGCCCTCGGGAATCAAGAAGCGCACCGGGCCCAGCATCGCGTTGAGTTTGGCGGCGATGAATTCGCCGATGCGCCGGTTCTCGTCCACCGTGGTGCGCATCAGCGTCACCGTTGGGTTGTGGCGGTACAACTTGCGCGCCTTGAAGCGCTCGGGCACGCTGTCCCAGGCGCCAAAGTTCACCATGTCCAGCGCGCCACAACTGCCCACGTAAGGCAGCGCGTGCCGGGCAAAGACGTCCATGCGCGTGGCGCCGGCGCTGAGCACACCGCCACCGATCTCGTCGGCCACTTCAGTGGTCGAGACATCGATCACGCCCGCCAGCAAGCCCGATTCGACCAGGTTCTCCATGCTCTGCCCACCCACGCCGGTGGCATGGAAGACCAGGCAATCGAAGTTGTCTTGCAGCCGCTTTGCCACCGCCTGCACGCACGGCGTGGTGACCCCGAACATCGTCAGGCCCAGCGCGGGCTTGGTCACGGCCGACGCCGCCATCGGGTGCATGACCATGCCGGCCAGCGCGTGCGCGGCGTTGGCCAGCACCTTTTCGCTGATGCGGTTGATGCCTTGCACATCCGTCACCGAATACATCATGCAGATGTCGCTCGGGCCGACGTAAGGCCGCGTGTCGCCGCTGGCCATGGTGCTGAGCATGACCTTGGGCACGCCGATGGGCAGCGCGCGCATGCCGGGCGTGGCCAGCGACGTGCCGCCGGAGCCACCGGCGGAAATGATGCCGCCAACGTCGCGCCGCGTGCGCACATAGCGTTCGAAGGCCTGCGCCATGGCGGCCACTGCGCTGCCGCGGTCGCCGCTGAACACCGCTGATTCACCTTGCGGGTGGTGGCGCGCCACCTCGCGCGGATGCACGCTGGCCGGTGAGGGTTTGCCGCTGGTGGACAGGTCCACCGTCACCACGCGCAGGCCTAACCTTTCAAGGCACTGGCGCAGGAAGAACAGTTCACGCGCCTTGGTGTCGAAGGTGCCCGCCACATAGGCGGCCCGGCCACTGGTGGCGGCCACCGGGAACGCCAGCACCTGGCCGGCGGTGGGCATGACGCGCGCCGTCTTCGGCGCCAGCGTCTCGGCGCTGTCTCGGGTGATGTCGTTGGCCGGGCCCGCCGTGCCAGCCGCATTCCAGCGGTTGAAGCCACGCACCGTGCGCGGCGCCAGGTCGTCCCAGGCAGGCGCGCCGTCGCCATGCGCGCGACGCACGGTGTAGACCTGCTGCGGTTCGGCGTCGAGCGCAGTCGGGGGTAGTTCCAGCGCGTCGGCTTCGGCCTCGTCGTGGTGCCCGCCGCTGCGCACGCCCAGCAGTTGTTCTTGCAAGGCACGGTCGGCGGCCAGTTGCGAAGCCGGCATCTGGTGGGCGATGCGGCCGTTGACCATGACGCCGATGCTGTCAGCCACGTCCAGCACGACGCCCAGGTTCTGTTCGATCAGCAGGATCGCGATCTCGCCACCGGTGGCCAGCGCACGCAGCGCGTTTTCGACCTGTTCCACGATCACCGGGGCCAGGCCCTCGGTGGGTTCGTCCATCACCAGCAGGCGTGGCTCCAGCAACAGCGCGCGGCCAATGGCCAACATCTGCTGTTCACCGCCCGACAACTGGCCGCCACCGTGGCCTTTGCGTTCGGCCAGCCGCGGGAACATGGCATACACGCGGTCGACCTCATGTTTCCTGCGCGCCACCAGTTTCAGAGTTTCGTCTACCGTTAGGCTTGGCCAGACGCGCCGCCCTTGCGGCACATAGGCGATGCCGCGCTGGGTGATGGCGTGGGCGCTCATGCCGAGGATCTCGTCACCCGCCAACTGCACGCTGCCGCTGGCCGGCACCAGCCCCGTGATGGCGTTGCACAGCGTGGTCTTGCCCATGCCGTTGCGGCCCACAATGCCTTGAACGCCATGGGCCAGGGTCAGGCTCACACCCTGCAAAGCGTGGGCACGGCCGTAGTAGACGTTCAGGCCCTCGATGACCAGCATCGGGGCGGTTGACTTTTGCTGGCCATCGCTGGCGCGGCCAAACCAGGCCATCAGTGTTTCCCGCCCATGTAGATGGCCTGCACCTGGGCATCGTTTTCGATCTCATCGGGCGTGCCGTGCCTGAGCACGCGCCCGTTGTGCATCACCGTTACCCGCTGCACCACGCGCAGCGCGATGTCCAGGTCGTGTTCGATCAGCACGAAGCTCATGTGCGCTGGCAAGCCACGCAGCAAGGTGACCAGTTCACGACGCTCGGTCGGCGACAAGCCGGCCGCGGGTTCGTCGAACAGGATCAGCCGCGGCGCCCCGGCCAGCGCCATGCCGATCTCCAACTGGCGCTGCTGGCCGTGGGCCAGGTTGCCCACCAGTTCGTCTTTCAGGTGGCTCAGCCGCACGCGGTGCAGGATGTCGTCGGTGGCCACCTGCGACTCATGGGTCGCGCGCGGGCGCCAGAAGCTGAAGCGCGCGTTGCCCACGCCGCGCACGGCCAGGAACAGGTTGTCGCGCACGCTCAGGTCCTTGAACAGCAGCGACGACTGGTAGGTGCGCCGCAGCCCCTTGCGGATGCGCTCGTGCGGTGGCAGGGCGGTGATGTCCTCGCCAAAGAAGAGGATCCTGCCCGCCGTGGGCGGGAAGTCTCCGGTGATGGCATTGAACAGCGTCGTCTTGCCGGCGCCGTTAGAGCCGAGCACGGCGTACTTCTGTCCCGCGGCCACGCTCAGCGACACCTCGTCCACGGCACGCAAGGCGCCGAAGGCGCGCGTCACGCCTTGCAGCACCAGCGCGTCGCCAGACATCAGCGGCGGCTGGGCCACCGCTGTCAAGGCACGCGCTGACGCGTTGCGCTGTGCTGGAAGGTCGCTGATCGACGCCATCGGTTCAGCCGTGCGCTGGTGCCATCAAGGGCATGCAGGCACGTCGCGCGAGCCCATCTTGAAGTCTTCCTTGGCCATGCCCAGCGTTTGGTCAACGTTGTCTACCTTGCGTGTCACCTTGGTCGACAAGTTACCTTGGGCGTCCTTGACCACTTCGGTGACGAAGGTGGTGCCGATGGCCTGGCGGTTGCTGTCCAGCCGCACTTCACCGGTGGGGCCTTTCAGCACCAACTTGCTCAGCGCTTCGCGGTACTTGGCCTGGCCGCCGCTCAAGTCGCCGTTGACGGCTGCCAGGCCGTCCAGCGCCGCCTTCATGTTGGTGTAGTAGACAAAAGCGAACAGGCTCGGGCTGGGATAGCCGCCGGCCGACACCGGGTAGTTCTTCTGGTAGTCGGCAACGAAGGCTTTCCAGTCGGCGCCGTCGAAGTTGTCGGCCACCGGCCCGGCAGAGATCGTGCCCACCAGCGAGTCGCGGCGCTTGCCCTTGTAGTTCAGCACGTCTTGGCTGACGGTGATGCTGCCGCCCATCATCGGCTTGTCACCGCCGGCGTTTTCATACTGGGTCAGGAAGTTCACCGCGTCGGCGCCGCCCAGCACGACCAGCAGCGCGTCCACATCCTTCGGAATCTTGGCGATCACCGACGAATAGTCTTTGCCACCCAGCGGCACCCAGGCTTTTTCCGGCACCTTGCCACCCAGGCGGCAGTACTCGGCCATGAAGCCTTGCACCTGGCTGTACGGGAAGGCGTAGTCCTCGGCAATGATCATCGTGCGCTTGTAGCCTTTGTCGATGGCCGCCTTGCCCAGGCCCACCATCCACTGCGCACCCTCGGTGTTGAAGCGGAAGAAGTTGGCGCTGGGGCTGACCAGCGTGGTGGCCTGCGCGCCCGAGCCGCCGTTGATGAAGGTCACCTGCGGCTGCGTCTTGGAGTAGTCCTTGACCGCAATGCCTTCACCGCCCGACAAGGGGCCGACCATGATCTCGACCTTGTCCTGCTCCACCAGCTTGCGCGTGGCGTTGACGGCCACGTCGGGCTTGGCGTCTGAACTGGCCTTGATGATCTCGATCCTGCGCCCGGCGACCACGCCGCCGCGCTGTTTCACGGCCAGCTCGGCACCACGCATGCCGTCGGCACCGCCGGCAGCAAACGGGCCCTCCAGCGTGGCCAACAGGCCGATCTTGACCGGCGTGCCCTGCGCCAACGCCGCACCGCTGACCGCCGCCACCGCGGCCGCACACAACATCGAACGAACCCAGATTCGCTTGTTCACACTGTTCACAACTTTCTCCTGTTGGTTGAAGTCAAGACCTGGCTGGGGCCGAAGCGCGTTTGCAACTTCGCCCACAGGCCGAGCAGGCCGTCGGGGGAAAACAAGACGATGGCGAGGAAGACGCCGCCGATGACGAGGTTGAAGCGTTCGCGGTCGATGACATCAATGGCGAAGGTCTGCAACAGGATGAAGACGATGGCGCCCAGGAAGGCGCCGATCGGGTGCTTCATGCCACCTAGCACGGCCATCACCAGCACGTTGATGAGCCAGCCGGTGCCCACCGAACCCGGTGTGATCAGGCCGTTGTACCAAACCAGCAGCACGCCGGCCACACCCGCCAGCAGGCCCGACACGGCGTACGCCGCCACGCGGTGCGCGGTAACGTTGAAGCCCAGCGCGCCCATGCGCCTGGCGTTGTCGCGTGTGCCCTGCAGCGCTATGCCAAACGGTGTGCGCACCAGCCACTTGATGAAAAAGTAGCCGGCCATGGCCCAGAACAGGCACAGAAAATAAAACGGCAGCGGGTCGCGCCAGTTGAGGCCGAAGACCTCAGGCGGATAGACCTTCTGGAAACCCTGGAAGCCATTGAACACGGTGTAGTTCTGCAGCACCAGGTAATAGAACGCCACGCCGATGGCCAGCGTGATCATGATGGTGTAGATGCCGTCGGTGCGCACCGACAGCCAGCCGATCAGCGTGCTGCACACCACCGCGATCACCAGCGCAAACGGGATCACGACCCACCAGGCCCAGCCCAGGCTGGTGGCCGTGCCACTGGCGCCCAGCACCGCCACGGCGTAGCCCGCCATGCCGGCCACTGACATTTGGGCCAAGGACACCATGCCGCCGTAGCCGGCCAGGAAGGTGAGCGACAGCGCGATCAGGCCGAAGATCAACGACTGCGATGCCACCTGGTAGGTGAAGAAGGGTGATGCCACAAAGGGCAGCACCAGCACAAAGGCCAGCACAAACACGTGGTGCGCCGACAGCGTGCGCCATAGAAACTTCAGCCAGCGCGGGGCATTGCTGGATGCGTAGGGGTCGGGCGCGGGCGCGGCGCCGGCCGCTGCCACCGGCATGCCGGCGCTGGGTCGTGTGGGCGGCACCGTGCCGGTCAAGCCAGTGTTCATGGCCCGGCGCCACTTGGCGGCGCTCATCGCAGCCACCCCCCGCACAGCGAACAGAGGACCGCGCAGCGGGCCGGGCGTCTGCCTGAATAGAACCCCCCGCTCGGCGGGGGGCCGAGGGCCGCGGCTCCAAGCGTCCTGAGGACGGTTGGACGGCCCGAGGAGCCCGAGCTCGGCGAGGGCGCGGCGTGCAGCGCGGGGGGTGCCCAGTTGCAGCCGGGAACCGGGCATGAAACCCCCCCCCGGGGGAATACGGGCCGCCCCCAAAAACCCCAGGGCGGAAATACCACACCCCCCACAAAATAAAAAAAAGTAAAAACACC